>NZ_JBAFWT010000075.1:0-11813 GCF_043195195.1 Roseixanthobacter psychrophilus
GTCATTGGCGCCGAGCACGGCGGCGCGCAGCCATCCAATTCGCCCGACAAGGTGCCTCTCTTTATGCAGACGACTCATGCTCAACCTTGCTCCATTGGTTCCAGGGGTTTCAGTGGTTTCATCCGCAGCGCTTCCCTCGTTCAAGCGTTGCTGAAATCTCAATTCTACCAGACGGAGGTGTCTGGGAGCTTACAGAAGCTCGATATCCCGTTGGGGGAATACTCCGCGAAACATGGTATCGATAAGACTCGCGCCGCGAGACGCCCCGTTCCGGAGTCCCTGGGAAATGGCAATAGACACACCGCCTGCCACGTCTAGATCGAGCACCAAGCTCCCGTCTGGCATCTGGGCGCTCGGCTTCGTCAGCATGTTCATGGACATCTCATCGGAGATGATCCATGCGCTGCTGCCGGTCTATCTCGTGACCGTGCTCGGCGCGTCGACGCTGACGGTCGGCTTCATCGAAGGCATCGCCGAAGCGACCGCCAACATCACCAAGATATTCTCCGGCGCGCTGTCCGACTGGCTCGGCAAGCGCAAGTTGCTGACCGCCCTAGGATATGGCCTCGCCGCCTTCACCAAGCCGATCTTCCCGCTGGCCGACTCGGTCGGCTGGGTCGTGGGGGCGCGATTCATCGATCGTATCGGCAAGGGCGTCCGCGATGCCCCTCGGGATGCGCTCATCGCCGATCTGGCGCCGGCGGAGGTGCGGGGGGCGAGCTTCGGCCTGCGTCAGGCGCTCGATACGGTCGGCGCCTTTGCCGGGCCGCTCGCCGCGATCGTCCTGATGTCGCTCAGCTCCGACAATTTCCGCTTCGTGTTCTGGATCGCGGTCGTCCCGGCCTTCATCTCGCTCGCGGTGATGATATTCGCCGTCCGCGAACCGGTCCGGCACGAAGCCGACGCCAAGCCGAGGCTCCGTCTCGTGGATGCGAAACGCCTGTCCGGCCAGTTCTGGGCCGTGGTCGGCGTCGCCACCATCCTTACCCTTGCCCGGTTCTCCGAGGCATTCCTTATCCTGCGTTCCCAGAATGTCGGTCTGCCGATCGCGCTGGTGCCCACCGTCATGGTGGTGATGAACATCGTCTACGCACTTGGCGCCTATCCGGCCGGCGTGCTCTCCGACCGGATCGGAAGAGGTGGATTGCTCGCGGTCGGTATCGTCTGCCTGATCGTCGCCGACCTCATACTCGCGCTCGGTTCGACCATTTCACTCGTCATGATCGGTGTCGTGTTCTGGGGACTGCACATGGCGCTCACGCAAGGGCTTTTCGCGAGCCTCGTGGCCGACACCGCCCCGGAGGATCTTCGCGGGACGGCGTTCGGCGTGTTCAACTTCGCCGGAGGCATCGCCATGCTGATCGCCAGCGTCATCGCCGGCGGCTTGTGGGACGCCTACGGTCCGGCCGCGACCTTTCTGGCCGGCGCGGGGTTCACCGTGGTTGCCTTGATCGCTTTCGGCCTGTCGCAACGCTGGGCCAGCAGCACCTCCCCTGACCCGAGCAAGGATTGACGTGCCCCTCGCCCCGAAACTCAAGCCGTCAGCCACCCGCGCCAGGATCGCTTCAGGATCTCCAGGACGACAACCAGACCTATGGCGGTGCCGAACGCGACGGCGAGATCATCGGCATGCAGCGGCCCGAAGCGAAAAAGATCGCGCGCCGGCGCCCATGCCAGGGCAGTGCCCAGCAGGACGCCGGCCACGGCGCTCACCCACCACAGCGCGCGATTGTCCCACCGGAGCGCCCCGCGCACCGAGCTGTCGAAGGAGCGGTTGACCAGCACCAGTCCCAGATTGGCCAGCACGAGCGACACGAAGGTGAGCGCACGCACATCCCCCGCCGGCATGCCGCGCCGCAGCGCCAGCAGATAGAGTGCGGCAACGGCTGCGAAGGCGAGAACGCCCTGCAGCAGGCTCCAGAGCACGAGCCCCGACGAGAACAGACGGCTCGTCGCCGCGCGCGGCGGCCGGCTCATGATGTCCGTCTCCTCCTTTTCCGCCTCGAAGACCAACGAGCAAACGGGATCGATGATCATCTCGAGAAAGGCGATGTGGATCGGCGAGAAGATGATGGGCAGGCCGGTCAGCAGTGGCAGCAGCGCCAGGCCGGCGATCGGCACATGCACGGCGAGGATATAGCCCATCGCCTTGCGCAGATTGTCGTAGATGCGCCGGCCGAGACGGACGGTCTTGACGATCGAGCCGAAATCATCGTCGAGCAGGACGAGCGCGGCGGCTTCCCGCGCCACATCGGTGCCGCGGCCGCCCATGGCGATGCCGATATCGGCGGCCTTGAGCGAGGGGGCATCGTTGACCCCGTCGCCCGTCATTGCGACGACGGCCCCCGTCGCCTTGAGCGCGCGGACAATCCGCAGCTTCTGCGCCGGCATGGTACGGGCGAATACAGAGACCGAGGCCACCCGCCGGTTCAGTTCCGCATCGCTCACCGCCTCAAGGTCATCGCCGGTGACGACGGTGTCGGCGGCGAAACCAGCCTTATTGGCGATCGCCAGAGCCGTCGCGGGATAGTCTCCCGTGATCATGATGACGCGGATACCAGCCGAGCGGCATTCTTTCACGGCCTCCAGCACTGATGGCCGCAGCGGGTCGGCAAGCCCGACAAGGCCCAGACAAGTGAACGCGAACCCTTTCGGCGATGCGGGCCACTTCGTGCCGCGAAAGCGCGCCTCCGCCACCGCGAGGACCCGCATGCCCTCGGCGGCCATCCGGTCGACGTCGCGGGCGAGCGCGCCGAGCGCTTCCTGATCGAGCCGGCAAAGCGCGGCAATCGCCTCCGGCGCACCCTTTGCGGCGACCTTGCAATCGTCCGTCCCGGAAACCTTCCAGACCTGTGTCACCGCGAGCAGATCCGGGCGTAGACCATAGCGGTGCACGAGTTCTTGTTTGTCCTCCGCGTCGCCTTCGCTGCTGCCCGCCTGTGCGGCCAAGGCATGAAACGCCCTCTCCATCGGATCGAACGGATCGGGAGCGCTTGCGAGCTGGCCCCAGTCGACGAGGCGCCGGAACCTGTCCGGCAACATCGACTCCCGTCCGGGCTCGAGACGGAGCATCTCATCGCCGGCAACGAGACAGATGATCGACATGCGGTTCTCAGTCAGCGTACCGGTCTTGTCGGTGCACAGGACCGTTGCCGCTCCAAGGGTCTCTATGGCCGCGGCGCGGCGGGTGAGCACGCGCGCCCGCGATATCCGCCACGCGCCCATGACAGTGAACACGGTCAGGACGAGGGGAAACTCCTCGGGCAGCATCGACATACCGAGCGCGATGCCTGCGAGAAGCGCCTCGAGCCAGGACCCGCGCCACAGACCGTAGAGGAGGACGGTCAAGGCACAGGCCGCGAGACCGAAGATGGCAAAGACACGCACCAGCCGGCGGGTTTCCTGAGTCAGGCGGGGTGGCGCGCTGTCGATCGCCTCCAGCGCCTGACCGATCTGGCCGATCTCGCTGCGCGGCCCCGTGGCCTGGACCCGCGCCAGTCCCTGGCCGCGCACCACAAGGGTGCCAGAGAAGACGAAAGGCAAATCGTCACCGCCTGGCCGCGCGGCACGGACGTCATCGCCGGCCACGACTTTGCGGACTGGCGCCGATTCACCAGTCAGGAGCGACTCGTCGGCCTGCACGTCGGTCGCTGCCATGAGGCGCGCGTCCGCAGGCACCCGGTCGCCTTCGCCGAGGACGATGATATCGCCGCGAACCACTTCGCGGCCTGGGATCCGCTGTCGCTCGCCGTCGCGAATAACGAGCGCACGCGGGCTGGTGAGATCCCGCAGCGCCTCGAGCACGCGCTCGCTACGGCTCTCCTGCACGATGGCGATGATGACCGAAATCGACGCGAAGACGAGAAGCATCAACGCCTCGACGCGGTCGCCGAGCAGGAGGTAGATGATACCAGAGCCGATGAGCAGACCGAACATTGGCTCGCGCACGATTTCGAAGGCGATGCGCGGCAGCGATCGATGTCCAGCGCGCGGCAGCTCATTGTAGCCTTCTGCCGCGAGACGGGATCGCGCTTCGCCGCTTGTCAGTCCTTCCAAATCATCCCGCACGATGACGGCCTCCTTGATGTATCGGGATGGCGCCGCCGGTCGAGAGGAGCTGCGTTCGGGGTGCTGACTTGAAACGATTGATGCCCGGTAAATCGATCTCATTCCGACACTAGCCTGTAGAAGATCGCCCGCATTGCGTCGAGAGTCAGGATGGCCGTAGGCAACAGCAAAGCACCGGCGAGCTTGTTCATCCGAAGCGGCCCGAAAGGCGATGCCTCCGAATCTCGGAGACAAGCACGCGGCGGAGCGCTGTCGGGTGGCCTGGGCGAGCGCAATTCGACCACAAGCAGCGGCAAGGTACCGTTCTGTGTCAGAGGCAAGAAGGGGTACTCCAAATGTGGCTGTCAAAGCTCACGAGGGGAGCCCTCCATGTCACAGCGGGCTGCGACGATTGAGAGTCTACCAATGGCCTTCGAGATGGTGAAGGCGATGCAGGCTGACAGGTTAGAGTGGGCGGAAGGTTATCGCCCGCTCGGCCGGCAGGCCTTTGAAGAGATCATCGAGCAACAGATGGCCACCGCAGTCGAGGTCTATCTGGAGCAGCTCGAAGGCGACGACGTTGCGCACCGCCGCAACCGTTACTACCGCCGGCATCTGCTGACCGAGCTTGGGGACATCGAACTCAACGTGCCACGGACCCGGCGCTACAGCCCCGGTCGAGGTGCTGCGCACGTACGCCCAGCCCACGGCCGAGATCGACCGGGTGATCCTCGCCGGCTTTGTGCTCGGCTTGTCCACCCGCAAGGCGGGCGAGGCACTGCCTACCCTGCTCGGGCGGCCGGTGAGCGCCGCAACGGTGAGCCAAGCCAGATATTATTTGCCCGGTGCACCCGCTGCGATGCTGGTGCGGATGCCGTCGAATATCTTCGTTCCGTCCTCCAGCAGATGCGACACCGACTGCTGCGCAAACGCGACATTCAGCTTAAACGCTTCAGCGGGATCGGTGCACTGGGAGACCTGTCTCAGGTAAGTTGCCTGATCCTGCAGCCTGTCTGCGGCTAGGCCCAGAACCTTCCCCCATCCGTCGGCGTAAATCTTTGCCGGCGCGTCGCTCCAGAGTTTTACCCAGTCTGTATTGCCCAGAGACGCGAATAGGGGATTGGATGGACGCGAATAGGGGATTGGATGCGGCCGTTTGGCTTTTCGGCGGTGTCGTTTCGGTCGCCATGACGAGGTAATCCTTTCAAGAAAAGTGGTTGACACCATTATTCTATTATCAAGCCGCCGGTCGTCATTGATTTATCGCAACGCGCGTTGACCAAAAATATGATATCGTGGTGTACTTTAAAAACGCAACCGAAATCTGGAGTTCCTCATGGCCCGATCCACCGCCCGTGCCGCAGCAGCCACGCGCGAGCAGATCCTCGAGGCGGCGATCCTGCGGTTCGCGCGGCAGTCCTATGAAGACACGTCCCTCAGGGCCATCGCGGCCGATGTCGGTGTCGATGTCGCCCATGTGCACCGCTCCTTCGGCTCGAAGGAACTGCTCTTCGCCGAGGCTGTCCGGGCAACGAGACGCCCGGAACGTTTCCTTGGGACCTCGCCGGGTCTTCTTGCCACCAAACTCTCAACCGAACTCCTCTCGCATAAGGCACTACGCCACGACGACGAGGTCGGAGCGTTCGATATCGTCATGCGCTCGCTGAGCAGCCGTGAAGCCTCCAGGATCCTGCACGACAGCGCCCTGGCCGATTTCATCGAGCCGATTTCAAAGATGACCTATCCGTCCTCCGCGCGGCGCGCCGCGATGATCGCCGCCGTGCTCCTGGGGATCGGTGTCCTCAGGGAGGTCCTCACGGTCGAGCCGCTGCTCGATACCGAGGACGGTGAGGTCCAGCAGCTCACCGTCCAACTGCTCAAGGTTCTGATCGGCGCCCGTCCCTATGATGTGGCCGCGCGCGCGGCCGAGGGAGACGATCGATGACAGCAGCAGCCTCCACCACAAAGCCTTTGACGGCGGTCGCCGCGAGCGGCGAAGAGAGCGTCGGCAGCGAGGGGTTTCGCGCTATCGACCGCATGAGCGACGTGGTCGTCGCCCAGGTCACGGCCGGCTTTTCCCCGGCCTCCCTCGCGCTCGCCTTTTTCGACTGGTCAATTCATCTGGCGGCGGCCCCGGGCAAGCGCGCTGAGCTCGTCAACAAGGCGGAGCGCAAGACAAGCCGCCTTCTGGGCTACCTCGCCGCGGCCAGCACCCATTCCGATACGCCGCCGTGCATCGAGCCGCTGCCAGGGGATTATCGGTTTGCGGCGGAGGGCTGGAAGAAGCAGCCCTACGCCGCCTTCGCCCAGGCGTTCCTGCTCAATCAGCAATGGTGGCATAACGTGACCCACGAGGTGCCCGGCGTCACACCGCACCACGAGCACGTCGTCTCCTTCGTCACCCGCCAGCTGCTCGACATGTTCTCACCCTCGAACCATCCGCTCACCAATCCTGAGGTTGTCGCCAAGGCGTTCGAAACCGGTGGTGCGAATTTCATCCAGGGCTGGTGCAACTTCGTCGAGGACGCCACCCGCACGGCCACCAACCAGCCGCCGGTTGGAACCGACGGCTTCATTCCCGGCAAGGATGTTGCCGTCACGCCCGGCAAGGTCGTCTACCGCAACCACCTGATCGAGTTGATCCAGTACGCCCCGACGACCGACAAAGTCCGGGCGGAGCCGGTCCTGATCGTCCCGGCCTGGATCATGAAGTACTACATCCTCGATCTCTCGCCGGAGAATTCGCTGGTCCGCTACTTGGTGGAGAATGGCCACACCGTCTTCTGCGTCTCCTGGCGCAATCCGGACGCCGCCGACCGCGACCTCACCATGGACGACTACAGGCGCATGGGCGTCATGGCCGCCCTCGACGCCGTCAACGCCATCGTTCCCGATCGAAAGGTCCACGCCACCGGTTACTGCCTCGGCGGGACGTTGCTGACGATCGCCGCCACCGCCATGGGACGGGCGGGCGACGACCGGCTCGCCTCGGTGACTCTGCTCGCCGCCCAGATCGATTTCACCGAGCCCGGTGAACTCGCGCTGTTCATCGACCACAGCCAGATGCATTTCCTCAACAGCATGATGTGGAACAGGGGCTATCTGTCCCCCGACCAGATGGCCGGGGCCTTCCAGCTCCTGCGCACCAACGACCTCATCTGGTCCCGTCACGTGCGCGAGTATCTGATGGGCGAGCGCGCGCCCATGACCGATCTCATGGCGTGGAACGCGGATTCCACCCGCATGCCCTATCGGATGCATTCCGAATATCTGCGCCGCCTCTATCTCGACAATGAGCTGGTAGCCGGCCGCTTCATGGTCGATGGCCGTCCCGCTGTTCCCCAGAACATCCGCGCGCCCATGTTCGTCGTGGGCACCGAGCACGACCATGTCGCGCCGTGGCGGTCCGTCTATAAGGTCCACCAGCTCACCGACACCGACGTCACCTTCGTCCTGACGAGCGGCGGTCACAATGCCGGCATCGTCAGCGAGCCCGGCCATCCCCGGCGCCGCTTCCGTGTCGCCACGAAGCGCGTCGCCGACTTCGATCTCGGTCCAGAGGAATGGCTGCTCGCGGCGGAGCGGAAGGGCGGCTCCTGGTGGATTGAATGGACGCAGTGGCTCGGCGCCCACTCCTCTCCGGAAACCGTGCCGCCCCCCAGCATGGGCGCTCCGGACAAAGGCTATCCGCCGATCGAGGACGCGCCGGGCACCTACGTTTTGCAGCGATGAGGGTGTGATGACCTGGGATTTCCTCACCAATCACGCTTTCAATGCGCTGCAGCCCCGGAGGCACAGCCTCTCTGGTGCTGATCGCCGCACGCAACGACGTCGACTTGTTCGCCGCAGCCTCGGGGGACGTGAAGCTGGTGCATCACGTATTCAGGCAACTGTGAACGGATGTGAGATTGATCTTTACGGGGCAGCTTCCAGTGCCGCATAAAAAGCACTCTGCGGAAGAGAAACAAGCCTCACGCTCGGGTCGCCATCGAGCGCACATCAGTGGTCTCACAACACAAAACGACTTACCGCTCGGTCCAAGGATTGGTATCGAACATATAGTGATCGACGGGAGGTTGGTGAGCGTTCGAGAACTAAGCGTAGTCGAAAAATCATTTGGCCGCCTTCTGCATTTCGAGGCGGATCTGACCGGACGAAGGCCTCCGATACTCGTCGTCGCGCCTCTCTCGGGCATGAGGGCGGAAATCCTCTACGACATGATCCTTGGAATGCTGCCCCGCCACGACGTCTATTGTCTTGCCTGGAAAGACGCCGCTGACGTTTCCGCCCGAGACGGTCCGTTCGGCCTCGAAGACAACATCACCTATGTCGTCGAGATGATCCGGTATCTCGGCGGCGCGACCCATGTGATCGGACTTTGCCAGTCCGCCCTGCCGGCGCTGGCGGCGGCGGCGATCCTCGCGGAGGACCCGGTGCGGCCCGCGACGCTGACGCTGCTGGGCGGCAAGCTCGACACGCGCATCAGCCCGACCCGCATCGATCTTCTGACACGCGGTCTGCCTCTGGCATGGTTCAAGAATTATGTCATCGCCACTGTCCCCGCCTCCCGGCGAGGGCATGGCCGACGCGTCTATACGGGAAGCACTGAGTTGATGATGCTTTCGACCTATCTCTTCCGTCATTGCGCAAGTGGTGGCGAGCTTCTCGCCAAGTTTCTTCACGACGACGGCAGCGATGCCTTGCGCCATCCGTTCTTCAGGCTTTTCTTCTCGATTGACGATGTGCCGGCGGAATTCTTCCTGGATACGGTTGCTCAGGTGTTCCACCGGGCCGCCCTGGCAGAAGGTCGGTTGGCGTGGCGAGGCACGAAGATCGCTCCTGAACGCATCACGAAGACCGCGCTGCTGACCATCGAAGGCGGGATGGACGACATTTCGGGACCGGGTCAAACGCAGATCGCCCATGATCTCTGTGCGGGGATTCCCGCCGAACGGCGTGGTCATTTGCTCTGCACGCACGCGGGCCATGTCGGGCTGTTCTTCGGCTCCCGCTGGCGACAGGAGGTTCTTCCGCATATCAGCCGCTTCATTCGGGAGAATGGAAATTGAGCCCTTCGGCCGCACGTATCCTGCGCGGGATTCCGGTCCCGCCGCCCGGGGAGAAATATGCCTTCCGGCCCGGGAGGGCCGCTCCCGGCGCTTATCTCGCTCAGGCTCGGCCCAGCCGTATATTGCGTAAAGGACCCACGTCATAATGCCCGGGTTCGAGCCCGGCCAAGGGGTGGCGACGGATGCGGCTCCGTCCGGCAGCAACGCGCACTCCCCGCCGCGACATATCGATTTCCTGCTGGTCGGAGGCGGCGTCGCCAGCGCCGTCGCGGCCGAGACGCTGCGAGCGGAAGGAGCGGCCGGTTCGATTCTGATCCTGTCGCAGGAAGATGTGCCGCCCTACCACCGGCCGCCCCTGTCCAAGCGGATGCTGCTCGACGCCGATATCGGGCAGCAGATCTTCGTTCACCCCGAAAGCTTCTATCGCCAGAAGGCGATCGATCTGGAACTCAGTGTCCGGGTGGCATCCGTCGATCCGGAAAGCCACACGATAACGACCGCAACGGGCGAACGGATTCACTATGGCCGGCTCCTGATCGCCACCGGCGCGACACCGAAGCCTCTTCCCGTTCCCGGCGCGGACCTCGCCGGAATCCATACGCTGCGGCAGAAAGGCGACGCCGAGACGGTTCGTCGGGCGGCCGCCCAGGCCAGGCGTGCCGTGGTGCTCGGCGGTAGCTTTCTGGGGATGGAAATCGCCATGTCGCTGGTCGAGCGCGGCCTTGAGGTGACCATCATCGAGTTCGGTGCGCGACTTCTTCCTCATCTCGAATCCGCCGATCTCTCCGCCCACTTCCAACGCTATGCCGAAAGTCGTGGAGTCTCGGTGCTGCTGAACGAGACGGCCGTTGCCTTCCATGGCCAGGACCGTGTTCAGGAACTCGAAACAACATCCGGGCGGCGGATACCCTGCGAGCTTGTGGTCATCAGCATCGGCGTCGTGCCGGCCACCGAATTCCTCCGTGACAGCGGTATCGCTCTCGATGACGGACGCGTCGTTGTGGATGCGCTGCTGAGGACGAGCGCGCCGGATGTCTTCGCGGCCGGCGATGTCACCACGTTCTATGACCCGGTTTTCGCGCGGCGCCGCCACATCGAACATTGGGACAACGCGGTGAAGCAGGGCCGCCTCGCCGCCAGGAACATGATGGGGCGCCGGCTGCCCTATGACGAGGTCTCCTACTTCTTCTGCCAGATCGGCGAGATTGCTTTCAACATGCTCGGCTGGCCGGCGGAGGCGGAAGAACGGATCGGTCGCGGCGCGATCGAGGACCGATCCTTCGCGCTGTTCTATCTCAGGGGCGACGTGCCGCGTGCGCTGTTCTCGATAGACAGGCCTGTCGACGAAACCCGGCTCGCCGAAAGCTGGATCCGCTATCGGATGAACCTGGGCGCGATCAAGGACCGGCTGAATGACCCGGCCTTTCCCCTCGACCGAGTTCCCGCGCAGACGACGCTGGTTCTTCAGGGCGGGGGTGCGCGCGGCGCCTTCGAGTGCGGCGTCGTCAAGGCCCTCGAGGAGGAGCAGATTTTCCCGGACATCGTCGCCGGCGTTTCGATCGGCGCGTTCAACGGCGCGATCATCGCCAGCAACCCGCGTCATGCGACGCCGGCGCTTGAAGCATTCTGGGCCGAATTGGCCGTCGCGACCGTGGCGCTGCCATTCGCCTGCGGTGAGCGAGCGGCGGCAGCGTTACAGGTCCTGACATTCGGGGTGCCGCGGTTTTTCCGACCCCGCTGGATGCAGCCGTTCAGCTCGCTCACCGAATTCCCGATAAACTGGACGAGCTATTACGACACCGCGCCGGTGAAGGAGCTTCTTGCGAGATACGTGGATTTCGCGGCTCTCAAGACAAGCCCGGTGCGGCTGCTTCTCAGCGCTGTCAATGTCACCACGGCGGAGCTTGAAGTCTTTGACAGCTACGTCGACGATCTCACTCCCGAGCATGTCCTGGCGAGCGGCAGCCTGCCGCCGGGGTTCCCCTGGACGGTCGTCGACGGCAAGGCCTACTGGGACGGCGGCATCGTCAGCAACTCGCCGATCGATCTTGTCATCGATCGCTGCGGTTCGGACGGCAAGCGCGTTTTCATCGTCGACCTGTTCTCGGGCACAAGTCCGCTTCCGACCAACATGATGGAGGTGCTGCTCCGACGCGACGAGATCGTCTATTCTGAACGGATCAGAAGTGACCTACGCCATCGCGAAACGATCGGCGCCTACCGCAAGCTCATCGATCACCTTCTCACCCATCTCGCGCCGGCGGAGATCGCGAGGATCAAACATTTACCAGCGTATATTCAGCTCATGGGCGACGGAGCTGCGACGACCATCACGCGGTTCGTGCGGCAAGGACAAGACCGGGAACCTGCTTCTCTCGACTATGATTTCTCGTACAAGTCCATTCAGGCGCATCAAGCGGAAGGTTACGCGGCAGCCAGGAAGGTCATTCGCGGTGGCTCACCTTGAGGGAACTCGGACTTGAATACGTCGGGCTTCAACGGCTGATGCAGGGCCTCGACCAAAGCCTTTTCTCGCGCTTCCATCAGAGAGTATACCTTGCGGGGCGGGCCTCCCGTCGCCTTTCGATCAGCCCCTCGCGCCAAAGGCGATCGAGCGCCGGATAGATGGCCCCGAAGCTTGCCTCGGTGAAGTAGCTGAGCGGCCCTTCCGCAGCGCGTTTGCGGATCTCGTAACCA
>NZ_JBAFWT010000076.1:0-11795 GCF_043195195.1 Roseixanthobacter psychrophilus
CGACCACCGGCGCCCAAACCGGCGGCGGCCGTGGCCCTAAGAGCTGAATTCTAAGTGATTTGGTTCTAGGTCTAGTGGCCCGGACCCTGAGTGCTGTGCCGCCGCGCAGGCCGGTGCCGCAGCATTGAGCATGACGAGGGCATCGGCCGCCGCTACGCCCTTGCCGCGGGGGCGGACGAACAGCGGGTTGACGTCCAATTCCCGCACCCGGTCTCGTAGATCCCAGGCGAGATGGGAGATCGCCACGACGGCGTCCACCAATGCTTCGAGGTCGAGCGCGGGGCGGCCGCGCACGCCGTCAAACAGCGGCCGGCCGCGAAGTTCATCCAGCATCGCCCGTATGGTGTGTCGATCACAGGGAGCGATGCGATAAGCGACGTCGCGCAGCACTTCGGTCAGCACGCCGCCGAGCCCCACGGCCACCACCGGTCCGAAGGCGGGATCATTAACCACGCCCACTAGCACTTCCAGAGCGTCGTCGATCATTTCCGAGACCAGGACGCCTGCGACGCGGGCGCCAGGCCTGTAGGCACGGGCATTTTCGATCACCTGATCGACAGCCGCGGCGAGCGCCTCGGCATCGGGGACCCCCAGCGCGACGCCGCCCGCCTCGGTCTTGTGGGCGATGTCCGGCGAGACCACCTTCGCCGCCAGAGGAAAGGCGAGGTCGGCTGTCGCCGCCCGAAGGTCCGCGCCCACGGGCACGAACACCTCCTTTGGAGTCGAGATGCCATAGGCAGCGAGCAGCCGCTTGCCGGCTGCCTCGTCGAGGGCTCCGGCAAGCGGCGGCAGCAGGTCGCCTGCATGCGCCTCCGTCTCGCCTCCCCGCGTTATGGGGGCGCTGGGCGCGCGGCCGAGCGCGGCGGCACGCAAGGCGGCGTAATCGGCGAGCCCGGCTGCCGCGCGAGCGAGCCGGACCGGTGTGGAGAGAATAGGAATGTCAGCCGCTTCCAGCAGCGCATAGCCCCTCTCCGCGCGAGCGCGCCGCACCGACCAGCCAACAAGGATAGGCTTATGCGTGCCCGCCTTGGCAGCAACGATGGCCTGCGCGACCTGCGCGGCCACAGGGTCCGGCGCCGAGGCCAACAGCAGGCAGAGTTGGTCAACGCCAGGATCGGCGAGAACCGCGTCGATGGCCTCGGTCAACACTGCCACGTCGTTGAAGACGGAGGCGGTGACATCTGCCGGATTGGCCACCGAGCCGAAGGTTGGGATAACGCGGGAGAGCCGTTCTGCTGTCGCCGCTTCGAATTGCGGCAAGGCAAGGCCGCGGGCGATCGCGGCGTCGGCAAACACGATGCCGGTGCCGCCGGAGATGCCGATGACGCCGACATTGCGCCCGCCCGGCAGCCGACCGCCGGAGAACGCTTGAACGAGATCCACGATCTCGTCCACGTCCTGCACCTCCATCAGGCCGGACTGGCGGCACGCGGCGCGGAAGATGTCGTAGCGGCCCGTGAGATTGGCGGTGTGGGAGGCGGCGGCACGCGCGCCGGTCTCGGTCTTGCCACCCTTCCACACCAGCACCGGCTTTCCGAGCGCAAGCGCCTTCTCTCCCGCCGCCATGAGCGCGCGTCCATCCTGTACGCCCTCCACATAGGTGCAGACGAGGCTGGTTCCTGGATCATCCAGCAGTGCATCGAGCAGTTCCGGCATCTTCACATCCGCCTCGTTGCCAGTGGAGACGCAATTGCGAAAACCGATACCCTGCATGTCGCACAGGGTGACGATGGCAAAGCCGACCCCGCCGCTTTGGAAGCACATGGAGACGGAGCCCGCCTTCACCCCGACCTCGCCGGAAATCGAACCGAACACCGCGAACACATGGTCGTGGACCGCCAGCATGCCCTGGCAATTGGGGCCGATGAGCCGCACGCGGGCGTCGCGAGCCGCCGCCACGAGTTGATCCTCCAATGCGAGGCCGGCCGGGCCGGTTTCTCGAAACCCACCGCTCAAGATCACCGCGAAGCCGATGCCCTTTGCGCCGCAGGCACGCACGGCATCCGCAGCGGCGTCGGCGCGCACCGCCACCACGGCCACGTCGCAGGGGCCGTCGATGGCTGCGATACTGGGCATGCACGGCAGGCCCGCGATGGCATCGTACTTGGGGTTGACCGGATAGATGCGCCCGGCATATCCGGCCGCCTGCAGCGCCTGGATGGGCTGGCCGCCGATACGGCTGAGGTCGGCAGAGGCGCCGACGACGGCGATGCCGCGCGGCTGGAAAAGGGCTTGGAAACTCATGCTGTCCTCGCTCACAAGGGGGCCGTGCCGACGCTCGTTCCGCCGCACACGTAAAGCACCTGTCCAGTGACATAGGCCGCCTCGTCGCCGAGGAAGAAGGCGATGGACGCCGCCACTTCCTCCGGCCGGCCGAAGCGACGCATGGGCACGCGGTCCGTGACCCGGCGCAGACTTTTCGCGTCGGTGGGATTATTGGCCTGGTAGAGTTCGGTCATCACCACGCCGGGGGCGACGGCATTGACCGTGATGCCCTTCTCCGCAAGTTCCAGCGCCCACGTGCGGGTAAAGCCGATCAACCCCGCCTTCGCGCCGCCATAGGAGGTGCGCTGTTCCTTTCCGAGCACCGCACGGGTCGAGACATTGACGATCCGCCCGCGCCCCATCGCCGTCATGGCGGGCAAGAAGGCCTGCGTACATAGCAGGGCGGAGCGCAGATTGACGTCGATCGAGGCCTGGAATGCCTCCACGGTCACGTCCGCCAGCCATTGGGGATGCGGCGCTCCGGCGTTGTTGACGAGATTCGTAACCGCATGACGGGCCGCCACCTCCCGGAGTCCCGTGCGGGAGGCCTCCACGTCGGCAAGATCGATGGAGACGAACTCAGCAGGGAGCGGGGTTTCAGGCCGATTGCGCGCGATAGCGATCACATGGTGGCCCTGGCCGGCAAGACGCTCGACGAGAGAACGACCGATGCCACGCGTGGCGCCGGTGACGACGGTGACGGGGCCGGTCATCGGACACGCTCCGGCGCCAGGAGGGAGAGGCCGAAGCCGGCACGCCGGCGCAGCCACCCGCTCGCCCGGTAGCGCGGTTCGCCATAGAAAGCGTGCAGCCGGTCGAGGATTTCCAGCACCCGCGCGGGGCCGATCAGGTCGCCCCATTCCAACGGCCCGCGCACGTAGCCGAGGCCGAGGCGGGCTCCGAGGTCGATGTCGGGCGGGGGTGAAATGCCCATCTGGGCAATAGCGCATCCCACGTTCACGATCATCGCCACCACCCGCTGGGCGACGAAGCCCGGGCTGTCGTTGAGTAATGTAACCGGGGCGCCGACGCCGAGCGCCGACAGGGCGGCGTCCCGGTAGCGCGGCTCGGTGGCGGGCGAGATCATGACCGAGCGGCGGCGATCGAGGCCGAACAACATGTCCACCGCGACGGTGCGAGCGGGATCGAGGCCCTCGACAGCGATGGTTGTGGCCATATCCGCGCCGAGCGGGGTGACGAGGCAGAGATCGTTCGGCGCCGGCCGCAGGGCGGCATTGACCGGTACCTCGCTCAGGGCATCGCGCAGCGTCGCGGCCAACTGGGGATATGCAGGGCTGATCCACACTGCCGGCATGGGGTCCGGACGCGGCGCCGGCGCCGGCTCATCCGGGATTTGTGCCTGACCGTTCTCGTAACTGTAGAAGCCGGCGCCGGTCTTCTGCCCCAGCATGCCCGCCTCCACCATACGGCGCGTGGTCGGCGATGGGCGATACATGGGCTCCTGATAGAATTGCCCATAGAGCGATTCCATCACCGGATGGGCGACGTCCCCGCCCACCATGTCGAACAATTGGAACGGTCCCATGCGGAAGCCGGCGGCTTCGCGCAGGATCCGGTCGATATCGCTGGCGGTGGCGATGCCCTCGTCGAGAATGCGCAGAGATTCCGGCACATAGGCGCGGCCGATGTGATTGACCAGGAAGCCGGGGCTGTCCGCCACCACTACTGGTTCCCGGGTCATACGCCGGCCGAGCCCGGTCAGCGCCTCCACGACCCAGGGCGCGGTGCGTGCGCCGCCGATGACCTCAACCAGCTTCATCAGCGGAACCGGATTGAAGAAATGCAGCCCGCCCACGCGCTCGGGCCGCGTGCAGGCGGCGGCGATGGCGGTGATCGAAAGGGAAGACGTGTTGCTGGCGAGAATGGCCTGCGGGGCGACCACCTCCTCCAGGGCGGCGAAAAGCGCCTTCTTGGCTTCGAGCTGCTCGACGATCACCTCAACCACCACGTCGCAAGGGGAGAGGTCGGCGAGGGTCTCCACCGCATGGATGCGGCCGGCCGCGGCCCTGGCCTCCGCGGGCGTCATCTTGCCCTTTTCGGCGAGCCGCTGAAGCATCCCGATGACGGAAGTCCGCGCCTCCTGCGCCGCACCGGGGCGGGCGTCGTGCAGGCGCACATCCATGCCGCCCGCCGCTGCCACCTGAACAATGCCGCGACCCATGGTTCCGACACCCACCACGCCAACAACGAGGTCCGGCTTGTCGATTTCGAGGTTCATTTTCATCTCCCGAAGAAATTCGGCGGACGTTTGTCCAGGAAAGCGCGCATGCCTTCCTTTTGGTCCTGCGAGGCGAAGAGGACGTGGAGCGCTTTGCGCTCCAGGCGAAGGCCCTCGTCCAGCGCCCCATCGGCGCCGGCGAGCGTCACTTCCTTGATGAGTTCGACCGCCAGCGGCGGATGGGCGGCGATGCGGGATGCGATCTCGATGGCGCGGGTTTCGGTCTGCGAATCCGGCACCACGAGGCTCACCAGGCCCATGGCGTCGGCTTGCGCCGCACCGAAGAGTTCGCCGGTCAGCATGAGGTGCAGGGCCTTGTATTTGCCGACCGCGCGCACCAACCGCTGGGTGCCGCCCCCGCCCGGCAGGATGCCCAGCTTGACCTCGGGCAGGCCGAAGCGGGCACCGGCGCCGGCGACGATGATGTCCGCATGCAGGGCCAGTTCGCACCCGCCACCGAGGGCAAAGCCGTTCACTGCGGCGACGATGGGCTTTGGGCATGCGGTCAGCGCCTGCCACAGGCGATGCGGCGCGCGGCGCATCACCTCTATGGGGCCGGCATCGGCCATTTCGGCGATGTCCGCGCCGGCCGCGAAGGCTGTATCGCTGCCCGCGAGCAAGATGCAACGGACATCATCGTCGGCAGCCAGCGCGGCGAGGTGATCGCTCATCAGTCGGCGCACCTCCATGTTCAGCGCATTGCGGGCTTCGGGGCGATTGAGGCGCAGCAGCGCCAGACCAGCTTTTGGCCGTTCAAGCAAAACCGGTGGCATGGGGTTCAGTCCTGGGTGTTGTTTCACTATGCGAAACAGAATTTTATGTTGTTGACCCGGACATTACGTGCGGCCATAGTTGATGGCAAGATAAAGAAATGCGTAACGAGATGTTGCGCGGAGTGAAACGCCAAGAACGAAACGCTCATAAGGGCGATAATCCGTTAAATCTGGTCATTACATGCTGCATTGCAAATGAAGCGTTGCCGCAAGTGCGATGAGGATTTTACGGAACGAAGGGCTGGGTCAATGCCAAGCAAGGATGACGAGAGCGGCGAAAGCGAAGACCGTTATTTCATAACGGCGCTGGCGCGCGGGCTCGATGTGCTCGGAGCGTTCCAATCAGGCGACGACGCATTGACCAATGCGGAGCTTTCCCGCCGCACGAAGCTGCCCAAAGCCACCGTCACACGCCTCACACACACCCTGCGCAGTCTCGGCTATCTGAGCAATTGCGCGGAAACCGGCCGCTTTCGCCTGCATCCGCACATCCTCAGCCTCGGTTATCCGGTGCTGGTCAACCTCGGGGTTCGCCAAGTGGCGCGCCCGCTGATGCAGGAATTGGCGGACTATTGCGGCGGCACCGTATCCATCGGCGCCCGCGACGTGCAGCACATGATCTTCGTCGAGCGGGTGCGCAACCGTTCCGTCATGACGCTGCCGCTGGATGTTGGCTCCTGCATTCCGATCGCGACGACATCTTGCGGACGCGCCTATATCGCCGCGATTTCCGAAACGGAACGGCGAGATCTGCTTGCGGACATTGCCGCCGACCATCCAGATGACTGGCCGCGCCTCAGCTCCGGCATCGAGGCTGCCCGCGCCGACTACAAGCGAAAGGGCTACTGCCAGTCCATCGGCGACTGGGAGAGCAACGTGAACGCGGTGGGTGTGCCGCTGCGCGCTGCCGGCGGGCAGGTGCTGTCCATCACTTGCGGCGGCCCAGCGAGCCGCATCCGGCCGGACATGATCGAGGATCTGGGGGCTCGGCTGCGCCACCTTGCTCAGGCCGTCGAGATGGCCCTGCGCATCGGTTCCGCTCCGCTTTGAAACCCTTTGGGGGCAATGAGGAAAGACCAGGATGGCTTTGGATCAGGACACATTCCAGCAGTTCCTCGACACCATCGGCAGGTTCGTCCGCGAACGCATGGTGCCGAACGAGGACCGCCTCGAGGCCGAGGACCACGTGCCGCCGGAAGTGCTCGCCGAGATGAAAGATATCGGCCTGTTCGCGCTCACCATTCCCGAGCAGTATGACGGCCTCGGTCTGGGCATGGAGGAGGAGGCTCGGGTCCTGTTCGAGGTCTGTCTCGCCTCGTGCGCCTACCGCACCGTGTTCGCCACCACGGTGGGCATCGGCTCCCAGGGACTGGTCATCGACGGAACGGAAGAGCAGCGCCAGCGCTACCTGCCGCGCCTCGCGCGCGGCGAGATCATCGGTTCCTTCTGCCTCACCGAACCAAACGCCGGATCCGACGCGGCTTCGTTGCGCACCCGCGCCGTCCGCGACGGCGACAGCTATGTGATCAACGGCACAAAGCGCTTCATCACCAACGCGCCCGACGCTGGCCTGTTCACGGTATTCGCGCGCACCAACCCGGAGGAAAAGGGTGCAACTGGCATCTCCGCCTTCCTGGTGGAAGCGGGCACCCCCGGCCTCAGCCTCGGCAAGCCGGACAAGAAGATGGGGCAGCGGGGCAGCCACACCTGCGACGTCATCTTCGAGGATTGCCGGGTACCGAGCTCAGCCTTGCTCGGAGGGGTCGAAGGACAGGGTTTCAAGACCGCCATGAAGGTTCTCGACCGCGGGCGCCTGCACATCGCTGCCGCCAGCGTCGGCGCGGCGGAACGGCTGATCCGCGACAGCCTCACCTACGCTATGGACCGCCGCCAGTTCGGCCGCCCCATCGCCGAGTTCCAGCTCGTCCAGGCCATGCTCGCCGACAGCCGGACCGAGGCCTATGCGGCGCGCTGCATGGTTCTTGATGCCGCCCGGCGGCGCGACGCGGGCGAGAACGTCACGGCACTCGCCTCCTGCGCCAAATTGTTCGCCACCGAGATGGTGGGACGAGTCGCGGATCGCGCCGTGCAGATCCACGGTGGGTCCGGTTACATCGCCGATTTCAAGGTGGAGCGCTTCTATCGCGACGTGCGCCTGTTCCGCCTCTACGAGGGCACGTCCCAGATCCAGCAGATCATCATCGCCAAAGCCATGATCAAGGACGCGGTCCATTGAGCCGCGCGGGAGGACAAAATCCGATGAATGCCTTGGACGAGCGTCAATTCGCGGGTCCCGGACCAGAGCAGGTGTTTCGCGCCGGGCTCGCAGACGGGAAATTCCTGATCCAACGCTGCACCGCCTGCGCGACCCACGTCTTCTACCCCCGCGCGCTTTGCCCGGCTTGCGATGGTGGCCCGCTGGAATGCGTCGAAGCTTCCGGCGCGGGCGAGGTGTATTCCAGCACGATCATCCGCCAGCCTGCTGACAAAGGTGGCGACTACAACCTCGCCATGGTCACCCTGGCCGAGGGGCCACGCCTGATGACGCAGGTTGTCGGCATCGCGCCACAGGATGTGCGCATCGGGCTGGCCGTGCGCGCCACCATCCGAAAGGCAGGCGAGGCGCCGGCCATCTTCTTCGAGCCGGTGTGAGGCATCCATGTCCAAGATCCATCCCCTGCGCGGCTCCGCCGCGATTGTCGGCACCGGGCTTGCCGGTCTTGGCGAGGTGCCCGGCCGCACGCATCTGGAACTTCTAGCGGAAGCCACGGCCAAAGCCCTGTGCGATGCCGGCCTGACGCTTGGCGATGTCGACGGCCTGTTTACCGCCAATCTCGTGAACTTCTTCCCCTCGCTGACTGTGGGCGAATATCTCGGCCTGCGCCCGAAGATCGCCGAGGCCACTAATCTTGGCGGCGCGTCGTTCGTCGACTATGCCATCAAAGCCGCGATGGCGATCCAGGCTGGCCTGTGCGAGGTGGCTCTCATCTGCTACGGCAGCAATTCGCGCACCGGTGCCGGCAAGCACACCAGCGGGGCCGAGCTACCGCCCCACGAAGCCGCATACAAGCCGCGCTTTCCGGTCGCCGCCTATGCACTTGCGGCGGCGCGCCACATGCACGAATACGGCACCACGCGGGAAGATCTCGCGCGGGTCGCCGTGGCCGCGCGCCAATGGGCGCAGCTCAATCCGCTGGCCTACCGGCGTGAGCCCACCTCGGTGGAGGAGGTGCTGGCCGCCCGCATGGTCTGCGATCCCTTGACGACCCGCGACTGCTGTCTCGTCACCGACGGCGCAGGCGCCGTGATCATGGTCTCGGCAGGGCGGGCCAAGGACCTGAAGGGCAAGCCGGTGTATTTTCTCGGCGGTGCGGCGGCGCAATGGCATCGACAGATCTCTGCCATGCCCGATTTCACCACCACGGCGGCGGCGGAATCCGGCCCGCGCGCCTTCACCATGGCCGGGCTGTCGCCGGCCGATGTGGACGTGCTGCAAGTCTATGACGCTTTCACCATCAATGTCCTGATGTTTCTGGAGGATCTGGGCTTCTGCCCGAAAGGCGAGGCCGGGCGCTTCGTTGCCAGCGGGGCGATCGCGCCGGGCGGCTCATTGCCGGTGAACACCAATGGCGGGGGGCTCTCCTGCGTCCATCCCGGCATGTACGGCGTGTTCACCATGATCGAGGCCGCCGAGCAATTGCGCGGAACGACGGGCGATCGACAGGTGACGGGCGCCGAGATCGCCCTGTGCCACGGTAACGGCGGCACGCTCTCGAGTCAGGTCACGGCCCTCTTCGGAACCGCCGCGACCGTATGACCTCGCACGCGAAGATGCGAGCAAAC
Source organism: Roseixanthobacter psychrophilus (assembly GCF_043195195.1). NCBI lineage: Bacteria > Pseudomonadati > Pseudomonadota > Alphaproteobacteria > Hyphomicrobiales > Xanthobacteraceae > Roseixanthobacter > Roseixanthobacter psychrophilus. The sequence goes on from NZ_JBAFWT010000076.1 coordinate 9,121, forward strand.
CAGGGAGGAAGAAATGGCAAGGAAGTCAGTTCTGCCGTGGGTCGTCGGAGCACTTGGTGCTGCTTTGGCCGTGCTTCCGGCGCAGGCCGAAGTCGCAAAGGTCAGGATCGCGCAGCAACTCAGCCTCGCGTTCCTTCCGGCCATGGTGATGCAGAAGGAGAAGCTGCTGGAGGCTGAGATGGAGAAAGCCGGCATGAGGGATGTGCCGGTCGAATGGAGCACCTTCGCGGGTGGCAATTCCGCCATCGACGCCGTTCTGGCGGGGGAGCTTCAGTTCGCGTCCTCAGGCATCACCCCATTCATCACGCTCTGGGCCAAAAGCAACGGGCGGGTTAAAGGCGTCGCCGCCATGAGCGCGCAGCCGGAATATCTCAATTGCCGCAATCCCGCGCTGAAATCGGTGCGCGATCTCACCATCAAGGACAAGATCGCCGTGCCGGCGATCAAGGTCTCCACGCAGGCGGTGTTCCTGCAGATGGAGGCGGCGCGCACCTGGGGCGACGCGAATTTCGAAAAACTGGACCCGATGACGGTCTCGCTCTCCCAGGCGGATGCCTCGATCGCCCTGATGTCGGGCAGCGGCGACATCGCCTGTACCTTCACCTCTCAGCCCTTTACCTTCCTGCAGAAGAAGGACCCCGGCATCCACACCATCCTGAACTCGTTCGACACGCTCGGCGGGCCAGCAACACTGACGATGGTCTGGGCAACCGTCGATTTCCAGAAAAACAACCCCAAGACCTACGCTGCCTTCCTGGCCGCATATGAGAAGGCCCTGGGCATCATCCGTAACGACAAAAAACGGGCCGCTCAGATTTATCTCGACCTGTCAAAGGACAAGTCTCTCTCCAATGCGGACGTGGTCAGCATCATTTCGGATCCTCAGATCACCTTTGTAATGACGCCTGAAAACACCATGAAGTCGGTGAATTTCATGAACCAAGTCGGCCGCATCAACAAGAGGCCGGCCTCGTGGAGGGACATGTGGTTCGAGAACGTCCACAGCCTGTCGGGAAGCTGAAAGTGGCGGGACCGGCGCACGTGCGCCGGTCCCGCCCTCCAACCGGAGAGTAGAGAGATGCGAATTGAGGAACGTGCCGCCTTGGTCACCGGGGCCGGCTCTGGCATAGGTGCGGCGATTGCCCGTCGCTTGGCCGGAAACGGGGCGAGGGTAGCCATCGTCGACCGCGACGGGGCCGCCGCTGAAGCTGCGGCGGAGGCCATTCGCGCTGATGGCGGTAGCGCGTTCGCGGTCGCCGCCGATGCCACCGATGCGGGCGAGGTGGAGCGTGCCGTGGCGCATGTGCACGAGCAGTTCGGCAGCCTCGACATCCTGGTCAACAATGTCGGCATCGTACGCGATAATTATCTGACCCGAATGCCCGAGGAGGATTGGGATGCGGTGCTCACCGTCAATCTCAAATCCTATTTCCTGTGCAGCAAGGCGGCCGCCGGCAGGATGATGGCGCAGCGACGCGGCCGGGTGGTGAACGTGTCCTCGCGCGCGTGGCTCGGCAATCCCGGACAGGCCAATTACTCCGCTGCCAAGGCCGGAATCGTCGGGCTCACCCGTTCCATGGCCATCGAATTGGGCAAGTTCGACATCACGGTCAACTGCGTGGCGCCCGGATTCATCGATACGCCTCTGACGCGGGCCCTGAAGCCGGAGGTGTGGGAGCGCATGGTAAAGGCCCAGCCCATCGCCCGCATCGGCACCGCCGAGGAGGTTGCCTATGCGGTGCAATTCTTCGCGTCCGACGAGGCGTTCTACATGAACGGCCAGGTGCTCTATGTCTGCGGCGGCAAGTCTCTCGGCGCCTTCGGCAGCGCCTGAGCGGGAGGCTGAGCGGCCAAACCCCCTCGGGCTTGGCCGCCACGAAACGCTGCGCGCCTCTGGCAGGTCGGCCAAAGGCAAGCCCCGCGGCGAAGCCTCGAAAAGGTGGCGTCCCGCAGTATCCAATCTTACGACACGACCCGAACTGGACCCTGCCCATGCCGGCCCGCTTCGTGGTCGGTCAGGACGGCACCATCCTCTATGCCGAGGTCAATCCCGACTATACCCGCCGACCCGGTCGACGGCATCGTCAACAATGTCGGGCTGGTGCGCGCCGAGCCGCTCGGGCGATCGAGGCCGCGACCCTCGACGAGGTGCTGCGGACCAATCTCCATCCCGCGCTCGCCGCCGCCCAGGCCGCCTTGCCGGGCATGAAGGCGCGCGGCTGGGGCCGCATCGTCAACATCTCCAGCCTCACCATCCTCGGCGCGTTGGAGCACACGTCCTACGCCGCGGCCAAGGCGGCGCTGGTGAGCTTTACCCGCAGCTGGGCCCTGGAGCTTGCGACCTCAGGCATCATGGTCAACGCCGTTGCGCCCGGGCCGACCGAGACCGAATTGTTCCGCGTCAACAACGCGCCGGGCAGCGCGGGCGAGGCGCGCTACCTGTCCGGCGTGCCGATGAAGCGGTTCGGAACGCCGCAGGAGATCGCCGCCGCCATCGCTTTCTTGTTGTCCGGACGATGCGGCGTTCATCACCGGACAGACGTTGCATGTGGATGGAGGCGCCTCGATCGGAAAGGCATCGCTCTGACCTCCGGCCAATGTCCTAATGGGGGAGAGCAGCGAATTTCCGCTCTTGGCGCTCTCGGTCCATATTGCCTACGCCGTCGCGTCCCAAT
>NZ_JBAFWT010000077.1:0-11203 GCF_043195195.1 Roseixanthobacter psychrophilus
CGCAGGTCCGCATGCGCGATCGCTTCCGCATCCGTGACCTCGGTCACGGTGAGCAGCGGTTCGTCGCGCAGGCGATCCCAGGCGTCGGCGGAGAAGGCCTCGGCAGGCCAGATGCGGACCGCATCGTGGGCGACGCCGGCGCGCATGAAGCCGGGGCGGGCACAGATGATCTTGAGAAAGGACATGGACGCCTCCGCCTCAGCCCAGGCCGGGCACGAGCAGGGGCTCGACCGTGTTTGCCCAGATGTTGGTCGCACCCGCCGCATTGTTCGCGGCAAGCAGCGCGCGCGCCTGCGCTTCAAGGACACCCGGAAACATCAGGAGCCGAGGGCGGATGTTGAGGATGTTGCCGTCGCGGCGACGGATGGAGGTCATCGCGGCACGCGCCAAGGCGTAATTGGTCGGGTTGAGTTCCGCCCGCGACATGAAGGCGAGCTGCCACATGCCGAAGCCCACGTTGCAGCGCCCGTCGACGCCGTAGATGAACTTCTTCTTGTGGAAGACGTTGCCATCGTCGGGCTTGTCGAGCGAAGTGAGCGCGAAGGAGCGGCGCTTCTGGAAGACGAGCGGCTTCAGCACCTGTGTGTCGTCGATCAGGAACCACGCGGGGCCCGCGCCGTCCTGGTAGTTGCTGACCACGATCGCGCCGCCGTTTTCGTCGAAGCCCGGATGATCCGTGTCGAAGAAATACTGCCCGTCCGAACACAGGACCTGATTGCCCTTCTTGAGAAGGCCAAAGGTCAGCTGGTCGGGAAACTCAGCGGTGTTCAGGCCGAGCTGCTCGGAGATCGGCCCATAGAACCCGATCTGATCGTCTTCGATCTTCGCGCGATCGACGCCGATCGTCCCCTCGAATTCCTTGTTCTTGATCGCATAGGTGCTGCCAGACAGGTCATGAATGACGCGGTCGCCGATCCATTCGCGCAGACCAGGCATATCTTCGAGCTTGGGGTACTCGTTCTGAGCGGCGGTCGAGCTGACGTCCATCGCCACCCGAGTGTACTGGGTGGGCGTGGTGGTCAGGCGGCGGTTGAAGAGGGTCGACAGCGAAACGAAGATCGACCGGAGATTTTCGGGAGTGACGTCCATGGTGTGACCTCATTTGCGCCTAGACGCGGACCCAGGGAGTGCCGTCCTCGATGCCGTCGAGCACGCCGGCCTTGAGGCGGGCGCCCGAGCTGCTGTCGAGGGACACGGTGTTGTCATCGACCGCGTAGACGGTCGCGCCGATGTTGGCGTAGGTCGGCGCGGTGCCGGCGAACGGGACGGGATAGACGCCGTGTTCGCATGGCAGTTTGCCGTCATTGTCGGGGCCATTGCGGTTGTCGGCATGGTGGCGGGCGATCCCGACCACCGCGACCGCGCCGGCGGTGCCGGCCGGGATGGCCAAGCCGGTGGCCGTCACCGCCACCAGCGTCTTGGCGAAGATCCTGACCCCGCCCTTCACGCCATAGGCGTAGGAATCGCCGAGGCGTGTCGGGAGCACCTGATCCTTGGTCGCAGCCATCAGATCGTCTCCATCGCGATGGATTTCAGAGTCTTCGCGTATTCGGCGGGATCGATCCCCATCAGCACGCAGGTCCGCCGCTCGTCGGGGGTGAGCGATGCGGCGTTCCCGCCGTTGGCGGCACTGCCGATCGAAGGCGGCTGGCGCAGGCCGCCGGAATGCAGGTTCGGCATGGCGGCGATCTCCAGCGCGACGGCAACCGGGTCGGCCATGTGGCGGTCGATGTAATGGTCGCGCAGGGGCTTGAGGCTGACCATGCCGGCCTTGATGGCGCCGTCGATGACCAGCACAGCTTCTTTGCGGGCGGCCTCCAAAGAGAGGTTTTCGAGCCGCGTCTGCAGCTCGATCACGGTCGAACGCAGCTGCGACTCGGCGGCGGTGCCGCCGGTGTTTTTAAGGTGCAGCTCGATCTGAGCGGCGGAGACCTTCTCGAAGTCGAGGCCGGCGGTGGCGAGACCCGCTTTCACGGCCGCGAGCTTGGTACCGTCCAACTGGCGGCTCTGCAGCTCGGTGACGATCGCCACCGGATCGGCCGTGGCGGTGAGGCCCGCCGCAGTCGCAATCGCGTTGGTCTGCGCGGCATGCCGATCGATACTGATCTTCTGCGCGTCGATGGCGGCAAGGACTGCAGCCTCCGACGCGTCCGCAGCGAGGCCAAGGGCCTGCCGCGCCTGCGTGATGAAATCCATCTGCTGGCTCCGGTGGAGTGAGGTCAAGGCGGTGAGGTTGGGCGTGTTGACCAGCGAGGCGCGAGCCATGCCGGCCACGACGAAGGGACTGCGCCGTCTGTCCACGTAGAGGGCGGGACTGATGCCGAGATAGGCTTTGTCCTGCATGAGCGCGGTGCCGGCGCCGGTCCATTCGACCCGCCCCCAGATGCCGTCCGTGCGGGCTTGCATCTCGACGACCCAGCCGCGCGCCGGGGAAGGCCCGCCCTTCGGCGCCGAGAGGTCGATCGCGTGATTCTCGTCGATGGCGAGCTTGCCGCCTGCCATCGACGCGGCGATGACCTTCTGCGGATCGGCGAGCACGTAGGGGCCGCGTCCGTCCGTGCCGGAAAACGTGCCGGCCGGGATCAGGTGCACCCACTCGGGCACAGGATCGGATGCCGGAAAGGCGGAGAACAGAAGAACATCGTGCATGAGGGGCAGAGTGCCCGCGCGCGCCGCCGCTTATCATGCCCCAGGGCTGGGGCGGCTCATGTCCGGGGGGATGTTGTCAGGAGGCCGTCAGCGGGCGGGGCGGGCGGGACCATGCTCGGCAGGGACCGCACCCTCTTTTAGCGCCACAGGCGCCTCTTTCGCCTCTTAATCGGCTCTCAAGCCGGAGCGGACCGCTCTCACCTGGACAGGGCTCGGTCCGCCGCGTCGATCAGCGTCTCGACGATCATCACTTCGTCCTCGGCCGAGATGCCGAGATAGGGGCGCGCCGGGATGGTGACGCTGTCGGCCATCACGACGCCGGAGGCAAGCCGGAAAACCAGATGGGAGGCGTTCTTGGGGGTGATCGTGGCGCCGAACTGATGCACCGCCCCATAGATTTGGTTGGTGCCTTCCTCGACCGTGTTGTGCGTGGCCCGGAAGGTGATGGAGCCCATGAGGCCGCCGCGCATGGCGCTCTCGCGCAGGATGCCGGGGCCGCGTTTGAGGGCGGCATAGTCGGGATTGAGCGCTGCCCAGGGATTGCCGTCCGGGTCGGTGGCGGTCTGGAAGCGCGTGTGAGTGCCCTCGCGCAGGCCAACACCGATCGCCCGCATCACGGGCGTGGTGTTGCTCATCACCGCCTGCAGGGCGCGGAAGGCCCGCAGCGCGTCGCCGGCGTCGATGGTGGTTTCGAGGGTGACGCCGCTCACGCGCGATCCGGCCGCCGGGACGTGCGGACATACGGCGTGCCAGCGGCGGCCTCTTCGGCTGCCACCTGGTCCTGGATTCGACGCAGCAGGCCGGCCAGCGGGCTCATGCGGTCGGCCTCGGTCACACGGTCGGCTTCAGGCAGCATTTCGTCGCTCCCGTCGATCAGATCGGCGGGATCGTCCCTCAGCTCCATGAAATCGTAAATGACCTTCTTTGCCACCTTGTCCTGCCGTTCGTGTCCTACCGTCCAAGCGCCTTGCCGAGAAGCGCGCGGTGCTGCGGATTGCGCAGATCCACGGCCCCATACCAGTCGGACCCGAGCAGGATCTGTTTGCCCCAAGGGGCCTGCTCATCCGACAACACCGACACATTGTACATCAAATCGAGATCATCTGAACCCTCGACCGTTTTTGCCAGCTGTGCCCGCTGTTGCGGGTCAAGCTGATCTCCCATGCGATCGAAGAACTTGCGCATCCGGCGCGGGTCGTCGGCGGCGAAGCCGTTGCGCGCCCAGACATAGCCGCCCTTGTCCAGATTGGCATGCACCTCGACACGCGCCACGCCCAGCCGGTCATATGCGTGGAAGCTCGTCTGCAGCATCCGCCGTGCATGGCCGCCGCCCTGATGCTTGGGATCGACCCAAAAATAATCGTGCTCGACAACCAGGCCCTCGGCGCTGCGCCAGAATGAGCGTTCAAGGATCACCTCGCGATGCTCCAGGCTCAGCTTCAGAACGTCGGGACCACTCATGCGCCACTGGGCGGTGACTTCAAGCTTTTCGGGCACGCCGGCCATGAGTTCGGCGGCGAGCTTCTTCGCCTCGGTTTTGTTTCGGAACAGCCCGAACTGCAACGCCTCTGGGCGGACGTCCAGGGCGAATGGCGTCTTGCGCGGGCGCGGCGTCCAGGGCCACGCACCATCGGCCGGCGGAGGCGCGGGCGGAGGTGCAGGTGGCGGAGCTGGTGGTGGCGCTGGCGGTGGCGCTGGCGGTGGTGGCGGCACGGGTGCACTTGGTGCCCCAGGTGCCGCAGATCGCCGTCGACGCACGGGCGCGGTGGGTGTGGGGGCAGGAGCCGGGATGGGCGCGACCGGCTTCGCCGCCGGCACCGTCAGGGTCGCATTCGCCGGGATCTGCGGCGCCTTGCCCAGCCATTCTTGCCCGACGTTGTAGTCAAAGCCGGGATCGATTCCCTCCGGCACCTCGGTAATCTCACCGGTCCGGCGGTTCACGTGCTCGATGAGATTGACCTTCGGCGCCGTGTCCGGCCCGCTCTTGCCCATGCGCGCCAGGCCGCGCGCTGACACCGAGCGTATCCAGCACCCGCAATGATAGCCGTTGGGCGTGTAGTGGGTTGTCCACCAGCCGTCGTCGGCCCGCAGGGTGGTGCCGTTCCAGCCCAAGTGCTGCAGGCGCGGATGCAGCGCGCCGGAATGGACATATTGCCAGTAGGGGAAAGCGGCGAGGGTCTCGGGCTCGACCTGCTGGGCGTATCGGCCGGCGGAATAGGCCATGCCGAGATTGACGTTGTAGATGAGCCGCGCGCGATAGCCGGCTTTGCCGGTGTGCGCCCAGCCGTGCTTTTCGACGATGCCATCGAACTGCTTGCGGAAGTCCTGGATGGACGTGCCGTTCTCAAGCGCCTTCGCGACCGCCGAGCGGAAATCGCCGACCAGCGCCCGCGTGGTCGCGCCGGCGACGGTAAAGCTTTTGACGTTCGCCTTGCCAAAGACGTCCGTGTAGCTTTCCGAGGTGACGTTCGTTTTGGCGCGCAGATAGGCGATCGCCTCGTCGAACGGCAGATCGACGGCGCCGAGGGTGGTGGTCACCCCTCCCCCCGCAACTCATCGATGAGCGCAGCCTGTCCCACCAGGTGGGCGAGGACCATGCCGCGCTGCATGACCTCGGCAAACCGCGCCGGGTCGAGGTTCATGCGCTCCAGCCGATTGGCGAGGTCGCGCATGTCGGCCGCCTCCTCGAAGGCCGCGCGGATCTCCGCCGTCATGCTGGCCATCACGCCCTGCATGTCCAGCGAGAGGCGCCGCTCCATGCGGTCCACATATTCCGGGTCTGGCGCGGATGCGTGGAGCGAAAGCAGGTGCCGCGTCAGCTGCCCTTTCGGCGGGACGGTGGGCGGCACCGCCGGCGGCGCGGTCGGGTCGATGGGCTCGCCGGGCGCCGGCGACGGTGGCAGCTGACGGCCACCGATCATCGCCACGGGCTTGCCGTCCGTGCTCTCCTCGGCCTCCGTGAAGCCGAGGCGATCGCGCACTTGGCTCGCCTCCACTTCCAGGCCAATCGGGCCGAGCTTGTAGAGCGCGTCGACCACCTCTTTGATCGGCAGCTCGTCGGGCCGGCCAATCACCAAGCGTGGATATTTCGACTGCGGGCCGAAATTGAAGGCCACCATTTGGTGCACGAGCTGTCGCGTCAGCGTCGCCGAGGCAAGCTTCGCGTCGGCCCGCTCCATGTCCTCCTGAACCAGCCGGTGCTCCTGGCCCACGGCGTGCCCGCCGGCGATCGCGTCCGTCGTCGCGGTCTGGCCGAGCACCAGCTTCGAGATTTGCCGATCGATCCAGTCCGCCCGCTTTTCGTATAGCTCCGATCCGTCGGCCGCGTTTTTGATCTCCACGAACTCGATGAGCATCGAATCGGGGATGATCGCGGCGCAGTCGCCGGCGATGTTGGCGACCGCGCTCCAAAGCACGTCCTTGTCGGCATCCGTGGCGCCGGGGCCGTACTTTCCCACCCGCACCGGCTGACCGTAGTTCTGCACAAAGACTGCCCAGTCGCGCAGCGTGAAGGCCTTGTACATCCAGCCCCAGGACGCGACGCGGGCGAGGCCCGAGCGGATCGACAGGCCGGACTTAGCCTTGTGCCGGTGCACGAGGAAGCGATGCGCCGCCAACGGCTCCTTCGTCGCACCCTCCCGCAGCATGGGGATGTCGAGCGAGACCTCGTCCAGTTCGAACCAGGCTGGATTGCGGTGCGTGAGGGCTTTCGGGGCGACCAGCTCGGGCGTGCTCTCCCATTCGACTTCGAGCACCGAAAACCCTTTACCGATCGCATCGAAGAGGTCGAACAGAGCCAGCTCAAGCACGCCTTCCTTGAGCCATTCCCGGACCAGGTCGGCATGCTTCACATGCGCGGGATCATCGCTCGCCGCCTCCACCGTGATGGGCAGCTGCGCGACCTGCCGCTTGCGGGTGCCGAGCACGCCCAGATAGTGCATGTCCCGTTCTTCGATGTCCTCGGCCAGCTCCAGATAGGCCCGCGTGTCGCCGCTCGCGGCCGCGCGATGAATCGCGGCGAGGCGGTATGGCGTGAGCCCGTCGGCCGGGTGGCCGGAAATGGGCGAGCGCACGCCGGTGAGCGTGGGCCCGGCCTTGGGCGGGCCGAACAGCGCGTCCAGGTCGACGCGCTTGCCGTCGGGGCCGAGGATGGTGGATAGCCGGGCCATCAGAGGCCTCCTCGCATGCGAGGCAGCATGAGGCCGCCCCTGTGATCGCCTGAATGGTCCGGCCGCATGAAGTCGCGACCGCCGGCGCCTTCCATGGCGGCGGCTGGGCGCGGCACCGGGCGATAGCCGTATTCGCCGATATCGACCGTCGTGCAGGCATGGGCCAACACCGCCGCGACCGCGCTGTCGCCGTGGCGGAACTCGCCGTCGACGCCCTTCACGTGCTGGTCAGACATGCCGGGGAAACCGGCCTTCAGAACCACCAAGCGGTGGTCGCTGACGATGTCCTCGCCGGGCGGCAAGAGGAAGCTGAGATCTTCCAGGGACGACTTGTAGAGCGGGAAATTCAGCGCGTACCAAGCCGCCGTGAACATCACGCATTCCACGCGCTCGATGCCGAATTTCTGCGCGGCCGCTTCGGCGTGGCTCTGCCCGTTGCCGCGCGCATCGAGCTTGGCGAGCCATCGCGTGAGACGGTCGAGAATCTGGAAAAGAATGTACTGCTGCACGTCGAACGGCACGCGGCGCAATTCGATCTGGAACGACGAGCACCAAGTCGCCACGTCGCCTTCTTCGGCCACCAGGATGACTGAAAGATCGCCGTTGCGGCCGAAGTCCTGGCCGAGGGCGTGGCGCTTTTTCGGATCGAGATTGTCCAGCAGCGGGGCGACGTTGTCGCGGAACCACTCCTTTGCGACGTCGAGGCGGTTGTCATCAAGGAAGAAAACTTCCGGCACCGCCCATGACACCACCGGGATGCCGTCGCGCTGTGCCCGCTGCACCAGGGCGCGCGGCAGGTAGACTCCGGACGACTTGCGCGGAATCGCTTCTAGCTCCTCGTCGCGCGCCTCGTGGCGCGGGCCGTAGGAACGAAGGATCTTCCGCAGCCAGGCGCGTCCGCCCTCCTCGGAATATTCCCATCCGCGCATGAGGCAGACGCGTTGATAAAGCCCGTTCTTCACTGCCCGCGAGAACGGGATGTAGTGGATGGAATAATCGTAGAGCTTGGCGACCGTGTCCTTGATCAACTGATTGAAGGCGTTGTCCTCGCCGTTGTGCGAGCTGATGATGCGGATCTTGCCTCCCCAGATCAGCAGCGCGTTCACGGCATCAATGACCGCCGCAACATCCTGATGGAACGCCGCTTCGTCGATGACGACGATACCCTGCAAGCCGCGGATGTTGGCCGGCCGGGACGAAAGGGCGATCACGCGAAAGCCCGAGGCAAAGGTCACGCGCCATGCGGTGATGAACTTGCTCTCGCCGGACGGCAGCTTGTCCTCGAAAAGGAACTCCTCGACGCTGGCGCCGAGTTCTTTCGAGACCACGCGCGCGAAATGCGCGACATACCGAATGAATTCGAGGCCCTTGTCCTTCGTGTCGGGAATATAGAAGACGTTGTCGCCACCGCCCGATTTCGAGGTCGCAGCCGTGATGCAGTCGTCGAGCGCCTCGGCATAGGTGATGCCGGTTCGGCGCCCCTTCGCCGCAAGCTTGAGATCCGACTTATCCGCGATCCACTCCACCTGATGCTGCATCAGGATGCCCTCGGCGAGCGGATCGTGATCCTCCGGCAGGTCGCGCGTGGGAAAAAGCGTATCGAGGACGTCGAGGTCGGACACGGCTATTCCTCATCCGCCGGCCGGATGCGCGGCACGCTCTGCCCCGGCTCTTTCGGGGGCAGAGGGCGCACACCGAGGATGTCGCGCCGGATCTGCGCCGCTCGTTCGGCAGAAATGCCGCCTTCTTTCTCGACGCGGTCAATGACAGCTGCGGTCTTCTTGGCAAACTCGGCATGCAGCTTCTGGCGCCGATCGGTCGAGATTTTCTGCGCAGACACGGTCGCCTGAAACGCCTGTGCGATTTCCTTGGCGCCCTTCGTCCCCTTCACGCCGGTGCCGTCGTGCACCAGCTCCACCAGCATGGTCTTGATGAATTCGCCGAGAATGACCGTGTTTTCATCCACATCGTCAGCTGTGAACTGACTGGCGATGCCCTTGAACATTTCACGGGCGCGCTGCATCCGAGTCTGTGCCGCCGCCCGGTCGGCCGCCGCGCGATAGAAAGACGAGCGGGAAACCAGCTCGATGCCCTTGTCGGCAAGTCGGCCGTTGAACTCTGACAGGATTTCAGCGGTTGTGCGCTTGCGCGCCGCCAGCTCCTGGCAGGCCCACACGACGTCGTCTTCAGCTTCGGCTGGCAGCAGATCCAGGCTGTCGAGGCGCCCACGGCCGGCCATGTCAGGCCTCCGCCGAAGGGCGGGCGACACCGGCTATGACCGAGCGCCGCTCCACGTGGTCGGTGCCGGCGCGCAGGATCTCGGCCACGAGCACGGATCCCACCGCTGTGGTGCGGATGGCCCCAAGTTCTTCGAGCTTGAGCAACTGGGTCCGCACCCATTCACGCGAGCGGCGGTGGCCGAAGACTTCCAGCACCCGCGTGATCAGGGTGTCGTTCAGGCGGCCGTCCGTCTGAGCGGCCAGCTCCTTCAGGATGGTGAGACGGGCGTCTTCGGTCAGGTAATCAGAAAAGCTCATGGCGCCCTCACGCTGCACTGCTGCGCGCGCGCTCGGCGCTGAGCAGGTAGTTTTCGAGCCGGCCGGTGGTCTTATCCACCGCCTTCATGGTTTCGTTCATCGCCTTGACGTCGCCCTTCATGTCGCTGACGGCGAGGTCCAGTTTGTGCACCTGCTCTTTGGTCGGCAGGTGCTGGAAATCGTGCTCCAGCTTGGCGACGCGATGATCGACCTTGCTCACGTCCTTCTCGATCTGATCGAGCTTCGCCTGCTGCGTCGTCACGTCGGGCTCAAGCGTGGCCACGCGATGATCCACCTTGCTCACGTCCTTCTCGATCTGGTCGAGCCTGGTCTGCTGCGCCTTTACGTCGGCGCGGCGCGAGGAAATCCGGAAAATCCAGATCGTCACGATGACCGCCAAGGCACTCATCAAGGTCGGCGCCCATAGCCGGAAGTCTTCCAACGTCATCACAGCCCCCTCTGCCGCCGCTCGGCGATGGATTGGCAGGCGAGGCAGCGTGTCGCCCAGGGTGCCGCGCGACGACGCGCCGGCTCGATCTCGGCGCCGCAGGCCTCGCACGCCTCCGTGCCCTCGCCCTCGGTGCGGGCCCGGACGCTAGCGATCTCGGCGCGGCGCAGGCGCTCGTCGAGCTGCTGGGCGATGTCGATCACGTCGCTCAAGCGCGCCTCCGCATCAGGCCTTCGGCGATCTTCTCGAATGGCCGGGTGACGAAATAGGCGGCGACGATCCAGCCGGCCCATTCGTCCAGCGGCTTCGGCAGGGCGGCGATGTTCCAGCGAAACAAGAAAATCGAATCGAGTATGACCAGCCACCACCAGGCCAAAAGCGGGTACACGAACAGCGGGCGGATCATCGCCGTCACCCACCATCCTTGCTCGGCGATGACGATATCGCCGGCGACGCGGCGGCTCTCCACCTCCGCCTGCACGGCGCTGATGGTGATGTCGGTGCGCAGGCGCTCGTGAGCCAGTTCGGTGTCGGCGCGGGCGCGCAGCGCGCCGAGCACCTTATCCAGCAGGCCGCCGGAGAGGAGGCGCAGGAGGAAAGCGAAAATCCCCGCGAGCATCAGGCCACCTCGGAGGGCGGCAGGGCGCGCCAATCGGTGGCGAGCAGATCATCCTGGCTCGGCGTCCAGTGTCCGCTGTGGCGCGGCAGCACACGCCGCCAGATGGCGCCGATATGCGGCTGTGGTCCGGGCACGAAGAACAGGTAGCGCGGATCGCTCAGGCGCCGCGGATCGTTGCCAGTCTGGTCCCACGCATCGCGCGTGACGGTTCGGCCCGCGCGCAGCAGGGCCATGGCGGCGCCGATGTCGAGGCGGATGGTGGGGAGGTTCGGGGCGGGACTAGACATTGCGGTCGGCCCGGAACTGCTCGACGCGCCGGGCGACGATCTTGCCGCCGAGATAGATGCCGGCGCCGCCGGCAAGCACCGCGAGCATGGACCAATTGGCCGAGGCCCAGGACAGCAGGCCGGCGGCGCTGTCCACCAGCGGGCGCACGGCGCTTGCGGTATCGAGCGCCTGTTTCGCACCATCGAGCACGCCGGTCTGCTGGCCCACACCGCCGAGGCCGAGCGCGACGAGGGCCTTGGCGCCGAAGGAAATCTGATCGGCGGTCTTCACGGTACCGGAGCCGGCGGCGCGCAGATCGGCGGCGGTGGCGGTGGCGCGCTGCAAACCGATCTCGCGGCGCGGCGTATCCGGGTCGGCCAGCTTGGCCTTGGTCTCTGGTCCGTAAAGGCCGTCCACCGTCAGGCCGTTGTCCGCCTGGAAGCTGGAGAGCGCGCCGACAGTCTTGCTGCCGATCCGGCCATCGACCATGCCGACGCCGGTGTAGCCGAGGTCC
>NZ_JBAFWT010000078.1:0-11195 GCF_043195195.1 Roseixanthobacter psychrophilus
GCTAGATGCCGTAATGGGCCGGCGTCTTGCGAGTAGCCATTTTGGGTGGCTGTCCCTCAGAATGATGGTGTTGGAACGGGGTCCGAGGGATCGGCCCCAAGCCTCATGAGAGGAACAGCCATGAACTATTATGCAGGGATCGATGTTTCGCTGAAAGAGAGCAGCGTGTGTGTGGTGGATGCCAAGGGTAAGGTCGTCCGAGAGGTCAAGGTTGCCAGCGAGCCAGAGGTGCTTGTTCGGTTTTTTGGCGGGCTGGGCTTTCCCGTGAGTTGCATTGGGCTTGAGGCGGGGCCGTTATCGCAATGGCTCCGCGCCGGGCTTGTCGTCGCCAGCTTCGAGGTGGTGTTGCTGGAGACGCGCCATGTGAAGGCGGCGCTGTCGGCGATGACGGTGAAGACCGACCGGAAGGACGCGCGCGGGATCGCGCAGCTGCTGCGGATGGGCTGGTATCGGCCGGTTCATGCGAAGTCGATCGACGCCCAGGATACCCCGTGCGCTACTCGTTGGCCGCAAGTTGCTGCAGGGCAAGCTGCTCGACGTCGAGCTCAGCATCCGCGGTATCCTGCGCGGCTACGGGCTAAAGGTTGGCGAGGTCAGCCGTGGCCGGTTCGAGGCGCGCATCCGGGAATTGGCGGCGGGCCACGTCATGCTGGAGACGGTGATCGGCGCCATGCTGACCGCACGAGCGACGTTGTGGAGCGAGTTCACGAAGCTGCATCGCCAGATGTTGAAGATCGCACGCGCCGACAGGATTTGCCACCGGCTGATGAGCACGCCCGGGGTCGGCGCGCTCGTCGCCTTGACGTATCGCTCGGCCGTCGATGATCCGACGCGGTTCAGCAAATCCAGTACGGTCGGCGCCTATTTCGGGCTGACACCAAAGAAATATCAGTCCGGCGAGACCGACCGGGATGGCGGTGTCAGCAAAGTCGGTGACGCGATGGTGCGAACCGCGCTCTTCGAGGCAGCGCACATCATGCTGACGCGGGCGACGCGTTTTTCCAGCCTGAAGCGCTGGGCGCTCGGAGTGGCGCAGCGTCGCGGCATGAAGCGCGCCAAGGTCGCTCGCGCGCGCAAACTGGGTGTTGTGCTCCACCGCATGTGGATGGATGCAACCGACTTCCGCTGGGGGGCAACCGCAATGGCGACTTGAGGACAGAAACGTGATTGCGGCGGGTCGACAACAATACCGCCCCTACTGAGGTCCCGTCGCTGGGACGCGGGCTTGGCAAGGTCGTGTGTAGTGCTGTGAATGCTTCGGCAAACCACGCTTCCTAGATTGACCTGCCGGCTCCGGATCTGATGGCATGGTGTGGCGGTCTTCGTGCCGACCACGGACAGAAGCATGATCCTGGCGATGAGATATCGTTCGGAGGGACTTGACGAACGAAGGCCCATTACAGAAGCACTACTTTGGCATTTTACGCCTGAGCCATACCTTGCAGTGTGGACATCTGAGTGTCTCCTGCTTGAAGATCTGATTGAGGATGGCCTGGCGGATCGCAGGCAGGCTGGGCTGCGGCGGGGGGCCGGAGATCCTTTTTCCCCCCGCTCGCCTGACGCAGGCGACGGTTCTGGAGGAAGGCGTAGGCGATCATCGTCATCAAGGCGTGCCTGTGCAGGCCGCCCCAGGATCGGCCCTCGAAGTGGTCGAGCCCGAGTTCCTCCTTCAGTTGCTGGTGTGCCTGCTCGCAGGCCCACCGCGCCTTCACCGCGCCGGCCAGGCGCTTGAGAGGTGTATCGGCGGGAAGGTTGGAGAGATAATATTTCCGCTCGCCAGTGGACCGGTGCTCGCCAATGAGCCAGGCCTCTGCCCCCGGCAGATGCTGCTGTCCCATGGCGCCGATCCTCTGGGGCGGCCCATCGGCCACCCGGATCCGCACCGCGGCAAAGCGGGCCTTGAGCGGGCCCTTGGTCCCCCGCCTCCAGCTCAGCGTGCGCCAGGGAGCGCTCGCCAGCGTCTTCTCCGCCGAGAGCGAGGTCACGTCGGGCACGGGGTTCTTGCGCGGTCGGCCGCGCGCCGCCACGGGGAAGGTCAGGGCCACGCCGGCGGGATAGACCTTCTGGCGCCCGCCCACCCCCACCGCCCAGGTGAGGCCACGCGCACTCAGGCCCTGGCGGAACGGGGCGCTCAGGCCATAGCCGGCGTCGGCCAGCACACAGCCGAAGCGCACGCCCGCCGTCCGGATGCGGTCGATCTCCTCCAGAGCGATCTCGGGCTTGGTCTTATAGGACTGGTGGGCGTCCGGCACACGCGCCCGGATCATGCGGTCAGGGTCGCTGGTCCAGCTCTCCGGCAGAAACAGGCGCAGACCCACCATGGCGGGAACCTCATCGCGTGCCAGCGTGATGGAGACGAGGGTCTGGCAGTTGGCGTTCTTGCCGAGCGTGGTCGCGTATTGCGGGGCGACGCCCACCGAATGCTTGCCCTTCTTGGGCAGCACCCAGCCCTCGGAACGCTGGCTGGCGATGTACGCCTCACAGGCCTCGCGTTGCGCGTGGAGCGAGTTGAACTCCTGCTCCAGCCCTTCCTCGGAGGATTTCCGAGTGTAGACGGCACATCGCAGCTTGCGGACGACCTTCGATTTTTCGGGCGGCTTTGTCATGTCCGCCCCCTGTGGTTCTTGAGTCCGAAGAACACCCAACCGTTCCACCGCGTGCCGGTGATCGCGTGCGCGATGGCGGACAGCGACTTGTACGGCCGCCCCTGCCATTCGAAGCCGTCGGCGGTGACGGTGACGATCTGTTCGACGTCCTGCTATTCGCGCAGCAGCCGCGTGCCGGTGATGGCGCGGTCGCGATGGGCGCGGATGCTGCGCTTCGCGCGGTCGCCGCCGTCCAATTCCTCGCCGAGCCGTTCCAACCGCCGGATTGTCTCGGGTTTCAGCCCGCCATAGGCGAGTTCCTGGATGCGATAGGCGATGCGGCTTTCAAGGTAGCGCCGGTTGAAGGGCGGCGGCTCCAGACCTCGCTCGACCAGGGGCAGACCTGGGCCGACATCTTCTGCGCCGCCTTCTACGACGGCCGGCTTCAAGATCGTCAACCTGTCCGGGCTGACGCCGCGCACCACGGTGCTGACGCCGACCGATGCGTCGCTCGCCGACGACACGGCGGTGGACGGCGTGCTCGGTGATCGGTTGCGCCTGAAAATCACATCCACCGGCACGTTCGGGTCGGGCTCGGTCCTCTCCGCTCGGGTTGCATGCCGATGACCCCCGAATCCGTTTACGCGTTGATCGCCCGGTTCGGGCAGCCGGTCACCCTGCAGCGCCTCACCGGCACCACGACGCAGGTCCGGCACGAGGTCGTCTGTCGGGCCGTCGTGCGCGGCTACGAGCCGGTCCAGCTGATCGGCAGCATCACGCAGGGCGACCGGCAGGTGGCGATCACCAACACCGAGATCGCCGATGCGTAATGGCCGGGTCCGCCGCGAAATGGCGACCGCTGCATCATCGACGGGCGCACGACCACCATCGAGGCCTGCGACACCCGTCGTCTGCGCAACGAGGTCGTTCTGCATCCGATCCAGGTGCGGGGGTGATCTTTTCTTGCGGCGGGTTCGCCGCCATTCCCACCACCGCACTTGATCCGACCCACCGTGCGGCTTCTCCCGCGGTCCCCGCGCTTATCGGGTCCGGGTCCCCATCATCCACCAAGACCAGCGGTCAGGACAATTCGGCCGGCACGGTCGACGTCATTTCTGCAATCGTCTGAAATTCACCGACATGGACCCGAGCCACTCCGCGAGCTTCGACCACCGCCGCCGGCCGGACACATTCCGAACGGCGATGGCGATAGCCTTCTTCTGCCCCACGAGCACCACGAGCCGCTTGCCGCGGGTTACGCCGGTGTAGATCAGGTTCCGCTGCAGCATGGTGTAGTGCTGGGTCATCACCGGAATGATCACTGCCGGATATTCGGAACCCTGGCTCTTATGGATGGTGGTAGCGTAGGCTGGCACCAGCGTGTCCAGCTCCCCGAATTCGTAGGTGACGGCGCGACCGTCGAAGGTCACGGTCAGCTCGCCGGTGCCGGGATCGACGATGTCGATATAGCCGATGTCGCCGTTGTAGACCTCCTTGTCGTAGTCGTTCTCGACCTGCATCACCTTGTCGCCGGGCGCGAAGGTCCAGCCGAACCGCTCGACCTTGGCCTCGCCGGCCGGGTTGAGGGCAGTCTGCAGCTCGATGTTCAACGAGCGGGCGCCGATGCCGCCGCGGTTCATCGGGCACAGCACCTGAACGTCGCGGATCGGATCGAGGCCAAAGCGGCGGGGGATCCGACTCTTGACCAGCTCGATGACGCGGCTGACGGCAGCCTCGGGTTCCTCGACATGGACGAAATAGAAATCGCTGTCCTCGGCGGGGCGGTCGAGGTCGGGCAGTTGGCCCTGGTTGATGCGGTGGGCGCTGACGATAATCCGGCTCTGCGCCGCCTGTCGGAACACCTCGGTCAACCGCACCACCGGGACCGCATCGGACGTGATGATGTCGGCGAGCACCTGCCCGGGCCCGACCGAAGGCAGCTGGTCAACATCGCCGACGATCAGGAGGGCGGCCCGGTTCGGCACCGCCTTCAGTAGGGCGTTCATCAGCAGGACGTCGACCATCGAGGTCTCGTCGACCACCAGGAGGTCGCAGTCCAGCGGGTGGTCCGGGCCGCGCTTGAACCCGCCGGTCTTGGGGTCGACCTCCAACAGGCGGTGGATGGTCCGAGCCTCCATGCCGGTGGCCTCGCTCATCCGTTTGGCGGCGCGGCCGGTCGGCGCGCACAACAGAAGTGCTACACTCTTGGCCGCGAGGATGCGCAGGATCGAATTGATGATGGTGGTCTTGCCGACGCCGGGACCGCCGGTGATTACCAGCACCTTGGAGGCCAGCGCCAACCGCACCGCAGCCTTCTGGCTGTCCGCAAGGGTGAGGCCCGTCCGCTGTTCGATCCAGGGCAGCGCCTTGTCGGCATCGATCGCCGGCCAGGGCGGCGCGCCAGTAGCGAGGGCGAGCAGCTTGTCGGCAACCGCCCGCTCTGCGCCATGAAGGCCTGCGAGGAAGATGCAGTCGACCTCCCCGACGTGGTCGGCCACCACCGTGCCGTCGGCCAGTTCGAGGTCGAGCGCGGTGGCGATCAGATTGGCCGGCACCTCCAGCAGCTTCTCGGCCAGCGGCATCAGATCAGCGACCGGAAGGCTGCAATGGCCTTCGTCCATCGCCTCGCTCAAGGCGTAGGAGACGCCGGCGCGAACCCGGACCATGGCGGTCTTGTCGATGCCGAGCTTCATGGCGATGGTGTCGGCGGTCTTGAAGCCGATGCCGCGAATGTCCCGTGCCAGCCGGTAAGGGTTCTCGGTCATGACCTGGATGGCGTCGGCACCATAGGTCTTGAAGATGCGCACCGCCCGCGCCGTGCTGACGCCGTGGCTGTGCAAGAATACCATGATCTCGCGCACCGCCTTCTGCTCGGCCCAAGCCGCGACGATGCGGTCAGCGCGCACGGGGCCGATGCCGTCGACCTCGCGCAGACGCTCGGGTGTCTCCTCGATGACGTCGAACACCTTGTCGGCGAATGCCCGCACCAGCTTCTTGGCGTAGACCGGGCCGATGCCCTTGATCATGCCGGATGCGAGGTACTTCTCGATGCCGTCCGCCGAGGCCGGTGGCGAGGTCTTGAGGAACCGCGCCTTGAACTGCTGGCCATGGGTGCGGTCGTTGATCCATTCGCCAGTGACGGTGATCCACTCGCCGGCCGAGATTATTGCGGCGTGGCCGACGACGGTGAGGACGTCCCGGTGGCCGCGCGCCTTGATCCGCAGGACGCAGAACCCGTTCTCGGTATTGTGGAAGGTAACGCGCTCGATCAAGCCCGCCAGAACTTCCGGAGACTGTCGATCGGGCTCGGGTTTCATGAATGGGGGCCCCGTCTTGCGGCGCGCCAATCCCACGGCATCTCGAAGGGGCCGGACCAGATGTTCTTCCCCGCGGTTCGGCCCCTGTCTTCTTCGGCAATGTAGTCGAGCGAATAGCGCCTGAAGGCGACCGCCCAACCGTTTGACACCAGCCATCGGCTGAGATCGTCTGTGCCCTGGAAGCAGACGGCGATAACCCGGCCATAGCGATCGTGGTCGCGCGGCTCGCACCGGACGAGCGTGCGGCCAATGCGATCAGCCAGCGCCAACGATGCCTGCTGGCCGCAGCGCCAGTCCTTGCCAGATGGATGTTGGCACAGTTGTGAACGCTCTGGCGCATCGACGCCGTGGAGCCGGATGCGCGTACCGTGGATCTCGATCGTATCGCCATCAATGACGCTCGCGACGCCCATGAGAATGTCAGATGCCATGAGCGATGAGGGCGCTGAGAGCGCAAGCAGAACCCCGAATGCCGCTGCGCGACTCATGAAACGCCGAGCCATCGAACGATGCCGACAACATTGATCATGGTGAAGGCTCCCTAGAGTACCGCCAGGCTCATCTCGTGTTGCAGCCACGCCACCATTGTCCACAGCAGCGAGGACACCAGAAATAGCCCGAACCCACAGGTCTCCACGCCGAGGTTCAAGGCGATCAGCACCGCCCCGCATACCCCAGCCGCCGTCCCGACCCGTTTTGCAGCCCGCAGTGCGATCCTGTCGTAATGCCGCCGTCTCAAGATCGTTTCGATGCGCGCCGGGCGGCTCGGCCGGTCGCCTCGCTGAATTGATGGCGCGGGATGTTCACGATGGCGAAGCGCCGGCGCCCTTCCGGGAGCGTCTCAAAGTCGGCTTCGACAAAAATCTCCACGGTCTCCTCGCTGGCGTGGATCTCGAAGCGAACAGGCGCATCGCCGAAGTCCACCTCATGGCGGCGTCCGTTCTTGCCTCGAATGATCGCGTGCGGCATTCCGGCTCGCCCTCAGATTGAATTACGGAATTTCAGTTCCAGCGTTCACAGGGAGCCCCAGAATTTTCCCGGCCTTGAACAGCACCTTGTCCAAGCTGTAGATCGCCCCGGCCTGATGGTTCGAAGCGATTGCCAAATGGAGGGCGTCGCCAGCCCGAAGGCCGGTCTCGAAGGTGCCGAGGAACTTTTTGGCCAGATCGTAATCGTCGGCGTTTGGCAGCAGGACAGCAAAGGATTCGTCCACCATCGCTTCGAAGTGGGCATCGGCCAACTCGGCAGACCCGGCGTCCAGGCCGCCCATTCGGACCTCTCGGGCGATCAGCGAGGAGAACTCAACTCGCGTCCAGTGACTGACAGTGAACTGATCGCCTGGCAATTCCTGGATGAACGCGGCGATGGTGTCGCTAGTCGCCTCGGGCAGGATGAGCGGGACGAGAAAGCTGGTATCGAAATAGAGCATGCCCCGCGCTCGCCTCACCGGCCTTCGTCCCGCGCCTCACGCAGCAAATCGGCGCTCCGTCGCCGGAGATGCGGCATGGTGGCGCGGAAGGCGGCAAGTTCATCCAGCCGCAATGGCTGCTTCGGACGAGAGGCGGGGCGGATATGGGCGACGGCACGGCCATGGCGGGTGATGACGACCTCCTCGCCCGCCTCCGCTTTATCCAAGAGTTCGCTCAAATGCGCCTTCGCCTGCACCAAGTTGACCGTGACCATGGCATCCTCGCATGTGGTCATAAAACTGGTCACAATATAGCGGAGAGCCCCCCGGAATGGCGATAAATTTGTTGGCTCAATTCGCATTAACTATGCACGCGGGCCTGACATTCAGCATGCCTGCGGCTGCGGCGAGGACCGCGCGGGGTGAAGGAGCGCGAGGGAGGACTGCGAGGTGATACCACCGCAGGTAGCTGTCGAGATATTTGGTGGCGATTCCACGGTGGCGACGGAGAAAGTCCTTGAGGCGCTCATGGCGGCTGTTGACCGTCTGAATGTGGAGATCGCCACGCACCCGCTCGCCGGCGGTCTGGTTAAGCGCTTCGTGGCTGACGCCCAACGCGGCGGCGCAAGGCGGATAGCTGGTGCAGCCGTCGGTGACCAGCAAGGCGTCCTTGCCAAGAACGGGCCGAAGAACGGCTTCGATCGCGACGGCGCAGACAGATGACAACACAGCGCTGACGGTGGAACCAGATCGGTCGGCGGCCACCAGGACGGGAACCAGTTCGTCGGACAGCCCTCGCTTGGACGCCTTGCCGCCTCGCTTGCGGGATTTGCGATCGAGATTTCGCTCGCCCCTGCGGCTGGTCAGCACAAAGGTCTCATCGGCCTCGACGATGCCGCGTAGTTTGACCACGCCGCCGCTCACCGCCCGCAGAGAGCGATGCCGCCAGCGAAAAGCCGTGCTGCCGGCGACCCCGCAGCGCTCGGCCGAGGCCGCCACCGTCTCACCCTTGCTCATCGAAGCGCCGAATTCTGTCCAGCGCTCCTTGTGCCGCAGTCGCGCCAGCGGCGTCCCGGTCAGGCAGTTGAAGGTCTTGCCGCAGCCCCGGCAGAAATATCGCCGCAGCCCGTTGGCCTGACCGCGAATTACCGCTCCTTCCGCCGCGCAGTGAGGGCAGCGCTGTTCCGCGCCGATCCGTTCTTCCAGCAGGCCGACCACAGCTTCCAGCGAGGGTTGCCCGCCAGCGCCCGACTGGCTTCCGCACGCTGGTCCGCCGACAGCCGACAGCTCGTCGATTTCGACCAAGGTCGCTCGGCAATGTTTCAAGAGCATCGCCAAGTCGAACCGTTGCAGGTTTTCAAGGAATTTGCACGCGGGCCACCGTCGTATTCGCCATAGTTCAGCCGGTCAGCACTTCAATCCCCTTCGCCTCGACTAACGTTGTGATCTCTGAATAGAGATCAACGTTCTGCCCAGGTGCGGAAATTGAGATGATCAATGCTTGCCTATCCGGTTTAGTGCCACCTTTAGGCGGTCTTAGCGACCATTGGTACAGAACCTCTAGATACGCAAGAAAAAATGAAGTACATATAAGGTATTATAATGAATTATGCAACGCTAAGAGCGCGACAAAAATGTGTCTGAAACCAATACTAAACCAAATTATCCAAATAAAACTGTAAAAGTCGGCGATCTAATACATAAAATTTTACGTTTATTAACTTTAACAATGCATAGTCTCATTAATTACTGATACTGAAAATAAAATAATATCAAATATTGGTAGCTCCTCCCGTTGGCTCCGGTTGGGCACCACCCGGCACAACATGTGGTGGTTGATCGCGGATTTCGCTTGACTCCCGATTTGGAAGTTCAGCATTTGTTCCGCCATGACGAGCAGGTGGAAGCAAGACAAGCCTATGTCGCGGACCGCGTTCGACCGGAAGTTCCCGGACGACGACGCTTGCGCTCGCCATTTGGCGAAGCTGCGCTGGCCGGACGGCTTTGTATGCCCCGAATGCAAGTCGCGAAAAGGCTGGGAACTCAAGACCAAGCGCTTCACCTGGGAGTGCGCGGCATGTCATCGGCAAACGTCGGTGACGGCTGGAACGGTGATGCACCGCACGAAGCTGCCGCTGCGCACCTGGTTCATCGCCATTCACATCCTGACCAGCCACTCGAACGGAAGCTCGGCTGAGCAGGCTCAGGCGCAACTCGGCCTGGGCGGCTACAAGACCGCCTGGCTGCTGTTGACGAAGCTGCGCCGGGCGATGGTCGATCCCGACCGAACGCTGCTCCAGGGCATCGTCGAGGTCGACGAGACCGAGGTGGTGTATCGGACAAAGCGCGACCCGATCGCGGGCTACGGCATTCCGAACGTTGGGAAAATGCTGATGATCGGCGCGGTCGAGTTGAGCGACGAAGGTCATCCTCGGCGGCTTCGGCTCGAGCCGCTCGCCGACAAGACCGGCGAGAACGTCCGCAGCTTCGTCGAGCGTGTGGTCGAACCCAAATCGACTGTCGTCACCGACGGCTTGCCTGGATACAAAGCACTCGCCAACCATCGGAACGTCGGAAAGACGGTCGGGAACATGGCGGGGCACGTTTTGCTGAAATGGATCCACCGCGCCTTCTCCAACCTCAAGCGCTGGCTCATGGGCACGTTGCATGGCGTGCGGAAGCCGCACCTTGCCCGATATCTCGATGAGTTCGTGTTTCGGTGGAACCGGCGACGCAGAACCGCATCCGCATTTGACCGGCTGCTCGGTCTGACCGTCCAGATGGGCCATGCTTCGATGCGCCAGTTCGTCGATCACACCGTCTGATTTGGGCCTGCGCCTGGATTCTGGTCAGTCTGTTACTTTTACATTACTTCGAACGGAAATCCGCGCGCGCACCGTCGTCTGGCGCGGCGAAATAAGCAGAGACATGCCTCAACGATAATAGCCACCATTGGCACGCACATACTTCATCTAACTATGGGTGGTGCCACCGGAGACAACGGGAGGAGCCGCAAATATTGCATCTATCGAATTTCGATTGCCGATTACATCGCGGCATAGTTCCGATAAAACTGTAATTCAACGGGGTTAAATAATATCTGGACGGTGCAGAACCGCGCTCGGGAGAGGTGAAAAAGCAGTCGGGATCATGATCCTGTTTTCCATTGTCATAATCATGGGGCGGATTTTCTTCAGGCACGCCTGCCAGGCAGGTTGCTCCGCGAGCTTCGCCCTGCGCTCGCGTCGCACTTCGAGATTTTCATACGCCCACAAGTGCACCAGCTGATTCTGAACGCCTATCTCAGTGATAAAATAGCCAAGAAAGCCACCGAGGACCTCCAATTGCACGGGCAATCCCTCGCTGCTGTAAATGCTCAAATATTCCTTCACACTCGCATGGGTATGGAGGACGTAAGTGCGCTCTTCGACAATCATGTTGTGCACTCCTTTGGTAGGGTAAAGCAGTTCAATTTTGCGACGCGAGAGTGCAGCCTCCTCCAGCGACGGGCTTGAATGCCTGGTCTGCGGGCGTCTCTCCAATTTTCTCGTAGAGGTCCCACGGTCCCGTGGACTGGGCCGGCGACTTGACCCGGAAAAGATACATGGGGTGTATCTTGCGACCGTCGATGCGGACATAGCCTCGACTGAAGGCTAGGTCGTCGGTGGGACGCTCCTTCATCTTCGCGACGATCGCGCGTCCGTCGTCGTCGCCGCCGGCCGCCGCCACTGCCTTGAGATAGTGCAGCACGCCCGAGTAGACGCCGGCCTGATAGGATGTGGGCATGGCGCCACCGCGACGCGCAGCGAACGCCTTGCCGAAAGCCCGCGTGCGCTCATCGAGATCCCAGTAGAACGGCTCGCTCAGGTAAAGGCCCTGCCCGGC
>NZ_JBAFWT010000079.1:0-10526 GCF_043195195.1 Roseixanthobacter psychrophilus
TTTCAGATCCGAACCCGCAGCAGACCCCAGCCAGAACCTCTGCCTCTGCGCTTATTCCCCGGCTTGGCGGTCCTAATCGGCGTGCGCGGTTTCCGCATCGCTCAAGCCGAAGCTCTCGGCGACTTCGGCATAGTAAGCGTCCTGCTTTCGCTTGACCGACGTGCCGACCGCCTTGCGCACGATCTGCTGGATGCCCCGAATTTCCTGCAAATGCTTATCCTTCTTCAGGGCGTGCGTCACACTTCCGGAATGTCGGCGATGCACATTCATCGGCATGGCATTATAGCCGATGCTGCCGCCCGATAGGGCCACGTCGATATAAAGCCGCCAGTCCCCAGCCATTCGAAAATTGGCCAGATCCGCATGGCAGCGATCGAGCGCCGCCGCGAGCGCATCGCGCCGCCAGACACCCGAACTGACGTTCATGATGACATTCTTGACGGATAGGTATTTCTCGACGAAATCCCGCCCGGAAAATACCTCCGTCTTCGACAAGGCGCCAGGGAACAACGTCTCGTAGTATCCCTTATAGCTCTCCCATTGCGGCGCGCCATGTTCGTCAATGGTACGGGAATCACTGAAGGCGAAAGCAACGCTCTCTTCGGCGAAGAAGGTCACCATATTTTCCAGGAACGACGGATCGGAAAGGTCGTCCGCCTCGGCGATCCAGATCAAGTCGCCCGTGGCAGCCTCGACCCCCTTCGCCCATTGAGCGAACACATTGCCCGAGTTCACAATATTCTCGATCAGGACGAACTCCCGAACACCAGAAGCTCCGATCCGCTCAAGTTCCTCCACGCTCCCGTCGGTCGAGCAATCATCGAGGACAATGACCTCGAAAATCGGGAATGTCTGGTCGAAAACTGAATAAAGTCGCGCCTCAATGCAAGTCTTATAGTTATAATTTGGAACAACCACCGAAATTTTCGGCACTGCTTGATTCAAACCAATTAGGGAATGGCAATAGTTCGCGAAATTGTAATCTTTTGCGATTTTTTGCGAACGATAGAGACGCTCGCTTGCCGGCTCTCTTTGCCGCTGGATGACGGTATCGACGACCATCCTGGCTGCGAGGCGGATATTTCCGCTCGGGATGAGGGAACCGAGCCGACGATCCTTCAGCAAGTCCACGAAGCCGCCACCTTTGTCGAAGGCCAAGACCGACAAACCCAGGCTCAACGCCTCCAACACGACAGAAGGGAAGGGATCCTCCCGAGACGTGAGGAAAAACGCATCCGCTGCGGTATAGAAACCCGCAACTTCGCTCTGGAAACCGGCGAACCGCACGTTGCCCGACGGATCCTGACGCACCGGGTCGATGAGCCAGGCGTCGATGGTCGGGTCCGCATTTCCGATCCATACGAAATATACTGAGGGATCCAATTCACGTGTAGCCGAGGCAACCGCCAGGAACAGGTCGATGCCCTTGCGCAGGTCAGCGTAACCCGCGTTCATCACAATTTTTGCGTCGTGGGGAATGTTCAACCGGTCGCGCACCGCGCGGTACGCATCTGTTACCGGTGCGACCTTTGAATAAAGTCCCTGCGGAATCACCAGGGTTCGGCCCTGGGGCCGTCCGAAAACTTCCGTAATTTCACGCTCTACATATCTATTGGGGTAGACCACATTGTGGGAGTGCTTGAAAAGCGCACTCAAGCGATCGGCGCCATAGTATTTTGTAACAATCGTGCTGAGCTCATGAATGAGCGACGAAATCTCAAATCCAAGTTCGCGTAGCGCGAGGGTGACGTGCCCGGAGAAGGCGCTATTGGTTATGGCGGTTTCAAAACCGTTGTTACGCAATTCCTTCAGATGCTGCACCAACCCAGGCCAGAAGGATTCTTTCGGATCGACCACATATGTCGATGCAAGCTTGGCATATTGCGATGCCATTGCTCCGCCATCCATCAAAACGAAAGCGATTTCGCATCCAAAGCGCCCCTTCAGGACTGCCCCAATATTGAACAGCAGCTGCTGCGCTCCAGCCTGAAACGCATCATGCCCCACCAATAGGATTTTGCGCTTGGAGGTGACGCTTTTCCCGCTGATTGAATGGGAAAGGGCGTTAAGAAATGCGTACCCAAAGTGGACATCCGGCTCCAGATAGGTGCCTTCGCACCACTCGTTCCAAGCGTTCACGAACATTAGCCGCTCTTCTTGCGGCTCGGATATCACCAGTTGATCGATGATCGCGGAGGCCCAATTCTGGAACTTCGTAGGATTACTTCCGTGCACCACCATGCCGGAGCCCTGCTTACGCGCGTCGTTGTCCCAGGTCGGAAACACCGTCTTAAGCAGCTTGTACTCCTTTGGGAAATCCTCCAGCGATACCCTGACGAAATCGTCGTAGCTGCGGACATCGCCCCGGAAGTCATTATCCAACAGATCCATCTGGTGGTTGATCCGCGGCACCATGCTACCGAATTTGTGCGGCGGAAACTCCATTGCCGCGTCGAAACCAAATGGCCGAGGGTCGACGTTTCCGAACGTCTGGGACATCACAATGTAAGGGTCGAGATCATGCTCGTCCTTGAATATCTTCCGCCAACGTCCGATCGCCGCTTTGCAATCGGGGATGACGTCCGCGCGATACAAGCCCAGGAAAGGGCGACCGTTGATCCGGATATACCGCTCGTCCTTCATGTAGCGCGCCATGTCAGCGATGATCGCAGGCTCTCCTTCCAGCCCGTAATCCTGCGCCATGAGAACATCGGCTTCCATTCCGTCCCAGCGCCGGGTCCAGTTCTCGTTGGCCCACATGATGCTGAACGGAAATGAGATCGTGCGATCATTCAACAGGACATCTAACGGCTTTTCCAGCAGCCGGTGACCGTTGAAATTATAATAATAAAAACAGAAACCGGACAGCCCGGCCCCGCGCGCCATTTCAACCTGACGCTGCAAAATATCCCGACCACCCAACTCGTAAAAGCCAAGGTCCCGAGGCACCCGTGGCTGATAATGCCCGGCAAAGCGCGGGACGCCACGTGGAATATTGGTCCATTCGGTGAACCCGGCACCCCACCACTCATCATTTTCCCGAATGGTATGGAACTGGGGGAGATAAAACGCGAGAACCCGAGCTTTCTTGATCCCGCTCGACCGCTGCGGCTCAGCCTCAAAATAGGGGCCCGCAGCGGTAAATTTCTTAATTTCGCGCGGAATAGTGGGCGCATTCGTATCGAGCGTTGCACGCCACCCGAAGACCTCGCCCCAATACATGAAGAGACGAAATGGATTCTTGGTCCGGTCGTTGTTGAGATAAGTCTTCCATACGAACTCAGAATCAAACGCGGGGTGACACCGCCGACCTTCAAAAACACCCCAATTTATGAAATGCGTAAACGGATCGACGTTCGCAGTCGCAACATCTGGGTTAGATTTGAGATAAAACACAACATCAAAATATTGGTTTGGAGAGTGAAAATTGGCCGACCGTTCACGCAAATAATGGGCTAGCGCCAATTCATTGCCCGCAGCGAGGTCGTATTCCTTAAGATACCAAGCCGGGTCAAATAAAGGCGAAGGGCGCCGGCCAGAAGCCTCGCCCGAGACAATATAATCGAGCAGTAAATTTCCAGAAATGTTTGAATAACTTTCAGAATACCACCGAGGATCGAAAAATTCGTTGGGAGAAAAGCCAAGCTTTTCGCCCATTTCAACGTAATGCGAGATCAATTCGGCAGAATCATCAGCCGGCATCCCCGCCTTGCTGGCATAATAAACAACGTCGAAAACGCCGGATGCCGCGATGATACCGGTCACTTCCGCCTGAACACCGTCGACCATAAGAATTTCCCCACGCTCCGCAACCTAGTTTATACCGACGTCCGCATAGGCGAATCAAGCCATTCAGCTGCTGATTGTGCATGTGCAGCAAACTTTCGAACTGTCATTTTTTGACCTGAATTAAAGCACTCATCAGGCCTGGACGGTGCTTCGCGGACATGTCATCAGACCGGGGGATGACGGGGAGTGACAAGATGACGACGCTGCGGAAGATCGTCCCAGTCGTACTGGCCGGAGGTACGGGGACGCGCCTCTGGCCGCTTTCCCGGAACACTCTTCCCAAGCAGTTCCTTTCGCTTGTTGGGCCCAACACACTCTATCAGGATACCCTTCTTCGGACGGCGCCAGGAGACCTGTTTTATCCGCCCATTGTGATCACAAATGATGATTTCAGGTTCTTTGCGCGACGTCAGGCCGCTGAAATAGGCATTGATGCAACCGTGGTGCTTGAGCCTGTGCGACGAGACAGCGCCCCTGCCCTGATCGCCGCCTCCGCCCTGGCACGGCGACTGCATGGAGACGACGCCCTGGTTCTGGCGCTCGCCGCGGACCATGTCGTCCGTGATCCCCAGGCCTTCCTCAACGCAGTCGAAGTTGCCGCCCGGGTGGCCGCCGATGGGAAGATCGTCACGTTCGGAATCGTACCCGACAGCCCACGCACAAGCTATGGCTACATACGGCCGGGTGCTGCACTTGCGAACGGTGGGCGCGCTGTGGCGGCCTTTGTCGAGAAGCCCGATCTTGAGACCGCCGCGCGTTATGTTGCCGAAGGGTTTCTTTGGAACTCGGGAAATTTTCTGTTTCCTGCAACCCTGATGATTGCGGAAGCGGAGCGTTTCGAGCCTCAGATGGCGGAGGCAGCCTTGGCGGCTGCGGAGAATATGAGCGATGATCTCGGCTTCCTGCGCCTAGCCAAAGAGGCGTTTTCCGCTGCCCCCGCGAAGTCTATCGACTTTGCGGTTTTGGAGCAGACACGGCAGGCCGCCGTGGTTGAAGGTGACTTCGGCTGGTCCGACATCGGCTCCTGGGATGCAGTGCAGGAAATCGGTGCAGCAGATGTAGACGGCAACGTCCTGCACGGAGAGGTCGCTTTGGTCGACAGTCACAACTCTTATGTGCGCTCCGAGGGGCCTCTGGTCACCGGCATCGGACTTTCGGGTATGTCTGTCATCGCCACCGAGGATGCTATCCTGGTGATGCCTTCCAATCGTAGCCAGGACGTGAAGGCCCTGGTCGCCTCACTCAAGGCGGCGAAATATAACGCGGCCGACGAACACCTGAAAGTTCATCGGCCATGGGGCACCTATCAGACCATTTGCCGCGGAGATCGCTTCCATGTGAAGAAGATCGTCGTTGAGCCCGGTGCAAAGCTCTCGCTTCAGATGCACCATCACCGATCAGAACACTGGGTCGTGGTGCGCGGCACCGCCGAAGTTACCGTCGATGAACGTATCTTCACCCTGCGCGAGAATGAATCGACGTACATTCCTCTGGGAGGCGTGCATCGATTGGCCAATCCCGGGCGTATCAATCTGGAATTGATCGAAGTGCAGACGGGTTCTTACCTGGGCGAGGATGATATCGTCCGTATTGAGGATATGTATCACCGCGCATGACTGCCCGATGCGGTGGCAGTTTGGCGACATTTACGCCATGCTGCACCTGCTCGTTGACGTTCGCAGGCGCGGAAGCTACGGTCCGCGCAGTCTTTTCGCAGAGGTGGGCGCGCGTTAGATGACATACTTTACTCCCTTGGACATCCCCGAGGTCATTCTTGTAGTTCCGCCTCGATTTAAGGATCCTCGCGGATATTTCTGTGAAACCTATGTCGAGGCACGCTACAGCGCGAACGGTATTACCTCCAAGTTTATTCAAGATAATGAGTCTTTGTCGGTTCCGGTGGGAACAATACGTGGACTTCACTTCCAGACTCCGCCTTTTGCCCAAGCAAAGCTTGTGCGCGTCACGGTTGGCGCGGTTTTCGACATTGCAGTGGACATCCGCAAGGGATCTCCCACCTATGGCCGCTGGGTCGGCGCGACCCTGACCGCTGAAAAGGGCGAACAATTATTCATCCCGCACGGCTTCGCTCACGCCTTTTGCACGATAGAGCCCGATAGCAAGGTCGCCTATAAGGTGGACGGTTCATATTCTCGCGAAAGTGAGGGTGGCATCGCGTGGGACGACCCCGATCTCGCGATCGACTGGCCGGCGTCGGATCCGTTGCTGTCCGATAAGGATCGCGAATGGCCGCGCCTGAAGGATTATGTTAGCCCGTTCATCTACGCGTGACGGCACACGGGGCAACCATGGCAGAACGTATTCTTGTTACCGGCGGCGCAGGGTTCATCGGTTCCGCGCTGGTGCGCTACCTCATCGCGTCCACATCTGCGGACGTGTTGACCTATGACAGCCTGACTTATGCCGGAACCCTTACGTCGCTGGCACCTGTGATGGACGACCCGCGACACCGTTTCGTGCAGGCGGACATTTGCGATGCCGGCGCCTTCCAGAAGGCTCTGGAGAGCTTCCGCCCCGACCGGGTCATGCACCTTGCCGCCGAGAGTCATGTGGATCGCTCCATCGACGGTCCATCCGCCTTCGTCACCACCAATGTCATCGGCACCTATACGCTGCTCCAGGAAGCGCTGCGCTATTGGCGCGGGCTTGACGGTGCCACGCGGGACGCATTCCGGTTCCAGCATATCTCCACCGATGAGGTGTTCGGCAGCCTGGGTGCGGAGGGTTTTTTCCGAGAAGAAACACCTTACCAGCCTAATTCGCCCTATTCCGCGTCCAAGGCCTCCTCAGACCATCTGGTGCGTGCGTGGCATCACACCTACGGTCTACCGGTGGTGATGTCGAACTGCTCCAACAATTACGGGCCGTATCATTTCCCGGAAAAGTTGATCCCGCTGATCATCCTCAACGCACTGGAGGGGCAGCCCCTGCCCGTCTATGGCGCAGGTGAAAACGTGCGCGACTGGCTGTTCGTCGAGGACCATGCCGAGGCGCTTCATCTGATCGGCAGCAAGGGGCGAGTTGGCGAGAGCTATAATGTGGGTGGCGCCAATGAGCGGCGGAACATCGACGTGGTGCGCACCATCTGCACCATCCTCGACGAGGTTCGCCCCGATGCGAAAATCGGCAAACGGGAAAACCTGATCCGCTTCGTGACCGACCGGCCGGGACACGATGCGCGCTATGCCATCGACTTCTCGAAGCTCAACAGCGAGCTGGGTTGGGCGCCGCGCGAAACCTTCGAGACCGGCCTGCGCAAAACCATCGAGTGGTATATCGCCAATCCAGGCTGGTGGGAGCCGCTGCGCAGCAACTATGCCGGCCAGCGACTGGGGCTTGCTTCCTGATGCGCATCGTCCTGTTCGGCGCCAATGGCCAGGTGGGCCGGGAACTAACCGCTTTGGCCGCCGAGCGCGGCCTCGATCTCGTAGCGTTCGAGCGCGCGCAAGTGGATATTTGCGACCCCGCCAGCGTCGCCCGCACGCTCGAGGCCCAACGGCCGGACGTTGTCGTGAATGCGGCGGCTTACACGGCTGTGGATCGCGCGGAGAAAGAGGCGGACCTTGCCGCGCGCGCCAATGCTCAGGCCCCCGGCCTGCTGGCCGAGCGGTGCGCGCGCTACCGCACGCCGCTGATCCACATTTCCACGGACTATGTCTTCGACGGCACCAAGACAGGTGCCTATGTCGAGAACGACCCGATCGCACCACTCGGCGTTTACGGGCAGACCAAGGCGGCGGGCGAAGCGGCGGTGCGCGCACAGAGCGAACGCCATCTGATCCTGCGGACCTCCTGGGTCTATGGTATTCACGGCGCCAATTTCCTAAAGACCATGCTTCGACTTGCCGGTGACCGCGACCGATTGACAGTTGTCGCGGACCAGCACGGTTGTCCGACCGCGACACGCGACATTGCCGAGGGCATTCTTGCGGCCGCGCGTTCCATGGAGGACGGCACCGTGCGCTGGGGCACCTATAATCTGGCGGGCAATGGCGCCACCACTTGGCACGGTTTCGCGAGTGAGATCATCATGCAGGCTTCGCGCCACACCGGTCGCACGCCGGAAGTGGCACCCATCACGACTGCAGATTATCCGACCCCGGCCCGTCGGCCGGCGAATTCGGAACTGGATTCCAGCCTGTTCGAACGCACCTTTGGCTATCGCGCCCCGCCCTGGCCTACACGCGTGACCGAAGTGGTGGACGGACTGCTCGCCCCGACCCTCAAGGAGCCCTCGTGAAAGGTATCATCCTCGCCGGCGGGTCCGGTACCCGGCTACATCCCATTACCCTGGTCGTGTCCAAGCAATTGCTGCCGGTCTACGACAAGCCGATGATCTATTATCCCCTATGCACGCTCATGTCGGCGGGTATTCGGGATATCCTCATCATCACCACGCCCCACGACAGCGCGCTGTTCCAGGCGCTGCTGAAGGACGGCAGCCAGTTCGGCATCAAGATTACCTACGCCGTTCAGGACCAGCCGCGAGGCCTGGCCGATGCGTTTATCGTCGGGCGCGAATTCGTGGGCGATGAGCGCGTCGCGCTTGTCCTGGGCGACAATCTGTTCTTCGGTCACGGCCTGCCCGAACTGCTGCAGGAAGCGGTTGCGCGCGAAGCTGGTGCCACGGTGTTCGGCTATCCTGTCAACGACCCCGAACGCTACGGCGTCGCGGAGATCGATGACAGCGGCCGCGTCATCTCGCTGGAAGAAAAACCCACCGTGCCGCGCTCGAATCTCGCGGTGACGGGGCTGTATTTCTACGACAATCGCGTGGTCGATATCGCCGCCAATCTTGCTCCCTCACCGCGTGGCGAGATCGAGATCACCGATATCAACCGCGCCTATATGGAGCTCGGCGAATTGCATGTGAGCATGATGGGCCGCGGCTTCGCCTGGCTTGATACCGGGACGCCGGACTCGCTGGTGGAAGCGGCGCAATTCGTGCAGATCCTCGAGAAGCGCCAGGGCCTGAAGATCTCCGCCCCCGAGGAAGTCGCCTTCCGCGCCGGGTTCATCGATGCCGACCAATTGCGGACGCAAGGCAAGGTTCGCGCGAAATCTGCCTATGGCGCCTATCTGCTGCGCCTCGCTGATGAGGGCATATAGCCGAGCCGGCCGGATCAGAAACCCACTTTGGAGGTGCGCTTCTGACTTGCCTCTTGATTTGGCTCATAGACCGCGGTGGTCCGCGCTATCACATCGCAGGCATGATGCGGCACGACAGTAGCGTACCGCCATCACATGATTTACAGTGGAACGAAATATCCCACAGAGAGAGTCGGTTAAAACACGCATTTTGCGTGGATTTCTGCTCTTTCCGCAGTTTCTCCTGACTGGCCGGCCATGAGCAATCTCAACGAAGAAACGGTAAAAAGCGTCCATCATTGGACCGATAATCTCTTTACCTTCACCACCACCCGCGACCCCGGCTTCCGTTTTTTAAACGGCCAGTTTGCCATGATCGGCCTGATGGTGGACGGCAAGCCGCTTCTGCGCGCCTATTCCATGGCCAGCGCAAATTATGAGGAGGACCTCCAGTTCTTCTCCATCAAGGTGCAGAATGGCCCCCTTACCTCGCGCCTTCAGCACCTTAAGGTGGGCGACAAGATCCTGGTCGGCCGCAAGGCCACGGGCACGTTGATCCAGGACAACCTCTTGCCGGGCAAGAATTTGTATTTGCTCTCCACCGGCACTGGCCTTGCCCCGTTCCTTTCGGTTGTAAAGGATCCCGATGCGTATGAGCGGTTCGAGAAGATTGTCCTGATCCACGGTTGCCGCACCGTGGCCGAACTCGCGTACGACGATTATCTCAGCAAGGATTTGCCGGAGAACGAGTTTATCGGCGATGAGGTCAAGGCCAAGCTGATCTATTATCCGACCGTCACGCGCGAACCGTTCCGCAATCAAGGCCGTATCACGGCCCTCATCGAGAGCGGGCAGGTATTCGCCGACATTGGCCTGCCACAGATCGATCCCGCCAACGACCGGCTGATGCTCTGCGGCAGCCCGGCGATGCTCAAGGATCTGGTGCAGTTGCTGGAATCGCGCGGATTCCAGGAAGGCAGCCAATCTCAGCCCGGTCATTATGTGATTGAGAAGGCCTTCGTGGAGCGCTGAGGCGCCACAGCAACATGTTTCTGGAATCTCGCCCCTTAGCCGGGCGCCGATCATAGGTACTCTTGTCCTCTTGGATTGATGCGGGCAATTTCCTCCGGTTCATTCGGGTCGGGGGGGTCTGGAATGATGTTTCGCGCCTGTGTCGCGTCGTCGGCAATTATTGCTACCTGTATTGTCTGTGATCATGCGACGGCGCAGACGGTTCCTTCCAGTTCGGCGCAGGCTACCGCTGACGCCGTCATGCACATTCTGCCGTTCAGTCGATTGCTGACGACGCCGGGTGGCGGTGCGGTGTTGACCGCCAACATCAATACTGCGGTCGCGATCAACAATTCTTCGACGCCGTCCCAGCAACAGCAGGCGATCCACGATTACACAATCGACGGCGCACTCGGCACATCTGTTTCAGACGGTCTCGGGACCAAGCTGAACAGCATCTATATGAATGCCATCGTCGCAAATAATCCGGCAATCCAATACAGCGCACCGATCTCGCAGACGTTCCAGGAAGGCAATTCGATCACCGGGGAGGCGGCCAGCCTCGGAAAATACTATTTCGCGAGCGGCAAGACGCAGGTCGACGGTGTTTTCTTTCC
>NZ_JBAFWT010000080.1:0-10438 GCF_043195195.1 Roseixanthobacter psychrophilus
GCTAGTAGCTACAATCCAATATTCATCGACGCCTTCGCCGGTTGCGGCGGGCTTAGCCTTGGTCTCCTGCGGGCCGGCTGGCGGGGGACGTTTGCGATCGAGAAGGACTCGTTTGCTTTCGGCACGCTCAAGGCTAACCTCGTCGATGAGGGGGCCCGCCACCGATATGATTGGCCTGAGTGGCTGGAGCAAAAGCCCTGGACCATCGAGTCGCTGATGGATTCCCACAACGCCCAGCTGGCGGCGCTTAGGGGGCGGGTGGACCTCCTGGCAGGGGGGCCGCCTTGCCAAGGCTTCTCGAGCGCCGGGCGCCGTCGCAAGGGGGACCCACGTAACGAGTTGGTCGAGCGATACCTTGAATTCGTCGACCTTGTGCTCCCCCGGATGGTGCTCATCGAGAATGTCAGGGGCATCACCTATGACTTTGTCGGGGACGAGGCCTCGGACCGCCACAACTTCGCCGACGAGCTCGCCGCCCGCTTGGGCGCGAACTACCACGTCTACACCGATATCGTACGGTGCGCCTCGCTAGGGGTCCCCCAGCACCGGCCTCGGTTCTTCCTCGTCGGCATGCTGAAGTCGCAGTTCAAGAAGCTGGCGCGAAGGGACAGCCCGTTCTCGATGTTGCGCTCATCCAAAGTTCGGTTCCTGGAGCAGCGTGGGCTCCGGTCGACGATCACTTGCAGGCAAGCTATTTCCGACCTCGAACTTGCCTATGCCGGGACCGGCCCGTGCCCCGACTCGAAGGGCTACCAAGCCCTCCTTACCGCGAAGCCGCGCACGCAGTACCAGCGCCTCATGCGAGACGGCCACACCGGGCAGGTTCCCGACACGCGCCTCGCCATGCACCGTCCCCACATCGTCGAGCGGTTCGCCAAGATCATCGAGGCGTGCGAACAAGCTGGCCGGCTGAGCGTCCAGCTGAACCGCGAGATGCGCGAGCGCTTCGGCATCAAGAAGATGGCGACCAGAGTACTCGATCCCGCCAAGGCCGCGCCGACAATCACGAGCATGCCGGACGACTTGCTACACTACAACGAACCCCGGACGCTCACGGTGCGCGAGAATGCACGCCTGCAAACCTTCCCAGATTGGTTTGCCTTCCACGGCAAGTATACCACCGGGGGCGAACGACGTGCCCGGGAAGTGCCCCGGTTTACGCAAGTCGCAAACGCCGTCCCGCCACTGGTCGCAGAGATGTGGGGCGAGGTGCTAATGAAGCTCATCCTGGCCTCGGCCCGTGCTGATCGTATGGCCGCGTAGGCCCAGATGCCGACCGGAGCCGAGACGACTAGGACTGAGGATAGGTCAGGAGACGCGCCAGGGCGGCCGTTCCCCTCCGGCCTCCTTGACTGGGCTGGGCATCGGGGCGGCGGGGTACGCCGGCTGTTCGACGACCACAGCGGCCGGCCGGGCGAGGCCGTGTTCGAAACCAACCTTCTATACCGACTGAGGCAGTGGTCTCAGGAGATCTCCGAAGGCGTCGAGGGGGCTCCCCGCATCGTCCTTCTCGTTGGGGGCCCCGGTAACGGCAAGACCGAAGCTGTCGAGGCCACGATCGGCCAGCTCGACGGCGCGCTCGGATGCGACGGCGCGCTCGTCGCGTCGCTCCGACAGTGCTACCACCCGCCGGTCGGCCAGCCAGTCCCAAGGGTGGTGACGATAGAAGCAGGCGCGCTGGCTCACCCCCCTCGATCCCTCCGGCTCGACGTCGTTCAGGATGCATCGGTAGGCGGCCTGGGTGGTCTCTCGGCAGCACGGTCGCTCGTTGACGAGTTGGAAGCGGCAACGGCCGATCCCTTGGCCCACGCTTATCTTTGTTGTGTCAACCGCGGTGTCCTAGACGACGCGATGATCCATGCGATCGACTCGGGGCTTGAGCACACTCGGAACCTGCTGGAGGCGGTCGCCCGGGCCGTCAGCCTCGCGCCAGACGCCCTCGCCTGCTGGCCACTTGATGGCTATCCAGGGATCGCGGTCTGGCCGATGGACGCCGAATCGTTGATCGAGGACACCGACTACGGCGACATGGCACCGGCCGCCGCCATTCTCCAGCGCGCGGTCGATCCGGCCTTGTGGCGGGATCCAGCCACATGCGCCTGCAATCGACCGTCATCCGAACCACCATTCGGCAGAACGAGCATTGGCGGCGCCACCAGTTCTCCTGGATCAACGAGTGGGAGGAATGCACGACCCGCGAAGGCCGCATCGAGGGCATGGAGTTCGTGCTGCCCGACTGGTTCTACCGCGGCGTCATCGACCGCTCGCTGGTTCTGACCATCGACCCGGCTTATTTCCGGCTGACGGGCGGCATCGAGCGGTGGCTCTACCGCGTCGCCCGCAAGCACGCCGGCCGCCAGAAGCAAGGCTGGCTCTTCGACATCCCCCATCTCCACGAGAAATCCGGCAGCCTGGCGAAGGTCGCGGATTTCGCGTTCGACATCCGCCGCATCGTCCTGCGCCAGCCGCTACCTGGCTACCGACTTCGGATCGAGCGCGACGGCCGGCGCGAGCTGCTGCGCATCCTGCCCGCCCGGTTATCCACAGGGCCTGTGGATGGCGCTGTGGAAACGCTCGGGACTTCGGGCGTGACCGCTATCGGGACTTCGGGAGTGGCCCTATCGGGACTTCGGGAGTGCCGAGGGCAGTTAACGCTTTGGCCCGAAACGGCGATTCCGGGCCTTAACTTAGAGTCTAACATAGAAGAATCTAACTCTTCTGTAGTTGGGCGCCCTGTAGATCGGTGGAAAACCGACAGGGGCGGCCGATGATCGTCGCCCTGCTCAACCAGAAAGGCGGCGTCGGCAAGACGACATTGGCCCTGCATCTCGCTGGTGAATGGGCTCGGCAGGGCAAGCGCGTCACGCTGATAGACGCCGATCCCCAGGGCTCGGCATTGGACTGGTCGCAGCAGCGCGCCCGGGAGAACGTCTCGCGGCTCTTCGGTGTCGTGGGCCTGGCGCGCGACACGCTCCATCGCGAAGCGCCAGAGATCGCCCGGACCGCCGATCATGTCGTCATCGATGGGCCGCCCCGCGTCGCCGGGCTGATGCGCTCGGCGCTGCTGGCCGCCGACCTGGTGCTGATCCCCGTCCAACCATCGCCGTTCGACGGCTGGGCCTCCGCCGAGATGCTGGCGTTGCTCCGCGAGGCGCGCATTTACCGCCCGCAACTCGCTGCGCGCTTCGTGCTGAACCGCTGCGGCGCACGCACGATCATCGCCCGCGAGACGGCCGAAACGCTCGCCGATCACGATCCGCCGTTGCTCTCCAGCACCGTCGGCCAGCGCGTCGTCTTCGCCGATGCCGCGCAATCCGGCCGCCTGGTCTTCGAGCTGGCCGAGCAGAGCGCCGCCGCCCGCGAAATCGCGGCGCTCGCCGTCGAGATCGCGAGGCTCTCGCCATGAACGAGCGCCCCGTCAACATGGTCCTGGCCGGCGATTGCCGCACGCTGATGCCGGCGCACGGTCCGTTCGATCTGATCATCGCCGATCCACCCTATGGCGACACCTCGCTCGCCTGGGACCGGCGCGTCGATGGCTGGCTGCCGCTCGCGCATGCCGCTCTCGGTCCGGCCGGCTCCCTGTGGGTGTTCGGTTCACTGCGCTGCTTCATGGCAACCGCCGCCGCTTTTCGTGAAGCCGGCTGGAAATACGCGCAGGAGATCGTCTGGGAGAAGCAAAACGGCTCCAGCTTCCACGCCGATCGCTTCAAGCGCGTGCATGAGCTGGTGGTGCAGTTCTATCGCGCCGACACGGCCTGGGCCAACATCTACAACAACGTCCAGACGACATCGGACGCCACGGCCCGCATTGTGCGGCGCAAGCAACGTCCGCCGCACACCGGCCATATCGAGGCCGGTCACTATGTCAGCGAGGATGGCGGGCCGCGCCTCATGCGCTCGGTCATCTATGCCCGGAACGCACACGGCCATGCAATCCATCCGACCGAAAAACCCTCGGGCCTGATCGAAATCCTCATCCGCACGAGTTGCCCACCGGATGGCTTGGTCGGCGATTGGTTTGCCGGCTCGGGCGCAACGGGCGAAGCGTGCCGGCTGTCCGGACGCCGTTACCTCGGCTGCGAAATCGATCCCGACATGGCCGAGCGTGCGCGCTCGCGCATCGCCGGCGTGCTGCCCTTCCGTGACGGAGGGGCCGCATGAGCGAGCGTCCGAACAGGCGCGGCTTCGCCTCCCGACCGGGTGACGCGGAAAGTTGGATCAAGGCGCCCGAAGCCTCGTCGCCTCGCGCGACTGACACCGCTGGTTTCACCGCGCGTCTGACGATCGACATCACGCCGGCGCTGCGCGGCCGGATCAAGATCGTCGCCTTCCAGCGCGGCGCCACGGTTGCCGACATGCTGCGCGACCTCCTCGCCCGTGAATTCCCTGCCGATCCTGGAGAGTCGTCGTGAACGACAACGAAACGCCGCCCGTGTTGCGCGTCGTGCCGCCCTCGCATCGGCGCACCGTGCCTCTGACCCATGTCGAACTGACGTGGATCGAGAAGAAGATCGAGTTCTGGCTTCGCTTCGGCCGCCGCGCCGAGGAGAAGATTCTCGATCGCCGCCGCAGCATCTCCAGCTTCAGGCCCGGCAGCATCTTCGCCTTCGTGCGATGGGCGTCGAACGACTTCGGCACGGTGATTTCGCGCATGGACATCGTGCGCACCGTCGCACTCGGCGAGCGCTATCAAACGCTCCCCTTCGTGCGGCCGGGCGGCGAAATCCTGCTGCGCGTCGAAGGCTGGCCCAAAGTCGAGCGGGTGCTGCAGTTCATCGACGCGGTCGAGGCGCTCGATGTCGATCCGGCCGACGCGGCTCCAGAATATTGGCGTCATCTCCACAACCGTCTCGCCGCCGGCCACGAGCCGCGCGCCTATAGCCGCGAGCAGCATGACGCCTGGCTCAAGCGCCGGAGCGTCACGCCATGACCCGCTTCGGCTACGTCATGACGACGTACTTCGCCATGCTCGCGATCGGCGGCCTGGCCTTCGTTCATCCCGCGCCCCGGCTGATCTGGAACGCCACGGCCAGCACGCCGACCGGGCTCTATGCCCTGCGTCCGATCGGTCGCCTCCAGACGATGGAGCTGGTCGCGGTCCGGCCGCCCGAACCGATCGCGAGCTTCCTCGCCGATGGCGGCTTCCTGCCCAAGGGCGTGTCGCTGCTGAAGCACGTCATGGCATTGCCCGGACAGACGGTCTGCCGCACCGGCGACGCGATAACCGTTGACGGCATCGCCGCCGGCGATGCGCGCGACCGCGATCATCTGGGCCGCCCGCTGCCGAAGTGGGACGGTTGCCGGACCATCCACACGGGCGAAGTCTTCCTCATGAACCCGACCGTCCCGGACAGCCTGGACGGCCGCTACTTCGGCCCGCTTCCCATCACCTCGATCGTCGCTCGCGCGGTCCCGCTCTGGACCGACGAGGACGGCGACGGCCGCTTCGTCTGGCGCGCCGCCACCGACTGAACCCGTCATTCAACCCACCGCCAAGGAGGCAAATCATGGCACAGATCGGTCAGTTCACCCGCAGCAAGTCCGGCTATTCCGGCCGTGTTCAAACGCTCTCGCTCGACGCCGAACTGGTGCTCGTGCCGGCCGAGCACAGCGATGCCGAGAATGCGCCGGACTATCGCATCCATCTCGGAGACGGAGACGGGCCGGAGGTCGGCGCTGGCTGGAAACGCATTGGCGAGAAGGCCGGCGACTACGTCTCGCTGGTGCTCGACGATCCGACGCTGACGCAGCCGGTCCGCGCCAACTTGTTCCAGTCGAGCGATGACAAGTCGGTCTGGATTCTGAACTGGAACCGTCCGCCCAAGCGCGGCGAGCGGGACTGACGGCATGCGATACGTGCTCCTGATCGCGTGCGGGATGGTCCGCCGAAACCCCATCCCTTTGTTCGCGGAAAGACCGTCTCATCCCTTCGTCCCGCTCGACGATCCGTCGGCCGTCGCGCGCAGACGAGGTCAAGGGCGGCCATCGGCCGGCGCTTGTGCCTTGCCCTTGACGGAGGCGAGCACGATGGCCCGCTGGCGTCGTGGCGGAGACAGTGCGTGCTCCCGTTTCGCACGCTGTCTCCTTGTCGGCCTGGTCGCGATCGGCGCACCTGTGCTGTCCGCTTCCGCACAAGGGGCGCCGGCAGAACGGACTGCGGCAAGCGATCCCTATGCCGCGCATGTGGCGGAAGCCTCGCAGCGCTTTGGCATTCCGGCCGCCTGGGTACGCGCCGTCATGCGCATCGAAAGCCGCGGTGACAGGCGTGCGGTCTCGTCCAAGGGTGCGATGGGCCTCATGCAGCTCATGCCGGAGACCTGGGCAGGATTGCGCGCGCCGTATGGCCTCGGCCGTGATCCCTTCGATCCGCACGACAACATTCTGGCTGGCGCGGCCTTCCTGCGCGAGATGCACGACCGCTACGGTTCGCCGGGCTTCCTCGCGGCGTACAATGCGGGGCCTGGCCGTTACGAGGATTACCGCGACCGACACAGGCCGCTACCGCCCGAGACGCTGGCTTATGTCACGGCCCTCGTCCCTTTTGTCGAGGGCGGCGAGATCGCTGGGCCTGTCCTCCTGGTGGCCTCCGATCCGTCGTCCTGGACACAGGCTCCGCTCTTCATCGTGCGCGCTGACGGCCCAAGAAGCGCAGATCGAGCGTCGCCCGATCGTCCGTCACCTGGCGCTCCGGCTGCCGTCCCGGTCCGCGATGTCTCAGCTATCGCGCCGCAGTCGGAGGGGCTGTTCGTCGCTCTATCAACGACAGGGCGTCCGCAATGACCGGCCATCGTTCGCGCAATCAAGCGGGCGATAGATGCGCTCCCGTCTGCATCGACGTTGCTGCGATCGTGCATGTATCCGTCAGGTTGCGGGATTCGGCCTCCGGTCAGCGAGAATTCGTGCTCCGGCGTATATTGGCGCGGATTGGCGAAGAAGAGACAGCGGGCAGGGGAGACGAGCAGGCACCAACCGAACGAGGGCAGGATAAAAGCCGGCAATGTGCGGCTCGGTCGGGGGTTTGTTTTTCCAGGGTTTTTTCACTGTTCGGGCAACGTGCGCCCGATCCGCGCAATGTGCGCGCCGATACCAACTCATTGCTGAGACTGTCCTTTCCGCACATTGCCGAGGCTGGCGATGGCGCGTGAAGACGATTTCCAGGTCCGTCCGGGCCGCATCCGATCATCGCGCGCTCAACGGACAAAGCCGTTTATCGCCCAGGCTCTCGCCGCCACCCAGAAGGCAGGCGGGCGGATCGGCCGAGATGGCTCGATCACAGGCCGTCGCGGCTCCCGCTTCGGCCGGGGCCGGGTCGCCGCCGTTCAGGCCAACCGGCTGCTCACCAGCCGCTCGCGTGGCGCCGTGGTCAAGGGGCGCTTCCTGCGCCATGCGACGCAGCGCGGCAAGCTCGCCGCCCATCTTGGCTATCTGCGCCGCGAGGGCGTCACTCGCGACGGGGCAAAGGCGAAGCTGTTCGGTCCAGGCACCGAGGATGCCGACCCCAAGGACTTCGCCGAGCGCTGCGAGGATGATCGGCACCATTTCCGCTTCATCGTCTCACCCGACGACGCGGTGGAGATGGCGGACCTCAAGGGCTTCACCCGCGACCTCATGGCCCAGGTCGAAAAGGACCTCGGCACGAGGCTCGAGTGGGTCGCCGTCGACCACTGGAACACTGAGCATCCGCACGTCCACATCATCATCCGCGGCCGTACCGATGACGGCCAGGACCTCGTCATCGACCGGGACTACATCAAGCAGGGCATGCGCGACCGCGCCCAGGACCTGATCACGCGGGAGCTGGGGCCGCGCACCGATCAGGAGATTCGGCGAACACTCGACCGGCAGATCGATAGCGAGCGCTGGACCAATCTCGACCGGCAGCTTTCCCGCGACGCCTACCGTACCGGCGTCATCGACATGGCGCCGCATGCCGATCGCCAACCCGACGAATTTCATGCGCTGAAGGTCGGTCGGTTGCGGAAATTGGAATCGCTCGGCCTCGCCGATCAGGTCGGTCCGGGTCAGTGGGCGCTATCGGAAAATGCCGAGGCGACGCTGCGCGACCTCGGCGAGCGCGGCGACATCATCAAGCGCATCCATCGTAGCCTGACCGAACGCGGCATCGAGCGCGGCGCGGCGAGCTATGTGCTGGCCGGCGAGAGCCTCGACGTTCCCGTCATCGGCCGCCTGGTCGATCGCGGCCTCGACGACGAGCTGAAGGGCTCGGCCTATGCCGTGGTCGACGGCGTCGATGGCCGCACCCACCACGTCAAGCTGCCCGATCTCGACGCCGCCGGCGATAGCGCGCCGGGCTCGATCGTCGAGTTGCGCAAGTTCGATGACGCGCAAGGGCGGCGGCGGGTGGCCCTTGCTATCCGTTCGGACCTCTCGATCGAACGGCAGATCACGGCGACGGGCGCAACCTGGCTCGACCGACAGGCGATCGCGCGGGAGCCGGCGGCCCTCGGCCAGGCCGGATTCGGCGCTGAGGTGCGCGACGCGATGGAGCGTCGTGCCGAGCAGCTCATCGGGCAAGGCCTCGCCGAGCGGCAGGCCAGCGGCATTACCTTCAGCCGCAACCTGATCGATACGCTGCGCAAGCGCGAGGTTCAGGCGCTTGGAGACAAGCTCGCTGCCGAGACCGGCCGGCCGTTCAATTCATCCGCCACCGGCGAGTATGTCGCCGGCACCTATCGGCAGCGCATCGCGCTCGCCTCGGGCCGCTTCGCCATGATCGATGACGGGCTCGGCTTCCAGCTCGTGCCCTGGTCGCCGTCCCTCGAAAAGCAGCTCGGCCGCCATGTCTCCGGCGTCGCCCGCGACAACGGTGGCATCGACTGGGATTTCGGCCGGAAGCGGGGGCTCGGCCTGTGACCACCTTCATCCGTCCTGCGACTTCACGAAAGGACCGCCGCCATGTCCGCCACCAAGATCCTCTGGGGCCAGATCCTCGCCGTCTTCGCGATCATTCTGTTGACCATGTGGGCCGCGACCGAAT
The DNA here is from genome assembly GCF_043195195.1 of Roseixanthobacter psychrophilus. NCBI lineage: Bacteria > Pseudomonadati > Pseudomonadota > Alphaproteobacteria > Hyphomicrobiales > Xanthobacteraceae > Roseixanthobacter > Roseixanthobacter psychrophilus. The sequence continues at coordinate 9,002 of NZ_JBAFWT010000080.1, forward strand.
GGACGGCCTGGCGGCTCGGCTTCCAGCCGGAGCTCGGTCGTCCTTGGTTCGAGCTGCTTCACTTCCCGTTCTATCTGCCGCCAGCCTTCCTGTGGTGGTGGTTTGCCTATGATGCCTATGCTCCATCGATCTTCGTGGAGGGTGCCTATATCGCCGCGTCGGGCGGCATCATCGCGGCGGCCGTCGCGATCGGCATGTCGGTCTGGCGGGCGCGTGAAGCCAAGACGGTCGAGACTTATGGATCGGCGCGTTGGGCGCGACCGGAGGAAGTGGCCGGCGCCGGACTGCTCGGTCCGGACGGCGTCGTGCTCGGCCGGCTCGACCACGCCTATCTCCGCCACGACGGGCCGGAGCACGTGCTGTGCTTTGCGCCCACGCGATCCGGCAAGGGCGTCGGCCTCGTGGTGCCGTCGCTGCTGACCTGGCCAGGATCGGCGATTGTCCATGACATCAAGGGCGAGAACTGGCAGCTCACCGCCGGCTTCCGCGCCCAGCATGGCCGGGTGCTGCTGTTCGACCCGACCAATGCGAAATCCGCCGCCTATAATCCGCTGCTGGAGGTCCGCCGCGGCGAGTGGGAAGTCCGGGACGTCCAGAACATCGCCGATATCCTGGTTGACCCCGAGGGGTCGCTCGATAAGCGAAATCATTGGGAGAAGACGAGCCACGCATTGCTGGTCGGCGCGATCCTGCACGTCCTCTATGCCGAGGAGGACAAGACGCTCGCTGGCGTCGCCGCCTTCCTGTCCGATCCGAAGCGGCCGATTGAGTCGACGCTTGCCGCCATGATGAAGACGGCGCATCTCGGCGAAGCCGGCGTCCACCCTGTCGTGGCCTCGGCCGCGCGCGAGCTGCTCAACAAATCCGACAATGAACGATCAGGTGTGCTCTCCACCGCCATGTCGTTCCTCGGCCTCTATCGTGATCCCGTCGTCGCCGAGGTGACACGGCGTTGCGACTGGCGAATCACCAATATCGTCGGCGGCAAGCTTCCGACCACGCTCTACCTCGTAGTGCCGCCGTCTGACATCAATCGGACCAAGCCGCTGATCCGTTTGATCCTCAACCAGATCGGCCGTAGGCTGACCGAGGATCTGCAGTCCAAGAACGGCCGGCGCCGGTTGCTGCTGATGCTGGACGAATTCCCGGCGCTCGGGCGACTGGACTTCTTCGAGTCGGCTCTTGCCTTCATGGCTGGCTACGGGATCAAGAGCTTCCTGATCGCGCAGTCGCTGAATCAGATCGAGAAGGCCTACGGCCAGAACAACTCGATCCTCGACAACTGCCATGTCCGCGTGAGCTTCGCCACCAACGATGAGCGGACCGCCAAGCGCGTGTCGGACGCTTTGGGCACGGCTACCGAAGTCCGGGCGATGAAGAACTATGCCGGCAGCCGGCTGTCACCCTGGCTCGGGCATCTGATGATCTCGCGTGTCA
>NZ_JBAFWT010000081.1:0-9494 GCF_043195195.1 Roseixanthobacter psychrophilus
AACCTGTCGCCTCTCCAAAGGACAGGATGGCCAAACATAGCGTCTTGACGTGCATGTCATCAAAAGACGGCACTCTGCCGGCCATTCATTCGCGCCGGCGATTCCCGGGGCAACTCGCCCCAACTCGGTCTGCGCAAGCGGCAGCTTGCCGGCTCCGGCAGGGCACACTCCAACGGGCAACCGATCCAGCTCCCGGAAAACCGCGACGCGGCGGCGGGCGGCCCATCTCCGCGCCACTCTTGCCCGCTCTTCGCCGCTGCTGGTTTTGATCTTGTTCCGATCATCGTGCGGGCGTCGTGCCCGAGACGGCCACCAGCAGGCTGCATGGCGCGTGGGCGAGCAGCGAAGCGCCGACGGAGCCGTGCCACCACCGGGCCAGCGCACTCTGTTCGCGGTGACCGACCACGATCAGATCGGCGGCGACCTCGTGCGCAATTCGGCCGATCTCCTCGGCGGGGTTGCCCGTGCCGAGGCGCGTTTGGACGGAGAGGCCCGCCCGCCGCAGCTCTTCCGCGCCCGCCGCCAGCACGCGGCGCACTTCCTGATATTCACGCTCCGGCAAGTCTGAGGGTGCCGCCGCTTCAGCGAGCGCGACACCCAGCTCATGGGCGACGACGGCGAAGAGATAGACACGAGCCTGGCAAAGCGAGGCCAGCTCGGCCCCCTGATCCAGCGCCTCGCGGCCTTGCTGGCTGCCGTCATAGGCCAGGAGGATCGTCCGGTACATTGTGGTTCTCCTTCAATGAGCGCCGTGGAAAGCCTTTCCCGAGCCAGGCTGCGGACAGAGTGGGCGGCCGAGCTTTGCCTCTATCTCTGGACATTCGATAGATAGCTATCTATTGTTATAATAAAGGAGCCATTCAGGCAATGAAATGAAGCTGCCTCTCAACGATCAGGAACGATTCGGCCTCCACCTCGGGCTGGTCGCCCGGCTGTGGCGCGCCGAGATCGACCGGCGGCTGGCCGCCTTCGGCCTCACCGAATCCCGCTGGTTGACACTGTTGCATCTTTCTCGGCTGGCCGAAGCGGCAACCCAGCGTGAATTGGCTGAGGCGATCGGGGTGCGCGGGCCGACCCTGGTGCGCACGCTGGACCGGCTTGAAGCCGAGGGGCTGATCGAACGCCGGACAGAAGCTAGCGACCGCCGCACCAAATCGGTCCACCTGCGCGCGGAGGCCGTTCCCGTTCTGGAACGCATCGAAACGACCGCAGCGGCAGTGCGTGCGGAAATCTTCTCCGACATATCCCATGCCGAGGTGACGACCTGTTTGAGGGTCTTCGAGAAGATCGCCGGCAAGCTGGGTGGCGCGGAAACGACGATGCAGCTTACGCACCAAATCCCGATGGACAGGTGAGCCATGGACCAGCGTGTGAGCCGCTTGGAGCGCCAGAGCGACGATCGGGAAACCGATCTGCGCATAGCCCCCGACAATGAGACGGAGGCTGCGTCAGAGGCGTTTTCCCCGCCTGGCCGCGCCCGGCCATGGCGACTGTATGGCGCGATCCTGGCGGGGCTGATCGTTCTCGGGGCCGGTGGCTGGTGGCTGTGGCAACAATTCACCCACGTCTTCGTCACGGATGCCCGCGTTGCAGCCGACATCGTTGCCGTGAGCAGCCGGGTTCCCGGCTGGGTCACGGCCGTTGAGGTCATTGCGGGCGATACCGTTCGCAAAGGCGACGTACTGGTCCGGATCGACGACCGGGAAAGCCGCCTGCTCGTTCAGGAACTTGATGCGCAACTCGCGGGAATCGCCCGCCGCCGGGAGGAGATCGAAGCCCGCATCGTACTCACCGGCCGCCAGACCGAAAGTCGTATTACCGCTAAACAGGCAGCGGTAAGGGCTGCGGAGGCCGCGTTGGCAGCAACGACGGCACAACGCGATCTTGCCAGACAGGACAATGATCGGGCTGAGAAGCTGGCGCCGAGCGGCGCCATCACCCGCGCGCGCCTGGACCAGACGCGGGCGGCGCTGGAGATGGCAAAGCAACAGGTGTTGAGCGCCCAGGCGGACCTGGAAAACGCCCGCGCCGCCCTTGCCGAGGCCGAAGCGGCACGCGAGGAGCTCACGGTGCTCCAACGCCAGTTGGCCGAGCTCGGTCCGGAAGAACAGCGGCTGCTTGCGCAACGGGAGCGCGCGGCGCTCGATCTCGAAGACCGCACCATCGTCATGCCATTCGACGGCGTTGTGGACCAGACCTTCATGGACGAGGGCGAATACGTCACGCCCGGCCAGCGCCTGCTGATGGTCCATGATCCCGAGCGCGTGCGCGTCGAGGCGAACGTCAAGGAGACCGACATCCGCTTCTTCCGGCCCGGAAAGATCGTGACGATCACTGTCGATGCCCTGCCGGGGCGGCGCTTCGAGGGTAAGGTCACGCGCGTCGGGCAGGCTGCGACCAGCGAGTTCGCGCTGCTGCCCAACCCAAATCCGAGCGGCAACTTCACCAAGATCACCCAACGCCTGCCGGTTCGCATCGCCGTCCAGCAGGACGGTGGGGAAATCAAGCCCGGCATGATGGTAGAGTTGGAGGCCGGCACCGGTGACTAGCGCGCCGCACCCGGACAGTATCGAGGGGCTGTTCGCCCGCTTCGGCCCGGCGTATCGCTGGCTGGTCACGGCGACGGTCATGATGGGCACGATAGCCACCATCCTGACCGCGACCATCGTTAATGTGGCCCTGCCCGACATCATGGGCGCCTTCGGCATGGGCCAGGACAAGGCGCAGCTCCTGTCCACAGGCTTCCTTGCCGCGATGACCGGGACCATGCTGCTCAACGCCTGGATGGTCGAGACGCTCGGCCAGCGCGCGACCTTCATGCTGGCGGTGACGGTTTTCATCGTCGCCTCCGTCATGGGCGGGCTGGCTCCGGCGGAAGGGGTGCTGATACTGGCCCGCGTGCTCCAAGGCGGCGCGGCCGGCATCCTGCAACCCCTGGCCATGCAGATGATCTTTCAGGTCTTTCCACCGGAAAAGCGCGGCTCGGCCATGGGCATCTATGGCATCGGCGTGGTGCTGGCCCCGGCGCTCGGCCCCACGCTGGGCGGCATCATGGTGGATAGCTTCAGCTGGCGCTATGTGTTCTTCATGGCCGTGCCGTTCTGCCTTGTCGGGCTGTTCCTCGCCACCCTCTTCATGCCGGGGCGGGCAACTTCGGGATCGCCGCGCAAATTCGACTGGATCGGTTTCGGGCTGATGACCGTGTTCCTCGTGACCTTGCTCAACGGCCTGTCGAATGGACAACGTGATGGATGGTTCTCCGATTCCATCCTGCGCGACTTCGCCGTCGCCTTTGTCTCGGGCATCGGCTTCATCGTCTGGGAGCTGCACGCGCCCGCGCCCATGCTCAATCTCAAGCTCTTCACGAACCGGGTCTATGCGGGCGCGTCCGTCGTGGCCTTCATCTTCGGGGCGGGAATCTACGGTTCGACCTTCTTGATTCCGCTGTTCGCGCAGACGATCCAGGGCTACACGCCGACCCGCTCCGGCCTGCTGCTGATGCCGGCGGGGCTGATCCTGGCGCTCGTCTTCCCGATAGCCGGGCGTCTCACCGATAAGACGCCGGCCTATGTCATGGTCATGTTCGGCCTGGCGGTCTTCGCATGGTCGTCGTTCCTGATGACCGGCATCGATACCGATACCTCCTTCTGGCTGTTTGCCTGGTGGATCATGCTGGGCCGGATCGGGCTCGGCTTCATCATGCCGAGTCTGAACGCCGGCGCCCTCAAGGCGCTGCCAATGACGCTGCTCGGCCAGGGCTCCGGCGCGATCAACTTCGTGCGCCAACTCGGCGGCGCCTTCGGCGTCAACCTGCTTTCAATTGCCCTTGAACAGCGCTCGCAGCTCTACGTGGACAGCTTCACGGCGGCGCAGCACGCGGGTAACAGCACGACGACCGGCTTGCTGCGCGATGTGACCGGCTTGCTCGCGCAGGCCGGTGTGCCGGAAGCGATTCGCCAGGCCGGGGCGATGAACTATCTCGGCCGCATGATCTACAGCCAGGGCAACATGCTGGGGTACCGGGACAGCTTCTTTATCGTCGGCGCGATCTTCCTGGCCGCCCTTGTCCCGGCGTTGATGATGCGCCGGAGGTCCACGCCTCCGGCGCTGCAGGCAAGTGAGGCCATGCGTCACCCGCCATCGTCGCAGAACGCGATCCAGCAGGGTCGGTGACGCACGTCATAGTGCTATGGCGTAAACGTAGTGATCATCGCTATCGGGCGTGGCCCGCGAACCCCGTCGATTCCACGCTATGGCGCGCTATTCTGCGAGATAGCTACCCAATCACCGCCGATTGCCGTACTCGCACGAAGGCGAACCGCCCGATTATCCAGATAATTCTTGCGTAAACATATGGAGGCCGCCCTAGCGCGGACATCACGTGCCCAAATTCGTCCGCCAGTGGGCCTTCCCTCGTGTCACACAGGTAAATAGCTGACAAAAACACCGGCCACCGCGCAAAGGCCGAGCGTCGGGATCATTCCGACTTTGAAGCGCAGCATGGCAATCATCGCAGCGGCAGCGAGAACTGCGGCCCGCCAGTTGATCGATGTGAGCACCGGCAGGTCCGGACCGACGCCGAGAATCTCGAACGTCCGCACCTCCCGAAACACGACGTGTAGCGCGAACCACAAAGCAAGGTTCATGACCACGCCGACGACTGCAGCGGTGAACCGGACGCACAAGGCGCACGAGGCACCCAGCCTGTTGCGCTCAGTCCGCGCGCTTGACCGGAGGCGGTGACCAGCTGCCCTCGATCACCTCAGCCTTCGGCCAATAGAGGCGCATGTTCATGGTGAAGGTGCCGCTCTTCGGTGTCGGAAGCCAGTTGGCCTCCTTGTCCTTCCCCGGAGATTCACGCTGGATGTAGAGGTCGAGCGAGCCATCGGGACTGAAGACCAGCTTGTCGCGGTCGCCGATGGCGTAGCGATCGAGCGGGTTCTCCGTGAAGAGCTGGCGCTCGTCATACATCGTCAGTGACCAGAAGGCGCGCACGGGCGGGAGCTGCTCCTTGGCGAAATGCATAACGTAGCGTTTTGCACTATCGAACGGGCGCCCTTCGGAATCGGCGAAGGCGGTCGGATAGACTGCGTCGTCGGGCACATTTGCGCCGAGCCCGCCAAAGGCGACGCCGGCGCGGTGCAGATAGTCTGCGCCATAGGTGCCGATCGCCGTCAGGTTGGTGCGCCAGCCATTGGCGAGCACACCCGCTTTCGCCCATGCCGCCTTGATGCGCGGCAGCGCATCGGCCGGCGCGGCCTTGATTGCCTCCTGCACCTCTTTCGCTTGAACGGAGGGCGAATAGCTCTTGCCGGGCTCGATTCCGATCCGCTTCATTCGGTCGAGGATCGGATAGTCGTTGGCGTGCGGCGGGTTCTGCTTCATCAGCTCCGCGAACAGGGTGAAGAAAGCGGCGCCGTCCATCTTGTCGATCTGATCCGGCGGCGCGCTCATGTCGAGCTTCGTATCCACCGGGCCCTTCGGCGGTGTGTACGGCTTGCCGTAGGCGCTCAGCGGCACCGCCTTCAGCCCGTTCTGGAAGGCGTGGACCGCCGCGTAGTCGGCCTTGCCATTGGTCTGCACGCGCCCGCCGATCCAGCCACCAGCGGTCGGGCTGTCATAGCGCGTCACGCCGGCCGGCAGTTCACCCCGCCAGCCTGGGCCGACGATGGCGAAGGTCTGCGCCCCGTTGCCGGTGGTGCGCGAGCCGGGCACGGCGAACACGTCCGACCATTTGTCGAGCATGGGCAGCAGATAATAGCGCCCGCCGGAATCCGGCACGGTGACGATGAGTGGCTCCTTCGACACGTCATAGACCAGCGAGGAATAGAGCGTGTCGGCGTTCGGCCGCACGACTACGGTGAAGGACGGGTCGGGGAAGGCCTGCGCATTGCCGAACTGGTTCACGGGCGCGGCGGTATTGCCGGGCGGTTCGGCAACGTTGGTGGAGACCTTGCCGCTCACCTCCATGAGGACGAGCGGATAGGCATAGATATAGGCATCGCGGGCGATCTCGCGGGCCTCTTCCGTCGAGACCGGCGCCTGGGCAAGCGCGCCGGGCGCGAGCGCCAGGACGCCGGCAAGCGTTGCCGCGCAGGCGGCGAACAGGCTGCTGTTCATGTCGTTTTCCTCCGGGTTGTCCGGCCTCGGACGTTTGTGCGAAACGGGCGGGCCGTGGTCACGGCACCTTCGTGAAGGGCGGCGGCGCCCATGTTCCGTCGAGCACCTCGGGGCGCGGGGAATAAAGGCGCATGGTCGGCTGGAATTGCGCCTTGGGCGCCGGCAGCCAGTTGGCCTCCTTCTCCTTGCCGGGATTCTCCGCCTGCACGTAGATGTCGAGCGAGCCGTCGGCATTGAAGGCCAGCTTGTCGTGGCTGCTGAGCGCGAAGCGGCTCAGCGCGTTCGGCACCTGAAAGCCGTCCATGTCGTACGGTGATCGACCAGAAGGCGTCCGCCGGAGGCAGGTTGTCCTTGTCGAAGTGCAGGACGTATCCGTTGTCGCCGGTCAGCGGCTTGCCTGCGCCGTCGAAGGCGGCGGTCGGATAGACCGCGTCCTCCGGCAGGTTGGCGCCGAGCCCGCCCTTCGCGACGAGGGCGCGCTTGAGGTACGAGGTGCCGTAGGTGCCGATATTGTCGTTCTGCAGCGTCCAGCCGTTCACGACCTTGCCGGTGCGCTCCCACGCCGCCTGCACGCCTGCGAGCACGTCCTTGGCGGCCGTGTTGAGGGCGGCGACGGTTGTGGCATCGAGCTTTGAGGGGTCGAAGGGCTTTCCGGGTTCGATGCCGAGCGTCCTGAGGCGAAATAGCATCGGATAGTCATTGGGGTGCGGCGGGTGCTTCTCGAGCAGCGCCGCGAGCCGTGTAAGCATCGCCACGCCGTCGAGGCTGTCCACCTGCACCAGGGGCGGGGTCTTGTTGTCGACCGCCGGGTCGGTGGCGACCCCCTTGGGCGGCTGGTAGTTCTTGCCCCATTGCGAGAGCGGGGTGAGCCGGTAGCCGTCCTGCACCTTGTGGACATTGGCGTAGTCGGCGGGCCCGTCGGTCTTGGTGCGTCCGAGGATCCAGACGACCGGGGTCGGCGCCGCGATCCTGGTGACGCCCTCGGGCAGGGAGCCGGTCCAGCCCGGCGCGACCAGCGCGTAGTTCGCGGCCCTGTTGCCGGTGGTGCGGGTGCCGACTACCGCGAACACGTCGGTCCACATGTCGAGCATGGGCAGCAGGTAGTAGCGCTCGCCGGTGTCCGGCACCGAGAGGATGACCGGCTCCTTCGAAAGGTCGAGCCAGGCGAAGGAATAGAGCGTGTCGAAATTGAAACGCACCACGTCTTTCTCGTCCGCCTTCGGATAGGCACGGGCATGGGCGAACTGGTTGAGCGGCGCGCGCATGTTGACGCTTCCCGCATCCGGCACATTGGTGGCTTGGCGCATCGTCGCGTCCATGGAGACGATCGGATAGGCGTAGAGATAGGTCTCGCGTGCCAGATCGTAGGCCTGCCGGGAGGTCAGCGCGGGCTGCGCGGATTGAGCGACCGCCGCACCGGCCAGACCGGTCGCGATGCTCACGGCAACCGCCAGCCCGACGAGCATTCGCCGGCGAGCTGACGATTTCCCGGCATCCCGCGGGCTGCCGTCTCGAGGTGAGCGGCAAAGATCGATGACGGGCGACATGAGCAATCCTCCTTAGAACGGAAGCACGTAGTTCAGCAGCGCCGTCTGCCGGATCAGTATCCTGCGGATGATATGCGTGGCGGCGGCATGATCGGTGTAGATAGCAGCGGTGCCGACGCTGCCGGCTGGCAGACGTTCGGCAACCCCCGCGTCGTCGAGCGCGACACGGACCGCGAACGGAGCCGCTACGAATTCCGTGGGTGTCGCGGCAGATCCCGTCGGCGCAAGCTGTCCGGCAGAAATTGCCTGTACCACCTGGAGGACAGTACCCGAGAACACCCGACCCGGCAGAAACTTGAAGGTGATCTCGGCCTTCTGGCCGGCCTTCACGAAGCGCACGTTGTTTTGCGCGATCTCGACGACGATTACCGTGTCGGAGGTGTCGATGAAGGCCATCACCGGCGCCAGCGGAAGCGCCGCGACCCGTGCGCCGGCCCGCAGCGCGACATTGGTCACGTAGCCGTCGGCCGGCGCCCGCACCGTTGTCTTCTCGAGGTTCCAGCGCGCCGCATCCACCTGGGCCTGCAACTGCTCAACCTCGGCACGGCGTTGCTGGACATTGAACTCGGGCGTGGCCTGCCGTCCCGCCAGCTCCTGCATCTGGTCGAGCCGCAGTTCCGCGAGGTTGAGCTGGGCGAGGAGCGCCCGAAGCTGGGCCTCATAAGGCGCAGGATCGATGCGGAACAGCACGTCGCCGGCCTTGAGCGGGGTGTTCGGCGCAACCGGCACCTCAGCGACCTCGCCCGCCACGCTCGGCACGATCGCCACCGACTGGCGCCCGGCCAGCGTGGGACCGGACGGCGCCCCCCAGTTCATCGGAATGAAGAAGCCCACCAGCAGGAACACGAGCACCTGGACGGGCGACAGCTTCCAGAACAGGTTGAGCCGAACGACCTTCAGCCACACCAGGACCAGCAGAATGACGATGTAGCTGTCGAGGAGCAGGATGATCACGGCGCCGGCTCCCGTGATGGGCGGGAACTGCGCGCGGGCACGTCGACGAAGGCCCAGATGAAGGCGAGCGGCCAGAATACGAGGCCGAAGACCAGAGTGGTCCATCCGGCGACCGTCACGGCGTCGGCCCAGGGGTGCCCCCGCCTTCTGGCAACATAGCCGGGCGCCGCGCCGAGAATGAGAATGACGCCCAAGGCAGAGCCTGCGGCGACAAGAAGGACGATTCCGGCAAACAGGTCGAGAAACGACAAGCCCAATTCCCCGGGTGAAACTTGGCACCAGCCTCCCGCTTCGCCGATATGGCGGCGTGCCTCGCACCGTCACCTGGGCCGGCGGTGCAACGCGCCATCGCCGAATTCATGCATGAGGGCCACTATCTGCGCCACCTGCGGCGCACCAAGCGGGCCTATGCGACCAAGCGGCAGGCGGTTCTGGATTGCCTGCAGGCCTCTGTAGGCGCGGATCGTATTGCGGCTCCCGGCTTGGCCGTGCTGCTCAGATTGCCGAAAGGAGCCCCGGATGTCGCCGTGGCACGCGAAGCTTTGACGTTCGGCATGTCTCCGTCACCGCTTTCCGCTTGGTATGTGTCGCCTGACGGCGCCGAGTCCGGGCTCCTGCTTGGTGTCGCGACTGCGCCGACAAGGAACCTTGCTCGAACCTGTGATCGGCTTCTCGACTTGGTCCGCCGGTTCGGCTGGGCGCGGCGATGACTTCCACCACGGTTCGCTGGCGCCCGATCCGCGCCGCCTGCCTAAGGGGCCCCGACCGCGCGACATCGTGGATCCCCTACGGGCACATCGATGAGATCAGGGTGAAGACGCGGGATTTCAGGCAGGCCTCACATTCTGACCCGTCCGGTCTCTCCGTGTTCTT
>NZ_JBAFWT010000082.1:0-8822 GCF_043195195.1 Roseixanthobacter psychrophilus
GCTCTATGCGTATCAGCACAAATGGCTGCGCGATAAAAAGCGCTTCAAAGTGGGCATGTTCTCGCGCCAGAGCGGAAAGACCTTCACCACGACTTTGGAAATCGTGGACTCTTGTTTTCAGGCCGCCGTAATCCGGCGGCGAGAGCGGTGGGTGATCCTGTCGCGAGGCGAGCGCCAGGCGCGCGAGGCCATGGAAGAAGGCATCAAGCGCCACGCCGCCGCTTATAAGCTCGGGTTCGAGGCGGAAGAATATGACTGGCAGGGAGACGAGGGTTCCCACAAGGCACTCGAGGTGAGCCTGCCGAATGGCTCGCGCATCACTGCTCTGCCAGCAAATCCCGACACCGCGCGCGGCTTTTCCGCCAATGTCTTCCTGGACGAGTTCGCCATCCACAAAGATAGCAAGGCGATCTGGGGGGCCTTGTTTCCGGTCATCTCAAAAAATGGCCTGAGGCTCCGCGTCACGTCCACGCCGAATGGCAAGGGCAATAAATTCTACGAGATCATGACCGCCGCCGATGAGGTCTGGTCTCGGCACACCGTCGACATTTATCAGGCCGTGGCGGACGGCCTGCCACGCGACATCGAGGAGCTGCGCGCCGGCCTCGCCGACGATGATCTGTGGTCGCAGGAATACGAACTGAAGTGGCTCGACGAGGCGAGCGCCTGGTTGTCCTACGACCTCATCTCATCGGTCGAGGACGAACGCGCCGGCGACCCTGAGGGTTACCAGGGCGGCGTGTGCTTCGTCGGCCGCGACATCGGCCGGCGGCACGATCTGCACGTCATCTGGGTCTGGGAACAGGTCGGCGACGTGCTGTGGGAGCGCGAGCGGATCGAACAGAAGCGCGCCACCTTCGCCGAGATGGACGAGGCCTTCGACGACGTCATGGAGCGCTACCGCGTCGGCCGGGCCTGCATCGATCAGACCGGCATGGGCGAGAAGGTGGTCGAGGATGCGCAGCGCCGTCATGGCAGCCGGGTCGAGGGCGTGCTGTTCACCGGCCCCAGCAAGCTGGTGCTCGCCACCGCCGGCAAAGAGCGGTTTGAAGATCGCACCATCCGCATCTCCGAGGGCGACGTCGCCCTGCGCGCGGATCTGCACAAGCTGCGCAAGATCGCCTCCGCCACCGGCGCGCCGCGCTTCGTCGCCGAGCGGGACGATGACCATGCCGACCGCACCTGGGCGTGCTTCCTCGGCATCCATGCCGCCGGCGGCGGTGCCGGCGAATACGGCTATCGCCCGGTGCCGCGCCCAGCCGCCGCCATGGAAGGCGCCGGCGGCCGCGACTTCATGCGGCCGGACCACTCGGGCGACAGCAATCACAGGGGCGGCCTCATGCTGCCTCGCATGCGAGGAGGCCTCTGATGGCCCGGCTCTCCACCATCCTCGGCCCCGACGGCAAGCGCGTCGACCTGGACGCCCTGTTCGGCCCGCCAAAGGCCGGCCCGACACTCACGGGCGTGCGCTCGCCCATCTCCGGCCACCCGGCCGACGGGCTCACGCCCTACCGCCTCGCGGCCATCCACCGCGCGGCCGCGAGCGGCGACACGCGGGCCTATCTGGAGCTGGCCGAGGACATCGAAGAACGGGACATGCACTATCTCGGCGTGCTCGGCACCCGGAAGCGCCAGGTCTCGCAGCTGCCCATCAATGTTGAGGCCGCCAGCGACGCGCCCGAGCACGTCAAGCATGCGGACCTGATCCGCGAGTGGCTCAAGGAGGGCGTGCTTGAGCTGGCTCTGTTCGATCTCTTCGACGCGGTGGGCAAGGGCTTCTCGATTCTGGAAATCGAATGGGAGAGCACGCCCGATCTGGTCGCGCCCAAGGCCCTGATGCACCGCAATCCCGCCTGGTTCGAGTTGGATGAAACCTCGCTCGATATCCCCATGCTGCGGGAGGGTGCGACGAAGGAGCCGCTGGCGGCGCATCGCTTCCTCGTGCACCGGCACAAGGCCAAGTCGGGTCTGTCGATCCGTTCCGGCCTTGCCCGCGTCGCGTCCTGGGGCTGGATGTACAAAGCCTTCACGCTGCGCGACTGGGCAATTTTCATCCAGAATTATGGCCAGCCGGTCCGGGTAGGCAAATACGGCCCCGGCGCCAGCGACGCCGACAAGGACGTGCTTTGGAGCGCGGTCGCCAACATTGCCGGCGACTGCGCCGCGATCATCCCCGATTCGATGCTGATCGAGTTCGTCGAGGTGAAGAACGCGGCCGACGGCTCGGAGCTGTATGAAAAGCGCTGCGACTGGATCGACCGGCAGATTTCCAAGCTGGTGCTCGGCCAGACCGCCACCACGGACGCGATCGCCGGCGGGCATGCCATCGGCCAGGAACACCGGCTCGTCCAGGAGGACATGGAGCGGGCCGACGCCAAGCTCGCCTCGGCGACGCTCACGCAGCAGCTCGTGCACCAGATGGTGGCCTTCAACTTCGGGCCGCAAAAGAAGTATCCGCGCCTGGTCATCGGCCGGCCGGATGAGCTGCCGATCAAGGACGTGGTCGACGCGATCTCCAAGCTCGGCCCACTCGGCCTGGAAGTGGAAGAGAGCCAGGTGCTCGACCGGCTCGGCTTCACAGAGGCCGAAAAGAGCACCGATGGAAAGCCGGTGCGGCTCATCGGCGGCCGTCAGCAGCCGCCGGCGGCACTGGCGCTAGGTGAGCCCATCGACCCGGCCGCGCCGCCGGCGGTGCCGCCCACCGTCCCGCCGAAGGGGCAGCTGACCCGGCACCTGCTTTCACTTCACGCGTCCGCGCCAGACCCGGAATATGTGGACCGCATGGAGCGGCGCCTCTCGCTGGACATGCAGGGCGTGATGGCCAGCATGACGGCGGAGATCCGCGCGGCCTTCGAGGAGGCGGCCGACATGCGCGACCTCGCCAATCGGCTGGAGCGCATGAACCTCGACCCGGCGCGGTTTGCCGAGGTCATGCAGCGCGGCATGGTCCTCGCCCATCTGGTGGGACAGGCGGCGCTCATCGATGAGCTGCGGGGGGAGGGGTGAAGACGGTTTCGGATCTATTTTTTAGCCTGCCGACGTGCACCATGCGGCATGGAATAGGTATTCCAACCCCAGAACTTTTGGCCTGGAGCTGCTATTGTCTCAGCTCCCAACTCCTTAAGTGCATCATTCACGCGGTCCTGCATTCGGCGGGCGTCTTCGCACAGGGTGTTGCAGCGGTTGCCCATTTCCTTGAAGGATTCCCGATTCTGGGGCCACACCCATGCTCTGCCAAGGTAGTCGGTGTTTGCCGTTCTGATGCGACTGTCGAGCCGACGCAACGCGACGCCGAGATCGTAGTTGAGCCGCCAAAAGTCGTCACTTTCGACCGCTCCAGAAATGACGCGGATCGGCTTGAACTCTCGGACTTCACCCTGCTGCTGCGGCAGGGACGTGACCTGCATGAGATTGCCGCAAGCCTCGGTGAGCAGGTGAGCAAAATCCTGAAGCAGGTGTATTTTCCGCAATTTGTGTTCTTGCGTCGCAAGGTTGAGCAGCGTTCGCTGTTGGTCAATCTGCTCCTGCGCAGCGCTCCAGGCCAGCCAGCCTGCGGCCAGGGTCATGCCCCCGCCAATCAATCCGCCAACCACATTGCCGAAGAAGCCGATTACCTCACCTTTCGACCCAAAGTAAAACACAAGGGCCCACGAGACGAGGCTCCCGAAGAAGCCCCACCAAAAGTGCGGAAAATTCACCGCTTCCCGTATCCATCGCAGCATCCTCATCTCCACCGGTGTCATGCATTTCCCGTTGCGGCGAGATCAGCCGCATGACCACCACCCTCGGCGCCGTCGATCTGCCGTTCGACGAGGCGATCGCCTATCTGCGCGCCAAGGCGAACGTCACCTCTGAAAGCTACACGGACGTCTGGGGCAAGGCGAACGTGAAAAGCTTTACCGTCGCCGGCGCGACCACGCGGGCGCTGGTCGGCGATTTCCGCGCCGAGGTGGCGAAGGCGCTGGAAAACGGAACCAGCATCCAGGACTTCCGCAAGCAGTTCGACACCATCGTCGCGAAGCACGGCTGGGCGCACACCGGGAAGGCCGGCTATCGCGCGCGCCTCATCTACAACGTCAATCTCGGCATGGCCTACAGCGCCGGCCGATACGCCCAGCAGGTCGAGCCCGAGACGCTCGCGGCGTTTCCGTACTGGCAATATGTCCATTCCGGCGCGCTGCACCCGCGCCTGCAGCACTTGGGCTGGAACGGCACCACCCTGCGGGCCGACGACGGCTGGTGGACCACCCATTACACGCCGAACGGCTATCACTGCGGGTGCTGGATCAGGTCGGTGTCGGCGCGCGGCCTCGCGCGCATGGGCAAGAGCGGGCCGGACACGGCGCCGAAGATCAATCTCATCGAGCATACGAACCGCAAGACCGGCGAGATTACCGAGGTGCCGGAGGGAATCGATCCCGGCTTTGACTACAACGTCGGGCAAGAGTGGCTGGGCAAGGCACCGCAGATCCCGGCCAATGCCACCCTGACGGTGCCGCCTCCGAAGCCGAAAAAGGCCAAGGCGCCCGCCGCGCCGAAACCGGCGAAGCTCAAATCCATTCCGACGCTGGGGGATTACGGGGCGGCCAAGCCGAATGTGTTCGACGACGTTGCTCCGAAGAAGCCGAAGGCGGCCGCCACGCCTCCCGCACCAGCAGCGCCCGCCAAGGTCGCGCCGGAGGTCGACCCCTGGGCGAATACCGTCGGCCAGCAGCTGGTCGAGCAGGACATGGTTTTGACCGCCGATTTTGCCGAGTGGGGGGCGAAGCTCAGCGAGCGGGAATCGGACGCGCTGGCCGGCTACAAGGCCAACACCTTCCGCGCGATCAACAACCACCTGCGCGGCATTGCCGACGCCCCGCATCATAATGATGAGATCGCGCATCTGAAAGCCGCGCTGGCGCGCGGGAAGACCAAACGCGAGCTGGTCGTGTATCGGGGTGCGAAGGACGGAAACCCGGCGCGACTGGCGCAGGTCGGCGACGTGATCACCGAAAAGGGCTTCATGTCGACGTCGGTCGATTCCAACACCGCCAAGACGTTCGGCGGCAAGCCGCCCGTCGTCATTGAGATCAGGCTGCCGAAGGGATATGCTGGTGGCGCTTATGTTCAGCATGTCCCGTACACCAAGTACCCGGAGTACGAGTTCCTGATCAGGCCCGATGCGTCGTTCCGTGTTGTGAAGCGCGTCGGAAATCGAGTCGTTGTGGAGCCGGTGAATGTCAAACGAGCGCGCCGACCTGCTCGCACGCCTTGACGCCCTGAATAAGGGCGAAGAGGCGATGGCGCGCATCTATGCCCGCTATCCGGTGGAGGCGCTGCGGCAGGCCGTGGTCGAGACCGAGCAGGTTGAAGCCGAGATCGCACGGCGCGGCAGCCGGCTCGCCGCCGTTTGGGATTCGTCCGAGATGGAGCTGACGCCCGCCTCCGAGGTCGAGATCGAGGACGAAGGCAAGGCGGCCTAGGTGACCGGCGTCACCCTCGAAACCACCATCGACGCCGGCGCCGCGCTTCAGGCTTTCCGCGCCCTGCAGGCGGTGATGAGCAACACCACGCCCGTGATGCGGGCGATCGGTGTCGGCCTGCGCGAGGGCACCCACCAGCGTTTCCAGACCGCTACCGACCCGGACGGCAATCCCTGGGCAGCGCTCAATCCCGACTATGCCACCCTCAAACGCGGCCCCGGCATCCTGCGCGAGAGCGCCATGCGCGGCGGCCTCATGGGCTCGATCACCTTTCGGGCCACGCACAACACGGTCGAGGAAGGCACCAACCAAATCTATGGGGCGGTGCACCAGTTCGGCGCCACGATCACCCCCAAGAACGCCTCCCATCTGGTTTTCCGGCTTGCCTCCGGCGTCGTGATGGCCGACAGCGTCACCATCCCGGCGCGCCCCTATCTCGGCATCTCGGCCGAGGACGAAGTGATGATCGTCGAGACGCTGATCGACGCGGCGGACCGAGCCCTGTCCAAGTGAGAGCGGTCCGCTCCGGCTTGAGAGCCGATTAAGAGGCGAAAGAGGCGCCTGTAGCGCTAAAAGAGGGTGCGGTCCCTGCCGAGCATGGTCCCGCCCGCCCCGCCCGCTGACGGCCTCCTGACAACATCCCCCCGGACATGAGCCGCCCCAGCCCTGGGGCATGATAAGCGGCGGCGCGCGCGGGCACTCTGCCCCTCATGCTTCGTCACGAGATCCTTCTCTTTTCCGCCCTGGACGGCGCCACCGTGCCGGAATGGGTGCACCTGGTGCCCGCCGGCACATTTTCCGGCGTGGACGGGCGCGGCCCTTACACTCTGGCCGACGTGGCTGCGGTCATGGCTGCGTCCATGGCGGGCGGAAAGCTCCCGATCGACGAAAATCACGCCATCGACGTGGCTGCGCCGCAGGGCCGCCCCTCGCCGGCGCGCGGCTGGATTGTCGAGCTGCAGGCCCGTGCCGACGGCATCTGGGGCCGGGTCGAATGGACAGCCGCCGGCGCCGCCATCGTCCGCGAATACAAGGGCATCAGCCCCGCCCTGCACGTCGAGAAGGCCACCGGCCGTGTGCTCGGCGTCGCTCGCGCCTCCCTGGTCAACACCCCCAACCTCACCTTGACCTCACTCCACCGGAGCCACCAGCAGATGGAATTCATCGCTCTGATGCGCCAGGCCCTCGGCCTTGGTGCGGATGCGTCGGAGGCGGACGTCCTCGCCGCCGTCGAAAAACAGAAGGCGGATATCGTCCGCCATGCGGAAGAGACCAACGCCATCGCCACGGCGGCCGGCCTCGCCGCGACGTCGCCGCGCTCGGTCATCATCACCGAGTTGCAGAGCCGCCAGCAGGACGCCGGCAAGCTCGCGGCCGTGAAGGCGGGGCTCACCGCCGCCGGTCTCGATTACGACAAGGTCACCGCGACCCAGATCGAGACGCACCTCAAGGGCACTGGCGGCACCGCCGCCGAGACGCAGCTGCGCACCACGGTGATCGAGCTGCAGACCAAGCTCGAAACCCTGGTGCAGACCGGCGCCCGCGCCGAGGCCGAGCGCGCCATCGACGATGCCATCAAGGCCGGCAAGGTCGGCCTCAGGCCGGTGCGCGACCATTACATCGCCCGCCACATGGCCGACCCGGCCGCCGTCGCGCTGGAGATCGCCGCCATGCCGGATCTGCATTCCGGCGGGCTGCGCCAGCCTCCCTCGATCGGCAGTGCCGCCAACGGCGGGGCCGCCAACCTCACGCCCGACGAAGCCCGCGTCTGCTTGCTGATGGGCATCGACCCCGCGAAATTCAAAGAGAGCCGCAAGGCCCTCGGACTGGAGCACGTCTGATGGCCGCCTTGATCCAGGGCCGCGATACGCCTTCGCGCACCGGGCGCGATTTCGTCATCCTGGCCGCCGCTTCCAAGATCTTCTACGCGGGCGGCATCCTCTGCGTGAGCACGGCCACCGGCTACGGCACACCCGGCGCCACCGCGACCACGCTCCGGGCGCTCGGCCGCATCAAGCGCACGGTCACCAGCCCCGCCACCGATGGCCTGGTGTCGGTGGAGTATGAGCGCGGCACCTTCCGCTTTTCCAACTCCGCCACCACCGACCTCATCACCCGCGCCGACATCGGCGTGACGGCCTACCTGGTCGATGACCAGACCGTGGCCAAGACCAACGGCAGCAACACGCGTTCCGCCGCCGGCGTCATCCGTGACGTCGACGATCTCGGTGTGTGGATCGAATTCTAAGGGGCGGCCACAGCATGATCATCAATCGTCCAAACTTGCAGAACCTCAATGTGGCGTTCAACGCGGCGTTCACGCAGGGGCTTTCTGGCGTCGCGGCCTCGCAATGGCCGCAAATCGCAACGCGCGTAGGGTCCGTCACCGGCACGGAAGAATACGGCTGGCTCGGCAAGATCCCCAACGTGCGGGAATGGCTCGGCGATCGACAGATCCAGAACATTTCGAGCGGCAGCTACCGAATCAAGAACCGGGATTTCGAGCTGACGATTTCCGTGGCCCGAAACGACATCCGAGACGACAATATCGGCCTTTACACTCCTCTCTTCGGGACCATGGGCGAGAGCACCGGGTCGGCCTATGATCAGATGCTCTGGTCGCTGCTGAAGGCAGGTTTTTCGACCGAGTGCTACGACGGTCAATACTTCTTCGACACCGATCATCCGGTGCTGAATGCCGCCGGCCAGCCCACCACGGTCGCGAACACCGATGGCGGCAGCGGTACGCCCTGGTTCTTGATCGACAACCGCCGAATCCTGAAGCCGTTGATCCTGCAGGTGCGCGAGGACTGGCAGTTCGTCGCCAAGGATCGTCTGGACGACGACAATGTCTTCCACCGCAAGGAATTCCTTTACGGCGTCGATGGTCGGTACAACGCGGGGTACGGCTTCTGGCAGTTCTCGTGGGGCTCCAAGCAGACCTTGGACGCCACGAGCTATGCCAACGCCCGCAGCGCGGTGATGAGCATGAAGGGCGATTACGAGCGCCCGCTCGGCCTTGTGCCAAACCTCCTCATCGTGCCGCCGACGCTGGAAACGCAGGCCCGCAAGATTCTGCAGGCGGAAAACGACGCCGCCGGCGCCACCAACATCAACAAGGGTACGGCCGAGCTGCTCGTCGTTCCCTGGCTGGCTTGAGGCGGAGGCATCCATGTCCTTTCTCAAGATCAGCTGCCGCCGCCCCGGCTTCTGGCGCGCCGGCGTCGCGCACGACGCGGTCAAGGTCTGGCCGGTCGAGGCGTTCAGCACCACCGCCTGGGATCGCCTGCGCGACGAACCGCTGCTCACCGTGACCGAGGTCACGGATGCGGAAGCGATCGCGCATGCGGACCTGCA
>NZ_JBAFWT010000083.1:0-7398 GCF_043195195.1 Roseixanthobacter psychrophilus
ACACCCGAATTGGCAGTGGCAGTCGATGATGAGTAACGATCCAGCCAATGGTGAGGCCAACCCGTCTGATTCAATGCGCCTCACATGCGCGCCAGCTTGATCAGGGACCTCACCGGCGGATTTCCATCAAGGCCAGCGGCCATCTCAACGCCGCACAAACAGGCCGGACATATGAAAGCAACTGATCAAACCCATCCGACAAAAAGCCCTTGCCATAGGGGGCGTCCACATATGAATCAAGCCGCGATTCCCGTGTTAATCATATACCGAAAGCGCTGCCGAAAACCGGGGGTGAGCAGTTACCCGCGCGAATGCTGCGTCCGTCTCCGCTAGGATGTGTTTCGCCACCGCGATGAACTCTTCTCCGGTAGCGGTGAGCCGCGTGCCATTGGCGGTTCTCTCGAAAAGCTTTGTGCCGAGCCGGTATTCCAGGTCCCTCAGGCGGCGGCTCAAGGTCGACTCCCGCACACGGAGCGTCTCCGCGGCTTGTCTGAGGCTGCGGTGCCCGGAGGCCACGACTGCCCAGCGCATGTCTCGCAACTCAACTAACATTCCGCATCGGCTTGGTTGGTTGGATGGGCCGCAATGAAGGCCGGATGGCCCGCAGCCAATGCATCGACACGCATGATCTTCGGGTAGGCATCGAGGGACACGTTGAAGCGTCGGGCGGAATAGACCTGCGGGATGAGGAACACATCGGCGAGGCCAGGCTCCGGCCCGAAGGCAAAGCCTTCCTCTCCGATCAGTTGCTCCACGGCGCGAAAGCCGTCGTGGATCCAGCGGGCGATCCAGGCCGCGACGGCGGCTTCGTCCTGCCCCAGGTCCCGCCGCAGATAGGTGAGCGGCGAGACATTGCTGAGCGGATGGATGTCGCAGCCGACGATGGACGCCACCGCCCGCGCCTTCGCCCGCTCCACCGCATGAGCTGGCAGCAGAGGTGGCTCGGGATAGACCTCCTCCAGATACTCGAGGATAGCCGGGGACTGGGGGATCACTGTTCCGTCATCCAGCTCCAGCGCCGGCACGCGCTCCTGCGGGTTGACGGTCCGGTAAGCCGGACCATGCTGCTCGCCCCCATCGCGCACAAGGTGCACCGGCACGTGTTCCGCCTTTATTCCCTTCAGCCCCAGGGCGATGCGTACCCGGTAGGAGGCGGTGGAGCGCCAGTAAGTGTAGAGCCGCATGAGGTCACACCACCGGCGCCGGCAGGATGGTGCCCCGGCATTCGCCGAAGCCGATGGAGACGAAGCCGTCGCGCACGGCTCGCCCGTGGATGATGACGGTGTCGCCGTCCTCGAGGAAGCGACGCTCCTCTCCAGACGGCAACATGATGGGCGCCTTGCCGCCCCGTGTCAGCTCCAGCAGAGAGCCGTAGCTGTCGGGCGACGTGCCCGAGATGGTGCCGGTGCCGAGCAGGTCGCCGGGCGCGAGGTTGCACCCGCCGCTGGCATGGTGGGCGAGAAGCTGGGCGAAGGTCCAGTAGAGGTCGCGCGTCGAGCCGCGGGACAGCCGATGGGGCGGCAGCCCCTTCGCCGCCATGGCCTCGGTCTCGATGAGCACCTCGAGATCGAGGTCGAGGGCGCCTGCGGCCTGGTCCTGCGGATCGAACAGGTAAGGCAGCGGGGCGGGGTCGCCTTCGGGCCGCACCGGTTGGGCGATGCGGAAGGGAGCAAGTGCCTCCGGCGTGATCACCCAGGGCGACAATGTAGTGGCGAAATTCTTGGCGAGGAAGGGGCCGAGCGGCTGGTATTCCCAGGACTGGATATCGCGCGCCGACCAGTCGTTCAGCAAGCAGAAGCCGGCAATATGGGAGCCCGCCGCGCCGATGGGGATAGGCTCGCCCAGCGCATTGCCGGCGCCGACGAAGACGCCCAACTCCAGCTCGTAGTCGAGGTTTCGGCATGGGCCGAAGGAGGGCTCCGCCTCGTCCGGACGCTTGCGCTGACCGTTCGGTCGGCGCACCGCCCCCGCCGATACGCCGATTGAGGAGCCGCGGCCGTGATAGCCGATAGGCACATACTTGTAGTTGGGCAGCAGCGGATTATCGGGCCGGAACAGCTTGCCCACGTTGGTGGCGTGGGAAATCCCAGCATAGAAGTCCGTATAGTCGCCGATGGCCGCCGGCAAGTGCGCCGTGTTGGTCGCGGCGGGATGGAGAATACGCTCTGCCTGAGCCTCCGCGGCGGAGCGCTCCACGCCGTTGGCGTCGAGTAGCTCCACGAGGCGTGCGCGGAGAGCTGTGCGCGCTCCGGCCCCCAGGCCGAAAAAGGCATTGAGGCTCGGTGCGGCGGCGGCTTCCGCCGCTTCCTTGGTGGGGCCGTCGAACAGGCCGAGCTCGACCGCGGCGGCCAGATCGAAAATCTGGTCGCCGATTGCGACGCCCCCGCGGGGGGCGCCCCCCTTGGGACTGAACACGCCGAAAGGCAAGTTCTGGATGGGGAAATCGCAATGGCCGTTGGCCGATGTCACCCAGCTGGTGCGTGCCGTGTCGTGGGTCGCGTCAATCATGGAGATGATTTTCCGAATGTCGTGTCGTTGGATCCAAATCCTGCCACCGAAAGCCTTCCGCCTATGCGCGCTGACCGAGAGGCGGCTCCGCGCCGGGCTCCGCCGGCGGGGCCGCGAAGAATTCGACGCCTTTCGATTCACCCGAGACGAGGACGCAGACGAGGGCTGGGATGGAGATAATCGCGGCGTAGATGGCGACGGATATTGGCGTGCCGGTGAATTGCAGCAGCACCACCCCGATCAGCGGCGCGGCGGCGCCTCCCGCCACCGTGGCGAGCTGATAGCTGGTCGAAAGCGCGGTGTAGCGCACAGGGGTGGGAAACAGTTCCGCGAGATAGGCCGCCATGGCGCCGAGGATGATGCATGGCTGGCGAGGCATAGGAGCACCAGCGGCAGCATCTGGTTGAATGTGGCGCCGGGAGCAAGCGTGAACAGAGAGAAGCTCGACAGCGCAGCCGCCAGCAAGCCGACGATCAGCACTGGACGCCTCCCGATGCGGTCCGAGACGTAGCCGGACAGGACCGTGACCGTGACCTCCAGTGCCGAGCCCCACAGGATGGGCTTCAACGCATCGCCCCGCGGCATGTGGAGATAGGTTGTGACAAGCAGAAGCGGGAAGGTGCTGGAGATGTAGAGGAACGTATTCTCGGACGTCTTCACGAAGAAAGCCTTGATGAGCTCCGGGCGATTGTGTCGCATGGCGTGGGCGAGCGGGGCGCGGACCACCGTGTCGTACTTCTGCGCCATTTCCAGGAAGGCGGGAGATTCCTCCACCCGCCCCCGCGTCCAGAAGCTGAGCACGATCAGCACCACCGAAAGAAAGAAGGGGATGCGCCAGGCCCAAGCGAGGAAGGCCTCGTCGCCTTAGAAGCTCTGGATGCCCGTGATGATTCCCGCGGTGAGCATGTTCGCCAGCGGGCCGCCGAAGATGGTGAAGCTGGTCCAGAAGGCCCGCTGGGCCGCCGGCCTGGATTCCGCGATGATCAAAATTGTGCCGGTCGCCTCGCCGCCCACGGCGATGCCTTGAGCGAGACGCAGCGTCACCAGCGCGAGGGGAGCAAAGACGCCGGCCGTGGCGTAGGTGGGCAGCAGACCGATCAGGAAGGTGCCAACGCCCATGAGCAGGAGGCTGGGCGATGAGCGTCGCCTTGCGCCCGTAGTGGTCGCCGACGATGCCGAACAGGATGCCGCCCAGAGGCCGGGGAACAAAGCCCACGGAAAACGTGCCGAATGCCAGCAGCGTGGCCACGAACGGGTCCGTCGGACCGAAGAACTGCTTATCGAAAACGAGCACCGCCAGCGTGGCGAAAGTAAAAAAATCATACCATTCCAATGTGGTGCCCACTGTGGTGGCGACCATGAGATTAAAGCGCTTCACGTTTTTTCCTCCGGCCGGAGCCGCCGTGGGGGCACCCAGCACCAAGCTGCGTTCGCTTTTTTTGATCCACCGGAAAGGGTCAGGCATCCGGTTGCTTCTCGTCGAGCCTTGTGGGTCAAAGGCGTTCCGCTCGCCTGGCGCGCGGCAGACGGAATGCATTCGTCGGGGTCGGACCGGCGTGTGGTCGGCCGCGCTCAAGGCGTGCATGCGGAATATGCGCCAACCGGCCCCCGTCGGCCGGTCGGCGCTAAGGCACGGCTCACCATGCAGTCCCGCGCGCGGGGTCGAAATGCTTCTTCAGGTCCGCCCAGCAATCCACATAGTTCTGCTGCAGCTGCGGCACGCCAGCCGCATACGCGGTGACCCGCTGGGGCAGGCGCGTCTCGAACATGAAGGCGAGTGTATTCTCAAGCTTCTCCGGCTTCAGCTCGCCGTTGGAGGCATGCTCGAAAGCCTGGGTGTCCGGGCCGTGGGGCAGCATCAGGTTGTGCAGGGAGAAGCCGCCGGGCTCGAATCCTTCGGGCTTGGCGTCATAGACGCCGTAGATGAGGCCCATGAACTCCGACATGATGTTCCGATGGTACCACGGCGGGCGGAAGGTATTTTCCGCTACCATCCAGCGCTCGGGGAAGATCACGAAATCGATGTTCGCGGTGCCCGGCGTCCCCGAGGGGGAGGTGAGCACGGTGAAGATGGATGGATCCGGGTGGTCGAAGCCGATGGCGCCCACCGGGGAGAAGGTCCTCAGGTCGTATTTGTAGGGTGCGTAGTTGCCGTGCCAAGCCACCACGTCGAGCGGCGACTGGCCGATTTCGGTGACGTGAAGCTCGCCACCCCATTTCACATAAAGGAGCGAGAACTCCTCCCTGTCCTCATAGGCCGCCACGGGGGTGAGGAAGTCACGCGGGTTGGCGAGGCAGTTGGCGCCAATAGGGCCGCGGTCTGGCAGCGTGAAGGTGGCGCCATAATTCTCGCAGACATAGGCGCGGGCCGGACCGTCGATCAGCTCCACCTTGAAGATGACGCCGCGCTGGATGAGGCATATTTCACCCGGCGCGATGTCGATGACGCCGAATTCGGTGCGGAAGCGCAGCCGGCCTTCCTGGGCCACCACGAGAAGCTCGCCATCGGCATCGAAGAAGTATTCGTTCTCCATCGAACTCGTAACGAAGGCCATGTGCGCGGCCATGCCTCCCTGGCCGTCCGCGTCGCCGGCGGTGGTGAGGGTGCGCAGGCCGGTCAGGAAGGTCAGCTTCTCCTCGGGGAGCGGAATGGCGCTCCAGCGATACTGGCCGAGTGTTAAATCGCTTTCATTTCGAGCGTTCGGCGCCGTGCGGATGAAGCCCCGGTCCACCCGCCGGTAGCGCCCGGAATGTTTCACCGTCGGCCGGATGCGGTACAGCCAGGAGCGCTCGTTCACCGCCTGCGGCGCGGTGAAGGGCGAACCGGAGAGCTGCTCGGCATAAAGCCCGAAGTTGATCTTCTGCGGCGAGTTGCGCCCGATGGGCAGCGCCCCCTGCAACGTTTCCGTCTCGAACGAATTTCCAAAGCCGGACATGTAGCCCGGAACGAGGGCGCTCCCGCGCTCGTGAATTCCTGAGAAGGATGAGTGGGGCAGAACATTCATAGCAACCTCCCAATTTAGGTTGCGATCCTGATGGTTGAAAATGTAACTAACAAGCCATGACGATCCTCGACCTCGAACGCTTCATCCCCTATCGCCTCAACCGCGCCGCCGCGGCGGTTTCCGAGCGGCTGAAGGAGGTTTACGGCCGCAAGCACAGCCTCACCATTCCCGAATGGCGGGTTCTCGCCACGGTCGCCCAGTTTCCAGGCGTTACCGCGAAGACGGTGGGAACCCACGCCCGCCTGCACAAGACCAAGGTCAGCCGTGCGGTGGACGCGCTTCAAGAGCGGCGCTGGCTCGCCCGCACGGAAAATCCCGAGGATCGCCGGGAAGACTTCCTCTCGCTGACGGCCCAAGGCTGGCGTTCCTACCGCACACTCATACCGGACATGGCGGCGTTTGAATCGAAGCTGTGCGTCGACCTCGGACCCGAGGGCACGCAGGTCCTGCTCGACGCCCTTGACCGCCTGGAGCGAGCCCTGCGCCTTGGTCCCCGCAACTGATACTACGGCGTCGGCGGACATTTTCCGGCTTTATGCCGAACTTCGAAGGGATTCGCGCTTTGCCGCCGCGTTCCGCGGCTCAATATTTGTAACTATCAATATATGGAAAATCCGGACCTGTTCCTGCCCATTATTACATTGATGCTGCGCTCCCCGATTGTTAGGGATTGCGCATCCTGGCCGCACGCAATCCCATGTCCAAGCGATCGGACCCATGCGCCACGGAGCCCAAATCAAGGGAGGGGCAGATGCTCATCGAGAAAATCCACCACGTGGCCTATCGTTGCCGCGACGCAAAACAGACGGTCGACTTTTACCGCGATATTCTCGGCATGGAGTTGATCGGCGCGATTGCGGAGGACAAGGTCCCCTCCACGAAAGAGCCGGACCCCTACATGCACATCTTCCTCGACGCCGGCGCGGGCAATATCCTCGCCTTCTTCGAGTTGCCCAACTCGCCGCCACAGGGCCGCGACCCCAATACGCCGGAATGGGTGCAGCACATCGCCTTCCAAGTGGGCGACGTGGAGGCCCTGGAAGTGGTGAAGGTAAAGGCGCAGGCCGCAGGGCTCGACGTGGTTGGCCCGACCGACCACGACATCTTCAAGTCGATCTATTTCTTCGATCCGTCCGGCCACCGCCTTGAGCTTGCGGCCTGGACCGCCACGCCGGAGACGCTGGCACGGCTGAAATCGGTTGCCCCTGCCATGATTGAGGAATGGGCGCAGACCAAGAAACCCCCGCGCCACGCCGCCTGGCTGCATGAAAAGGAATTTGCGACGCATTGACCGCGCATGCCGGCGCCTCCCCGGGGATCGTGGAGATATGAGCCTCGGGGAGAGCGCTGCGGAGGTGACGAAATCAGCCTGCGCGCCTGGCGAACAGCATCCGCACCTGCGCCCGCAACCAGGTTGTGGCGGGATCCTTCGCGAACCGCTCAATCCAGTATTGCGCGACGCGAATGACAGGTGTCTCTATGGGCGGCGGGATCACACGAAGCCCCTCATAGCTCTGGAAGTCGCGTCCCACGGATTCCGGCACCGTCGCGATGAGCTCGGAGGCCGCGATCACCGCCGGAACGCACAGCATGTGCGGAACCGACAACGCTATGCGGCGCTTCAGCTTTTTCTCATCCAGGAACCGTTCGAACACTTCTTCCGTCCGCCCCGGCGACGACACCACGAGATGGGCTTCCTGAAGGAAGGCCGGCAGGGTCAGGCCTCCCTTGCCGAGACGAGGATGATCCTGGGCGACGACGCACAGGAAGCCACGCTCGAACAAGGTTTCGGTGTGGATGCCGGCCCCCGATATGTCGGGAAAGGGGCCGATGGCCAAATCGACGGTCCCGATCTGCAGCGCGTCAGCCAATTCGCGTGGCCTAA
>NZ_JBAFWT010000084.1:0-7389 GCF_043195195.1 Roseixanthobacter psychrophilus
ACCCTACCGAAGATCGCGGATGACCACCGCCGGCAAGCTACACCACGTCCAGGGACACGACCCGACGTCGCGCGTATTCGCCCGCTGGGCGTTGGACGTGCATGATTACGAGTATCTGGCGTAACGCTAGATCGGTTTCATTCCGAGGGCGCTCCGCGAGCCGCGCGAGCGCCTGACCGCGACGGAGGGCGCATCCGTGCACATCCTGATGGACTGCATCAAGGCGATCGACCGCGAAGTCGGGCTTCCGTTCGGGCGGTTCTTCCTGATGACTCACGGCAATTGGGGCGATTCCGATGTGGGTCAGGCCATAGCGCAAGGCTTGAAGGTTCAAGCGGGGGCGTCCGTCAGATTGCGATGCCGGTGAGTTTATGCACTGGGCGGATCGAACGTACAGCTTCTAATCTCTCAGAACATGCCGTTGTCCAAGGTGCGGGGACGTGCCGACCGCTCGAATGATTGGAGCGGATTGCTCTTAGAGCCAAGAGCCCTCCCGTCCTGTCAAAGAGGCCGCATCTGCTTCGCCTCGATTCCTGCGGCGCTTTTATCTGCCCTCGTGCGTGAGGCGGGCCGCGCAGGCGGGGCTCATGAAACACACGACCTTGCAGGAGCTGACAGGAAGGCCGTATCAGCGCTAGTGGCTCATCGATTGGCCGCCGAGGGGTTCGGCGCAGAGCGAAGAGAAATGGCCAATGCGTAGCGCAGGGTCCGATTGGAGATTGAGTTGCCACCTGGCAACTCACCCTGAATGCCATAGCGGTAAACCGGCGTTAACGTTAAAATCCTTGCCAATAAGCCCGACTCGGCCTCATTCTGCCTACGATCAAATGCCGTAGTTGGAATGGGCATCGTAGTTATGCAGAAAGCACGTAGCTCAAAGACTCTTACATCGGGGGCTAAGCCGCTGATGACGGATGTCATCGCCGGCGACGGCGCCGCGCTGTCAGCGGAACTGCTCGCTATGCGCGAGGCTCTTTTCCCGCCGGTTTCAAAGAAATCCCTTCGATCATTTTCCTCGGTAGAGGCTGCGAAGCTCATTGGAATTGCCGACGCCTATCTGCGGCAGCTGTCGCTGGGTGGTAAGGGCCCCCAGCCGTCGCTCGGGGCCGGAGGGCGTCGGTCCTATACACTCGAGCAAATCAATGAGTTACGCGTCACGCTAGAGGAGGGGTCGAAGGGAAAGAAGTACGTACCGCATCGCCGTGAAGCGGAGCACTGCCAAGTGATGGCGGTCGTGAATTTCAAAGGCGGTAGCGGAAAGACCACGACCGCCGCGCATCTGGCGCAGTATCTCGCCCTTCACGGATACCGGGTCCTGGCAGTCGATCTCGATCCCCAGGCGTCGCTGACAGCACTTCATGGCTATCAGCCTGAGTATGATATCCAGCCGAACGAGACGATGTACGCGGCGGTGCGATACGATGAAAATCGTCGCCCGCTAAAGGACGTCATTCGCAAGACCTATTTCGCAGGCCTTGATCTGATCCCAGCCAATCTTGAGCTGATGGAGTATGAGCACGATACGCCGCGGGCGTTAGCCGAGCGTGACGCGGAACCATTCTTTGGCCGGGTTGCTACGGCGCTTGGAACAGTCGCGGATGGCTATGACGTGATGATCCTGGATTGTCCTCCTCAGCTCGGTTTTCTAACGCTCGGCGCGTTATGCGCTGCGACAGGTCTTCTGATCACCGTGCATCCTCAGATGCTCGACGTGATGTCGATGTGCCAGTTCTTACTGATGGCGTCTGATATCCTGGGTGTGGTGCAGGAGTCCGGGGGGGATCTTGATTACGATTTCATTCGATATGTCGTCACGCGGTTTGAGCCCGCAGACGCGCCCCAGACGCAGATGGTCGCTTTCATGCGGTCGCTTTTCAGGGAGCGCGTGCTCAACAGCACGATGGTCAAGTCGACAGCGATCTCAGATGCCGGGCTCTCAAAGCAAACGCTCTATGAAGTCGGGCGGGAGAATTTTGGGAAGCAAACTTACGATCGCGCAATGGAATCGCTCGACGGCGTTAATGGCGAGATCGAGAATCTGATGAAACTAGCGTGGGGACGCGAGACATGAGCCGGAAGGACACGCTGAAGGCTATGCTGACCCGCAGAACAGACGAGTTGCCAGGTGGCAACTCGTCGTTAGAATTGGCCGCGCCGACGCCAGTGGCGCATGTGAGGTCAGGCGCTGTCGGTGCTATGGGTCGTTCGCTTGGACAAATAGCGACCGCCGCTGAGCGTGCAAGAGCGCTCGTGGCGTCTGGCGCCGCCGTCGTAGACATTCCGGCCGAGAAGCTCCTGGGATCCTTCGCGCAAGACCGTCTCGACGACGAGGGCACCGAATACGAGACGCTCTTCAATGCCATCAAGGAGTCCGGCCAGAAGAGTCCAATTCTCGTCCGGCCACATCCTGATAGGCCAGATTACTATCAGATCGCCTATGGCCACCGACGCGCAAAAATCCTCGCCAAGCTCGGACGGCCAGTGCGCGCGGTGGTCCAGGACTTGACCGACGAAGAGCTCGTTGTCATCCAAGGCCAGGAGAACTCCGCCCGCAAGGACCTCAGCTACATCGAGCGAGGTCTGTTTGCCATGACACTCGAAGATCAGGGTTTCGATCGCGCCGTGATCATGTCGGCGCTGAGCATGGAGAAGACACAGCTGTCGCGCCTTCTGGCATTGGCGAAGTCGGTTCCGAAGAGTGTTGTTCACGCAATCGGGCCCGCTCCAAAAGCAGGCCGTCCAAGATGGACAGCGCTCGCCGAGCGTCTGTCGGAACTCCCAGACATGTCGCGGCTGGACGAAGTGCTAGCCGACCCGAAATTTCAGCAGGCTGATACCGACCAGAGGTTCGTGCGTCTGTTCAATGCCATTGCGCCCAATAGGGGAGCCGCTAAGCCGCGGAAGGTCGCGGTAAAGACAGATGCCGGCAACAAGATCGCGACAGTCGAACGAGGGGGTGACACGGTCACCATCATCGTCGACGCCGATGGTTCACGTGAGTTTGGAGAGTTCATCGCGGCGAAGCTGCTGGAGCTCTACCAACAATTCGAGGAGAACAAGGAGGCGCCCATCTAAACAGCCGCTAACCCCTTAGGCCGCAAAAGAAAAAGGCCCCCGAAACAACGTCCCGGAAGCCCTTCTCAGTCCTTAAGCAAGCAGAGAATCGCACTTCCGCGAATCGCAGTCAAGAGTCCCATCGTGGGATGCGCTGTTTCGGCGAGCAGGTTTCTTTTGCCTCAACATAGGTAAAAGGAAATGCATACCCATATGCCCACGACGCCCTTCGGGCGGCGGTCGATGTCACTTGGCCTGTTGGCTAGCCAAGTGACAGCTCAGGCCGTCGCGTCCGATGTGGTGGTTCATAAATGGAAGGTCTTCCAACATATCCGGGAGGCCAGGGAAGCGATCGGCGCGACCGACCGCGCGCTCGCGATCCTCAGCGCGTTGCTGTCGTTCCACCAGGAGACGACGATGTGCGCGGATGGCGACCTCGTCGTCTTCCCGTCCAATGCACAGCTCAGCGACCGGGCGAACGGCATGTCGCCGGCGACGCTCCGCAGGCACATCGCAGTGCTCGTGCATTGTGGCCTGATAATCCGCAGAGACAGCCCGAACGGCAAGCGGTTCGCGCGCAAAGGGCCGGCAGGTGAGATCGAGCAGGCTTACGGCTTTGACCTGGCGCCCATTGTGGCCCGGGCGGATGAGTTCAAAAGACTCGCGGAGACCACGCAGGCGGAGAAAAAGGCCCTCCGGGTTCTGCGCGAACGGCTGACGATCGCACGGCGGGATGTCGTGAAGATGATCGCTGCCGGCATCGAAGAAGGGGTTCCTGGTGACTGGCGAGGATATCGCATGGCTTACCAGGACCTCATGGACCGTCTCCCGAGGTCAGCGTCGAAGGTAACGGTGGAGATTATTCTGACCGAGCTCAGCGAGCTTCGTGCCCTTGTGCATAAAACGCTGGAGGACTTCATAAAATCACAAAATTCAAACGCCAATGAGTCTCACAATGAGCGCCACAAACAGAATTCAAATCCAGACTCTAAAACTGAATCTGAACAAAGCCATGCGAAAAAAGAAGAAGGCGAAGCGTCTGGTTCTAATAACGTCCGCACGCTCCCGCAGCGGGAGCTTCCTCTGAACATCATCCTTGATGCCTGTCCCGAAATCCGGGGCCTTGCAGCAGGGGGAGAAATTCGAACGTGGCGTGATCTGCTCGCGACCGCGCAGCTGGCCCGGGCCTATCTCGGGATCAGCCCCAGTGCCTACCAGGACGCCTGTACCGCGATGGGAGAAGGCCAAGCGGCCACGGTCATCGCTGCGATCCTGCAGCGGACGGAGCACATTTCGTGCCCCGGGGGCTATCTACGCAGCCTGACGCAACGAGCGCAGGAGAGCAAATTCTCGACTTGGCCAATGGTGATGGCGCTTCTGCGGGCGAAGCTCGAGCAACAGCGTGACGGGGCAGGGGGTGTGCATGGCCGCTCGTCGTCGGCTGACGGGACTGATCCGGTGGGCAATCGGTGATGAGCACGCGTGACCCCGAACGGGGGGTGCTGGAAGGGCCCGCCTGGTTGCTTGGCTCGAGACTAGAGACCGGCCGCCTTGGTCAGGTTGACCCTGAACCGATCCCGTCGGCGCTGATAGCGGCGGGTCATTTCCGCGCTGGCATGGCCGAGCTGCCTCTGGACGTGCCGCTCGTCGACCTCGGCGGAAGAGGCGAGCCCGGCGCGCAGCGAATGGCCGGCGAATTTTTTCTCCCGTTCGCCCTCGGTGAGATCGCCGCGGACACCGGCGGCGAGCGCCGTGCGCTTGACGAGGCGTGCTACCTCGCGGTCGGTCAGGCGGTCGGGGCCAACGTCCTTGCCTTGCCGCGTCACGCGCCGGAACAGGGGTCCGTGGCCGATCTTCGCCAGCTTGAGCCAGGTTTCCAGCGCCACCACGGGGCAGGTGGCATCGGACGATCCACGCCCGACCTCGACCTCCCGCCAGCCGGTCTTGCCGCGGAGCGTCACGATCATCCCCTTGTCGAGGATCTCCACCCAACCGCGGCCGTCCTCGGTCTGGTCCCGGGCGACGTCGAGGCCGACGATCTCGGAGCGGCGCAAGCCGCCGGCGAAGCCAAGGAGCAGCATGGCGCGATCCCGCAGGCCGCGCAGCGCGCCGCGGTCGAGCGTCTCCAGCATGGCGATGACATCCTCGGGCAGGACCGCTTCCTTCTGCCGGGGCGGGGCGGCGTGGGTGTTGCGGATGCCCGTCAGCACGGTGGCGATATGCCGATCGCTCCGATCCAGCACCGCGCCGCGCTGGGTGTAGTTCCAGGAGATGGCGGACAGCCGGCGCTCGATGGTCGTGACCGCATTTGGCTCGCCACCCGGAATGGCGGCGCCCGACGCGCAGGCCGTGATGTAGAGCCCGACCACCTCCGGGGCAGGGGGGAGGGGCTCAAGGCCCTGCCGCCGGCACCAGGCGGAAAAGTGCTTCCAGTCGGAAGCATAGGCGCGACGCGTGTTGGCCGAGCTTGCGGCCTCGACGTAGTCCCGTGCGCGGTCTGCGAGGCGTTCGAGATGCGCCGGAAGGGCAGGGGAGGGGGCCTGCGATGCTACCAATGCCGTAGCCGGATCCGGAGGGCCGTCCTCATCGCCGAGCTGGTCAGGAGCGGGGTCGCTGCTCGCCACCATCACGCGACCTCGATGTCGGTTTGTGAGAAGTCATTGCCCTTGAACAGCAGCGGCACCCGGTACGCCCGCGCGCAGGCATACGACATGCAGTCGGCGAGGTTGAGCTGGGCCGGATGGCCGCGGTCCTTGCCGAAGGTCGCGAAAGCGGCGACGGCGCGCTTGGCGATGCTGGCGTTGATGGGAATTACGGAGATCCGCGCCTCCTCCAGGACCTGCTGGATGCGCACCTCGACGTCGACGGGGTCGACCTTGAGCAGTGTCGACAGACGCATCGCCGCTTCCAGGATGACCAGACCCGAGGTGTAGCGGCGCGGCGCGTCGGTGAGCTTGTTGGCGAAGACGACGGCGTCCGGCTCGTCGGCGAGGATTGAGACGATGACCGAGGTGTCGACGAACATCAGTGGCCCCACATCTCATCGACCTCGTCTTTGGTCATCTCCCGGCCGCCGGGCTGTGCTTCGGCCGCCAGCGCCGTGGCGATCTGCTTGAGACGGCTGGCCAGCGGCTCCTTGTCCTTCTCGCGTGTCAGCTCGCCCTCCAGGGCTTGGATCACGGCTTCGGTCATCGTAACCTTGCGCCGTGCCGCCAGCTGCTCGGCCAGCACGCGGGCGCGTTCATCACGGATCTGCAGCGTTCGCATCGCGGGCTCCTCTGTATGGACGTTCTTATCATGATGTATGGATGAAGTCATCCATACGCGCCCTGACCCGGGTTTGCCAGCTCGAAGTCCCCCGCGGGGACAGACCTCGCGCGCCAGGCGCTGTTGACCGATCCGCAGCTGGCAGAGCGGTTCGAAGCCTTCCACCTGCAGCACTGGAAGAACGATGCACGCCTCGCGCAGTTGCTGGCGAGCCTGGCGACGATCCTGCCGCTGCGGCGACCCTCGAATCTCGCGGCACCGGCGATCCGTACGCGGGTGCTCGATCTCACCGATGGCGTCACGGTGCGGATCTTCCGCCTGATCGAGACGGTTGCAGTCGAGGCGATCCGCTCCGGCGCAGAATGCATCACCATGGACAGCTTCCAGACCGAGGAACTGGTGCTGCCACTCGTCGCGATGACGCGCAAGGTCGAGGCGCGCCTTCAGCCGCGCGCCGGTCGATGACAGTGCGGCGCGAGCTTCCCCTCGCGCCCCGGCCCGAAGGCGATGAGCTGCTGTCGTCTTGGCAAGGTCGCGTCGCATGCCGCTATGACCTCATCCACGACGACCTTTCGAGGTGGCTTGGCGTCCTCCGAGACGACCGCTGTGCCGGATTCACCGAGCGGGACTTCGCACCCTCGGCCGAGATGGTGCAGGCTTGGGCGGCGTCGTGCCGATTTTCGGAAGAGCGCGTGCAGGCCCTCACGCTCTCCTCGCGGCCACGGTCGCGCAGCTGGTATGTCTGGGGGGAGGGGAGGGTGCCCGGCGCTTTCCAGCGGCCGGTCTGTTTGGCCTGTCTTGATGACGATGCCGCCGCCTGCCGCGACCATCATATCCGCCGGTCGTGGGCGCTGGTGGAGACCGTGGTCTGCGACCGCCATCATCGTATTCTCGATGAAGCCTGTCCGCACTGTTTCGATGATTCCGGTTTCCGCTTCGTTGTTCATGAGGCAGCAGCTCGGCTGGCCTGTGTCCGATGC
This sequence comes from Roseixanthobacter psychrophilus, assembly GCF_043195195.1. NCBI lineage: Bacteria > Pseudomonadati > Pseudomonadota > Alphaproteobacteria > Hyphomicrobiales > Xanthobacteraceae > Roseixanthobacter > Roseixanthobacter psychrophilus. The sequence goes on from NZ_JBAFWT010000084.1 coordinate 7,302, forward strand.
GGCAGGCTTGCACGAGCGGCACCCCAGGGGCGCCGCGCCGGCTCCACAGGGCTCTTTGCCACCGTGTCGGCGCTGGTGGCGGCAACGA
>NZ_JBAFWT010000085.1:0-6298 GCF_043195195.1 Roseixanthobacter psychrophilus
CAAGAGTTCGCTCAAATGCGCCTTCGCCTGCGCCAAGTTGACCGTGACCATGGCATCCTCGCATGTGGTCATAAAACTGGTCAGAATATAGCGGAGAGCCCCCGGAATGGCGATAAATTTGTTGAAAGACGCACGCGCAGGAGCGCCGGTGGTTTCAGACCGTCGCCTGGATCAGAGACCGCGAACATAGAAGGTTGGATCCCCAGGTCCTCTCCCTCCGCGACGAGGCCAATGCCGAATTCATCGACAAGTGCGACGACTTCGAGCGCGAGGTCGCCCGGGAGGTCGCGGCGAGCCATTATACCTACGCCGAGCTCGACGAGAGCGATCGCGACCTGAAGAAGCTTCAGGGCTGGCTTTCCAGGATCGAGAAGCTGGATTTCTACGGCGGCGAGAAGGCCGAGGAAGCACGCCGCAGCCGGCTGACGGGCTGCGAGGCGGTTCTCGACGATTATGCCCACCGCGTCTTCGACGCCCATGACGAGAACAAGTGAGGGTGTCATGCTGCTGTCGCCAACTGTTCCGGTTTCCATCGTCGTCGGCCTTGCCGGGGCCGGCGCGATCCTTCTGTCCGCGGGCGGACGCCAGGGCCGCGCGCGGCTCGACCGGTTCCTGCCCTGGCAGGACCGCCGGAGGCAGAGGGCGGCACCTGGGGGTCTCGACGCCCGCCTCCTGCGCGACGTCGGGTTGAGCCGCGAGCAGGCCGAGGGCGAAGGCCGCCACCATGACTGACGGCGGATCGACATCCGAACCGGGCGATCGCCGCGACAGCCGCGCGGCCTGGCGCCGCCTGCCAGCCGGGATCTGGGCGCTGGGGTTCGTCTCGCTGCTGATGGATGTCTCCTCCGAGATGATCCACGCGCTGCTGCCGGTCTATCTGGTCGTGGGCCTTGGAGCGACCGCGTTGACGGTCGGCATCATAGAAGGGATCGCGGAAGCAACCGCCGCGATCACCAAGGTCTTTTCCGGGGCGCTGAGCGACCGGATCGGCAAGCGCAAGGAACTCGCGGCGCTCGGCTATGGGCTGGCTGCGATCACCAAGCCGATCTTTCCTCTGGCGCCGTCCGTCGGCTGGCTTGTGGCGGCGCGATTCATCGACCGGGTGGGCAAGGGCATCCGCGGTGCGCCGCGCGACGCGCTGGTGGCCGATATCGCCCCGCCCGAATTGCGCGGCGCCGCCTTCGGGCTGCGCCAGTCGCTGGATACTGTCGGGGCCTTCATCGGGCCCTTGCTCGCCATCGGTCTGATGTGGCTTTTCGCGGACGATTTCGCCTCGGTCTTCTGGGTGGCGGTGATCCCGGCCTTTGCCGCGCTGGCGCTGATCCTGTTCGTCGTGCACGAACCCGCGCGCCCCGCGGGGCTGCGGAAGGTCAGGAACCCGCTCAGCCGCCACGAACTCGGGGGGTTGGGCGCGATCTACTGGTGGGTGGTCGCGGTGGCGGCGGTGTTCACGCTGGCGCGGTTCAGCGAGGCATTCCTGATCCTGCGGGCCGAGGGAATGGGCCTGTCGCTGATGTTCGTGCCGCTGGTGCTGGTCGTGCTGAACATCGCCTATGCGCTGTCGGCCTATCCGGTGGGTGTGCTGTCGGACGGCATGAACCGCATCGGTCTGTTGATCGTCGGCCTGGTGCTGCTGATTGCCGCCGACCTGGTGCTGGCCTTTGCGCCGGGCCTCTGGGGCATCATGTCCGGTCTGGTGCTCTGGGGGCTGCACCTGGGCTTCACCCAGGGCATCCTCGCCACGCTGGTGGCCGACAGCGCGCCGCCGGAACTGCGGGGCACGGCCTTCGGCATGTTCAATCTGGTGACCGGCGCGGCGCTTCTGGCCGCAAGCGTCATCGCCGGGGTGCTGTGGGATGCCTTCGGCGCGGAATGGACCTTTCTGGCCGGGGCCGTGTTTGCGGCTCTTACCATCGCCGGGTTGATTCCGTTACACGGGTCGGCTGGCAAAAAGGGAGATCAGGCGGCAGATGAAGGCAAGCTCCCGACGGGCGGGAGTTTACCCGAGAGTTGATCGCAAGTCGGAACCGCCGAATTTGCCGGCTTTCTTGCCTGACCCGTCCATTCCGGTTTCTCGATTGCCTTCTTGTTCCCGGTTCTCCTGCGCCAGCTATCAAAGCCAAGGCAGCAAGCGTAGAAGCGAAAGAACGAAATCATTTCCGGGACAAGACATGCCGCGACTTCACACGCATCCCGAATCCCACCTCGTCTCGCGCATCGGCTGGTTGCGGGCGGCGGTGCTGGGCGCCAATGACGGAATCGTCTCGACCGCCAGCCTGATCGTCGGCGTGGCCGCGGCCTCGGCCGCGACGCCTGAGGTGCTGGTGGCGGGCGTTGCTGGGCTCGTGGCGGGCGCAATGTCCATGGCAGCCGGCGAATATGTCTCGGTAAGCTCGCAGTCCGACACCGAACGGGCCGACCTCGCCCGCGAGCGGGCCGAGCTGGTCGCCCAGCCCGAGTTCGAGCGCGAGGAACTCGCGCGGATCTATATCGATCGCGGCGTGTCGGTCGATCTGGCGCACCAGGTGGCTGATCAACTGATGGCGAAGGATGCGCTCGAGGCGCATGCGCGCGACGAACTCGGCATCTCCGAGGTGACGGCGGCGCGCCCCATCCAGGCTGCGCTGACCTCGGCCGCGACCTTCGCCCTGGGGGCCGCGATGCCGCTGGCGATGGTGCCGGTGATGCCGCGAGAGACGCTGGTGGTCGGCGTTTCGGTCGCGTCCCTGCTGTTTCTGGCCCTGCTCGGAGCCATCGGCGCACGGGCGGGCGGCGCGAACGTGACCAGGGCAACGCTGCGCGTGACCTTCTGGGGTGCGCTTGCCATGGCGCTGACGGCCGGGATCGGCGCCGTCTTCGGCACCGTGGTCGCATGACGCCCGTGCCCATGCCCCGACTGGTGCAAGAGGGTCCGATGGCCGATCCGCCCCGCGACGCAAGCTACTGGAGCCTGGATGCGGCCGCGCTGGCAGCGGCCCTGGGCGCGGGACCGGGTGGCCTCACCCCTGATCAGGCAGCAACACAGCTTTCCATCGTGGGCCCGAACAGAGTCGAGGATGCGCCGCGCCTGAGCGCCCTGCGCCTTCTTCTGCGACAGTTCGAAAGCCCGCTCGTCCTGATCCTGGCCTTCGCGGCGGCCATTTCTCTCGTCCTTCAGCAATGGGTCGATGCGGGGATCATTCTGGCCATCGTGCTGGGCAGTTCGCTGCTCGGCTTCTTTCAGGAATACCGCGCCTCGGCGGCCGTCGAGGACCTGAAGAAACGCCTTGCGCTGACGGCACGGGTGCTGCGCGGCGGTGCGGAACGTGTGCTGCCGGTGACGCAGATCGTGCCCGGCGACGTGATCCTGCTGTCGGCGGGAAACCTGATCCCCGCCGACGGAATCATCCTCGAGGCGCAGGATTTCCTCGTCACCGAGGCCAGCATGACGGGCGAGTCCTTTCCGGTTGAGAAGCGGCCCGGCATCGCCGCCGCCGATGCCCCGCTTTCCGAGCGGACGAACACGGTTTTCCTGGGCTCATCGGTGCGCAGTGGCACCGCAAGGGTTCTGGTCGTCAGGACAGGCCGCCGGACAGAATTCGGCGCTATCGCGGCACGGCTGCACGCGCGCCAGCCCGAGACGGATTTTGCGCGCGGCGTGCGCCAGTTCGGGTTTCTGCTGATCCGGGTCATGGTGGTGATCGTCCTCTTCGTGCTGACGGTGAACCTGTTGCTGGATCGCCCGGTGGTCGAGTCGCTGCTGTTCGCCTCAGCGCTGGCGGTGGGACTATCGCCAGAACTTCTGCCCGCGATCATCAGCGTCACGCTGTCGGCAGGGGCGCGTGCGATGGGCAGGCGCGGGGTGATCGTGCGGCGGCTGGATGCCATCGAGAACCTTGGCAGCATGACCGTCCTGTGCACGGACAAGACCGGCACGCTGACCGAAGGCACTATTGTTCTGAGCGAGGTCCTGGATGCGACGGCCCGACCTTCGGACGCGGTTCGGCAGCTCGCCTATGTCAATGCAGCACTCGAGACCGGGATCGATAACCCGCTTGATGCCGCCATCATTGCTGCCGGTGCATCGGCCGGACTGACGACCGCGGCTCTGACCAAGATCGACGAGATCCCCTACGACTTCGTGCGCCGGCGGCTGACCATCGTGGTGGCCGAAAGCGCCGACCCCGGAAATCACCTGATCGTCACCAAGGGTGCGTTCTCGAATGTTCTGGCCAGCTGCACGGCATTCGAGCGCGATGGGGCCGAGCTGCCGCTTGACGCCGCCGCGCGCGCCGACCTCGATGCAGTCTTCCGGGCAAAGGGCGAAGAAGGTTTCCGCGTTCTTGCGCTGGCCACACGCCGGGTTGCCTCCAAGCCCGACTATGAGCGCGACGACGAGCGCGACATGGTGTTTCGCGGCTTCCTCGTGTTCCTCGATCCGCCGAAGCCCGAAGCGCGGGAAACGATCGTTGACCTCGCCCGGCTCGGCATCGCCATCAAGGTGATCAGCGGCGACAACCGCCATGTCACCGCCCACATGGCCGAGGCTGTCGGGCTGGATGCCAGATACATGCTGACGGGTGAAGATCTGGCCGGGATGAAGGACGAGGCGCTTTGGCACCTCGCCCCCCGCACCGATCTGTTCGTCGAGATCGACCCGCAGCAGAAGGAGCGCATCGTCCGCGCGCTGCAGCGGACCGGCAACTCGGTGGGCTATCTTGGTGACGGGATCAACGATGCACCGGCGCTGCATGCCGCCGATGTCGGCATTTCGGTCGCAGAGGCGGTCGATGTCGCCCGCGAAAGCGCCGACATCATCCTGCTCAGTCGCGATCTCGATGTGCTGCGGCAGGGCGTCGAAGACGGGCGACGCACCTTCGCCAACACGCTCAAATACATCTCGATAACCACCAGCGCCAATTTCGGGAACATGATCAGCATGGCGCTCGCGACGCCGCTCTTGCCGTTCCTGCCGCTGGCGGCCAAGCAGATCCTGCTCAACAACTTCCTGTCGGACCTGCCCTCGCTGGCCATCTCCAGCGACAATGTGGACCCCGAGCGCCTGTCCAGCCCGCAGCGCTGGAACGTCAGGGACATCCGGAAGTTCATGATCGTCTTCGGCCTGATTAGCTCGGTCTTCGACCTGCTGACCTTCGGCGTCCTGCTCTATGTCTTCCACGCCGGACAGGCGGTATTCCAGACCTCGTGGTTCATGATCTCGCTCTTGACCGAACTGGCGGTGGTGCTCGTCCTGCGGACCCGCAAGCCAGCCTTCCGCAGTCGGCCCAGCCGGTTGCTGCTGTGGTTAACCCTCGCTGTCGCGGCAGCGACACTTGCTGTGCCGTTCATCGGCGCGGCAAGTGCGCTGTTCGGCTTCGTGCCCCTTTCGGCCATGGAGCTGGTCGCCGTGGTGGCGATCGTCGGTGGCTACATGGTGGCCACGGAGATCGCGAAGGCTTGGTTCTTCCAGCACGAAACCACCGCCACGCGCGCACCGACGACCGATCAGCGCTCGCGCGACTGAGTATGCAGATCAGACGATTACAGGCTGCCACCTGAGTTTCTGGCGCTGGCGCGCATGTGGAGAACGTTGGATTCCAGTCCCTTTCCCTCCGCGAAGATCGCATCGACGGTGCGCGCATGGCGGACGAGCGCCCGGCCACGGGCGCGGCGCAACGCCGCCTCCGGGTCTTCCTCCACCTTCCTTTCCGGCCCCTGTCCGCCATCCGCGGGCAGGCGCAGCCCATCGAAGATGCCGCGCACCTTTTCGGGAACTTGGCGGACGATCTCGACAACCTGTTCCACCCGCTCGCGGAAGGTGATCCCGCGCCGCGCGGCATAGTCGCGGGCGGGTTCATAGTCGGTCGCCATGTCCTTGGCGCGCTCGCGCGACAGGGCGCTGACAAGCCGATCCCGGCTGGCGAAGTCGTCATGGCCGTAATGCAGGTCGATGCCGTCGCGGTGCCGCGACAGGGCGACGTAGCTGCCATGCGCGTCCATGCCCGGCGTCGCCAACACATGGGCGCGGTCCACGGTCATGCCCTGCGCCTTGTGGATCGTCGCGGCATAGCCGTGGTCGATCTTGTTGTAGTCCTTCAGGTCGAACGCGACATTGCGCCCGTCGTCGGTGCGGACGGTCATGCTCTGGGCGCCGACCTGCTCGACGGTCCCGAGCGTGCCGTTCCTCACGCCAAGCCCGCGCTCGTTTTTCAGGAACATGATCCGGTCGCCGGGCGCGAAGGTCCGCACACCGCGTTCGGCGGCGACATCCACATCCGCGCCAAGTTCACCTGCGTCACGCATTTTCTGGCGGGCCGCC
>NZ_JBAFWT010000086.1:0-6189 GCF_043195195.1 Roseixanthobacter psychrophilus
GCATATCACATGCTTGCACCAAACTCCGGAAACAGCTAGCCTGGCGTTTAAGTAAATAAACTTCACTAAGAAGTAGGGAGCGGAAATGAGCCTCGCAACGCTCATCCTGAGGACTGCGCGCCGGCTGCCTGATCGTCCCGCGGTCACCGATGCCGAGGCCACGCTGACCTATGCGGCCTTCACCGAACGGGCCGCGCGAATCGCTGGCAGCTTCCGGGCGCGAGGCATCGCCCGCGGGGCCCGGGTGGTGCTCTACATGGAGAATGTGGGCAGCTTCTTCGAATGCATGCTGGGCTGCTGGATCGCGGGGCTCTGCGCCGTGCCCGTGAACGCCAAGCTGCACCCGCGCGAGGTCGTCGGGATCGCGGCGGACTGCGAGGCCGCGCTGCTCATCACCACGCCCGGCCTTGTGGAGCCCCTCTTGCCGGAGCTCCGGGACATGCATATGCCGGGCGGCGTCGTCTGCGCCAGCACGGAGGACTATGAGCGCCTCGTCTCGGCCGAGCCGCTCGCCTGCTTCCACGCGGCGCCCACCGATCGGGCTTGGCTGTTCTATACCAGCGGCACCACCGGCAAGCCCAAGGGCGCCATCCTCAGCCACCGCAATCTCCTCACCATGAGCCTGACCTACTATGCCGACATCGACCCGGTGGACGAGCGCGACACCCACATCACCTGCGCGCCCGTCTCCCACGGCGCCGGGCTCTACGCGCTACCCTTCCTGCTCAAGGGCGGGCATCAGATCGTTCTGCCGGGCTTCGACGTGGAAGAGGTGTTGACGACCCTCACGCGCTACGAGCACGTGAGCCTGTTCGCCGCGCCGACTATGCTGACGCGGCTCGTCAACCATCCCGCGTCCCTTACGGCGGATTTCACCAACCTGAAGACCATCTATTACGGCGGCGCGCCCATGTACGTCGCCGACCTGAAACAGGCCTTGCGTGTCGTCGGGCCGAAGCTCTACCAGCTCTATGGGCAGGGCGAATCGCCCATGACCATCACGGGCCTGCCCAAGCGCCTTCACGGCGATGCCGACCATCCCGCGCCCGATGAGGTGCTGGGCTCCTGCGGCTTTCCCCGCTCCGGCCAAGAGGTTCGGGTGGTGGACGCGGAGGGCCGCGATCTGCCGCAGGGCGAGGTGGGAGAGGTCGTGGTCCGCGGTGATTGCGTCATGGAAGGCTACTGGAACAATCCCCAGGGAACCGCCTCGGCGCTGCGCGAGGGCTGGCTCTTTACCGGGGACGTGGGAAGCCTCGATCCGCGCGGAGCCCTGACCCTGCGCGACCGGTCCAAGGACCTCATCATCTCCGGCGGCAGCAACATCTATCCACGGGAGGTGGAAGAAGTCCTGCTGCGCCACGACGACGTGCTGGAGGTCTCGGTGATCGGCACCCCACATCCCGACTGGGGCGAGGAGGTGGTGGCCTTTGTGGTCGCGCGCCCCGGCGCCGAGGTGGAGGTCTGCGACCTCGACCGGCTCTGCCTGGAGAACATCGCGCGCTTCAAGCGGCCAAAGCACTACCGCTTCCTGGAGACGCTCCCCAAGAACAATTACGGCAAGGTGCTCAAGACCGAGCTGCGCCGGCAGTTCGCGGACCATGTGAACAAGGCGGAGGCCAAGGCATCATGAGACGCGTCTACGTCGCAGGAATCGGATCCACCAGCTTCGGCCGCCATCCCGACACGGCCATTCAGGCGCTGGCCGTGCGCGCCGCCGATGCGGCGATCCGCGAATCCGGGCTCGACCGGAACGAGATCGGAGCGCTCTATCTCGGCAACTTCATCGCCGGGCCCCTGGTTGGCCAGGAGGTGCTGGCGGGGCTCGTGGCCGACGGCCTCGGCCTGCCGCAGATCCCCTGCACCAAGGTGGAAGGCGCCTGCGCCTCCGGCGGCATCGCTTTCCGCCACGCCTACCTCGCCGTGGCCAGCGGCTTGTGCGACGTCACCCTCGCCGTGGGCGTCGAGAAGATGACCCATGCCGACACGGCGAGCGTCACCTCGGCCCTCAACTGCGCCATGGATTTCCGCAGCGACGGCGTCAGCGGGCTCACCTTCCCCGGCCTGTTCGGCCTTGTCTGGCGCCTCTACGAGGAGCGCTACGGCGCGACGCGGGATCAGATTTCCGAGGTGGTGCGCAAGAACAAGGGCAACGGCCTCAAAAATCCCTTGGCCCAGATGGGGGCCGCCTTGTCCCCCGAGGAAATCGCCGAGGCGCGGCTCATCTGCGATCCGCTGCGCCTTTATGACTGCTGTCCCGCCAGCGACGGCGCGGCCGCCGTGCTGCTGGTGGCGGAAGACCGCCTCGCCGACCTGCCGACCCGCCCGGTGGAAGTGCTCGCCTCTGCCCAGGCGCGCGGCAGCGCCCGCATCGCCGGCCATCCCGATTTGTGCACCTTCGAGGCGACGGTGGCTGCGGCCGATCAGGCCTATCGTCAGGCCGGCATTACCCCCGCCGACGTGAGCTTCGTGGAAGTGCACGATTGCTTCTCCATCGCCGAGATCATTGACAGCGAGGATCTCGGCTTCGTGCCCCGCGGCCAGGGCGCGGCCTATGCCGCCGAGGGGCGCATCGCGGTCGGCGGCGCCCGGCCCATCAACGCCAGCGGTGGCCTGCTCGCCAAAGGCCACCCCGTCGGCGCCACCGGTCTCGGCCAGATCTACGAAAGCGTTCTGCAGTTGCGCGGCACCCATCCGAACCAGGTGAAGGGCGCCAGCATCGGCCTCACCCACAATCTCGGCGGCACGGGCGTGGCTTGCACGGTCAACATCCTGCGCGGGGCCGGCGCATAAGCGTCGACCATCGGGGCTCAGCACAGACAAACCCCACTCTTCAGCACCAGGGGATACTCCATGGGCGATATTCGCTGCGACCGGGACGGCAAGGTCTGGCTCATCACCATCGACCGGCCGTCCGTGATGAATTCCCTCGACTTCCGACGAATTGGTGGAGGTTTGGCGCGCCTTTGACCGTTCCAACGACGCCCATGTCGCTGTGGTCACCGGCGCCGGGGACGCGGCGTTCTGCGCCGGCGCCGACCTGAAGACCTATACGGTGAATTTCGCCCGCCGGCCCGCCCCTGAATTTCGCTCCCGCTACACCGACGGACCTGGGTTCGGCGGCATCACCCGCAACCTGGAGATCGACAAGCCCGTCCTTGCCGCGGTGAACGGCTTCGCCATCTCCGGCGGTTTCGAACTGGCCCTCGCCTGCGACCTCCGCTTCTGCGCGCCCCATGCGGAGTTCGCGCTGCAGGACGCCAAATGGGGCTTCCATGCCTGTGACGGCGGCCTCATCCGCCTGCCTCAGATTGTCGGCCTCGGCAATGCCATGGAGATCATCCTTTCCGGCGAGCGGATCGGGGCGGAGCACGCGCTCCGCATCGGCCTCGTCAATCGCATCGTGCCCACCACCGATCTTCTCTCCTTCACCCTCGACTATGCGCAGATGCTGGCCAAGCGCTCCCCGCTCTCCCACCGCTTCGCCAAGGACGTCATGCGTCGCGCCGTGGGCATGTCCCTGGAGGAGGCGCTGCGCCTCGAATCCCGCTCCTTCTACGACCTCGGCCAGACCGAGGACATCGTGGAGGGCACCAATCAACGGCATAACCGCGGCCGAGCGGCTCGCCGTCCGGCAGGAAAAGAGTAAGCCGTTGCTGGGCGAGATGGAGGAATGGCTGCGCACCGAACGGGCCAGCCTCTCGCATTCATCGCCGGTGATCGGGCCGATTGACTACATGCTGTCGCGCTGGGCCGACTTCGCCCGCTTCGTCGACGATGGCAGGATTTGCATGACGAACAATGCCGCCGAAAGAGCGTTGCGCGGTGTCGCCTGCGGCAGAAAATCCTGGCTCTTCGCTGGTTCTGACCGTGGCGCCGACCGCGCGGCCGTCATGCTCACGCTCATCATGACCGCCCGTCTCAACGACGTCGATCCGAAGGCGTGGCTCGCCGATGTCCTTGCCCGCATCGCAGACCTGCCGGCTTCCCGTCTCCATGAAATGCTGCCGTGGGAATGGAAGAGCCGACACCACCCCGAAAGCCCGGCTCATCAGCAGGCGGCCTGACCAACACTCCCTATCATAGCTCAGTCCAACTTCGCGTGCGCGTCGCTATCCCGCGTGCCTGCTCGGATGCTTACGCTGCATCTGTCCGAGCGGCACCAGCACCAGCACCAGCATATCCATGAAGCGATAGAGCATGAGCACCGGCATAGCCACGACGAACACGATCGCTATGAGCTCGAACCAGGGGTGCAGCCCGGCGAGCCGGACACCCACTGGCACCAGCATGCGCCCCTGGGACATTGGCACCTGCATTTCCCGATCTCCATCATCGCCACGGGCACGGGAGCTAAAGTCGTCCGTGCCCCCTGGGACGGTTCACCGTCGCGGCAGCGCCCGGCATAGAGCCGGGGCGCCTCAGGGGCGGCGCGCGCCGTCGGGAGGCGGGACGTCGCGCCCTGCCCGGCGAATCAGGGTAAACACCATTACGAGCAAGACTGCGAGGACCGCGAAACCGGCCCCTGCGGCAAAGGTCGCGGCGGAGCCGATCCGCTCCCACAGCACCCCCGCGACGACGCTCGCCACCAGCATGGCGATGCCGGTGGCGAGATTGAACAGGCCGAAGGCGGAGCCCCGCAGCGTCGCGGGCGCGTGCTGGGCAACCAGCTTGGCGAGCAGGCCCTGCGTGAGCGCCATGTGCGCCCCCCACAAGGCGATGCCGAGAAAGGCGCCCCACAGCCCCGGTGCGAAGGCCAGCATCAGGTCCGCGCCGATGAGGACCGCCAGCCCCACCAGCAGCAGGCGCGTGGGCGAGGCCTGGTCGGACCAGGCGCCGGCGGGATAGGCGCCGAGCGAATAGACGACGTTCATGGCCACGAGAACGAGCGGCGCGAGGGCCAGCGGCAGGCCCTCGTCGTGCGCCTTCAGCACGAGGAAGGCCTCGCTGAACCGCGCAAAGGTGAACACCACGCCGATGGCGACGACGCCCCAGAACGCGCCGTCGAACTGCCGGAGATCGGCGAGGCGCACCGGCGGCGGCCGGCCGGTGGCGCCCTCCTCCCCGATGGCGCGATCCTCGACCCCCAGGATGACGCACGCCACCGCGAGCGCGCCGGGGATGAGGGCGAACCAGAACACCGTTCGCATGTCGTCGGCGAACAGCGCCATCAGCGCGATGGCGAGGAGCGGGCCGAGGAACCCCCCGACCGTATCGAGCGCCTGGCGCACCCCGTAGGCGCGCCCGCGGATGGAAGGCGGCGTGACATCCGCCACCAGCGCGTCCCGCGGCGCGCCGCGCATCCCCTTGCCGATGCGGTCGGCGAAGCGCGCGGCGAACACCATGGCCGGCGCGCCGGCGAGGGCGAAGAACGGCTTCGACGCGGCGCCCAACCCATAGCCGATGAGGATCAGCGGCTTGCGCCGGCCGATGCGGTCGGACAAGTAGCCGGAAAAGACCTTCACGATGGCGGCGGTGGATTCCCCCACCCCCTCGATGAGGCCCACCACGGCCACGCCGGCTCCGAGGGTTGCGGTGAGAAAGAGGGGCAACAGCGCGTGGATCATCTCAGATGAGATGTCCATGAACAGGCTCACAAACCCGAGCGCCCAGACGGTTTTCGGGATTGGGGGCCGCTGGTCGGTGTCGGGGGCTGTCGTGTGCATCTTGGCCTCGACTTGACGAACCCGGCCGGCGCGGACAACAGGCTTGTGCGCCCCCTTCTGCGTCAGGCGACACGCACTTCCGTCATCATGCCCGTGGCCATGCGGTAGCGACGGCGGTAGTGTTGCACCAGTCACCCTTCGAGGCAGAAGCCCGCAAAAGCTGACATGGGTGTCCACCAAACCGAGGAAGGACCGGCATCGGTCGCCGCCGGATTGAAGTTGAAGGAAGGCACGGCTGGCCGAGCAGCTTGAGGCGCTGGCCTACGAAATCCGCGATCTGAGCGGGACTGAAGCGTCGAGCGTCGATATAGCCGTCGGTCTTGAACACGCCCTCAACGGCGCCCTCATCCGTGCGGAAGAACATGATGCGCAGATGGTCGCGTTCCATGATGATCTCCCGAATCGCCCTGAACTCGATGCCGCACCAGTCCTTCCTCTGATAGTCCACGCCTATGAAGACGACGATGAGCTTCAAGCAATCACGATAGATGTTCTGTAGGAGCGTGTCGAGCGACGGCCGTGCCAA
>NZ_JBAFWT010000087.1:0-5957 GCF_043195195.1 Roseixanthobacter psychrophilus
CCCGGGCCGGACTTTCACCGGCAGGACCGCGCCAGCTTGGCCTGGCGCACCTCACGCAGATTGTCGCGCCATACCGGAGAAGCCAAGACGGGGTGACCAGAACGAGCAGCTTGACCTCAACGACCCCAATCAGAGAAGGACTCTAAGAACCCTTGATATTATCGGATTTTCCGATCAGTCCGTCAATTTTCCCGATTCACCTGCGGCTCGACCTTCCGGTAGCCTATGCCTTGCCAAGCATGAGAGCCGAGAGCCTGCGCGCACACGTTACCACCAGCCCGGTGGCACGGGGCACGTCGAGGTCATCAAGGGCCACCACGCCGACGCTCGTCTCCATTCCCCCCGGGGCATCCAGCGGACGGTGGAGCGGGCTCGCCACACCCACCGCACCCCGCTGCAGCTCGCCGCGCGTGACGCTGTAGCCGTCGCGGCGCGCGATGCTCACCGCCTCCGGCTCGCCCTCCGAGGGCGGGCGCCCGGAAAGGATGGCGATCCCGGCGGCGCCGTGCACCAGGGGATGGCGGCTACCGATCCGGTAGGCCACGCGCAGCAGCGTGTCCTCCGCCTCGCAGACGAGAATCGCGACGCAGCAGGCGCCTTCGGGAACGGAGAGAAATGCCGTGGCTCGCGTGGCCTGGGCGAGCTCGCGCAGCAACGGCTGGGCCAAGGTGCGCATCTGGGGAGCAAAGCGCGCCGCCAGACTGAGCACGTCGGCGCCCAGGCGCAGCTCGCCATCCGGGCCGCGGCTGACGAGCCCATGCGCCTCCAGCGTTGCGGCGAGGCGGTAAGCGATGGCGCGGTGCACGTCGAGCCGCGCCGCCAGCTCGGCAACGGAAATTCCACTTTCCTGTTGCGAGACCAAAGTGAGTGCCTGGAGGCCGCGATCGAGCGTTTGCAGCGTATTGGCGTGCTTGTCCGGCCCCTCCGCCGAGGCCGCGCGCTCCGCCTTGCGCGCGCCGCTTCCAACCGGGCGACCTCTCGGCATGTCTTTGCTCCTCTGCGCGCTCATGGGCTTGCGAATTCTGCCTGCGTGCCACGGAGCCTGGCGATTGACAACCCGCGCGACACAGCTAGTCTGTGCGACATCAGACTATTAATGTGCGATAATAGTTAAATAAGTCGATCTGGGGAGGTCTTATGGACGACGACCGTCATCCGTCCGCCGTGCTGTCGCGTTGCCCGGAACATGCCGCTATCTCCGAAGCACGGGCCCAGCCCGCACACAGCCCCTCGGTGCCTCCACAGGAGGCTTCGCGTGGGCGTTGCCCGATGCATGCCATCTCGCCGGAGGCGGCGCGCTTTGACGTGTTCGAGGAGCCCTACCAGGTGGATCCCGCCGACGCCCTGCGTTGGTTCCGGGACAAGGAGCCCGTCTTCTTCAGCCCGAAGCTCGGTTATTGGGTGGTGAGCCGCTATGACGACGTGAAGGCGGTGTTCCGCGACACCTCATCCTTCTCGCCCTCGATCGCCCTTGAGAAGGTGACGCCCAACTCCGATGCGGCGAACACCATCCTCGCTCGCCACAACTACGCCATGGACCGAACCCTGGTGAACGAGGACGAACCGGCGCACATGGAGCGCCGGCGGGCACTGCTCCATTCCTTCCTGCCAGAGGAACTTACCCATCATGAGCCCATGGTGCGGCGCCTCGCGCACGAATATGTGGACCGTTTCATCGATCGCGGCGAAGCCGACCTTGTGAACGAGATGCTATGGGAGGTGCCCCTCACCGTGGCGCTCCACTTCCTCGGCGTTCCCGAGGAAGACATGGCGACGCTGCGTCGCTATTCCATCGCCCACACAGTGAACACCTGGGGCCGGCCGACACCCGAGCAGCAGCTGGCGGTGGCCGACGCAGTGGGCAACTTTTGGACCCTCGCGGGCGACGTTCTCGAGAAGATGCGGGCGGATCCCTCCGGCCACGGCTGGATGAAGTATGCCATCCGCCGGCAGAAGGAGCTGCCGGAGGTCGTCACCGATTCCTACCTTCACTCCATGATGATGGCAGGTCTCGTGGCAGCCCATGAAACCACCGCCAACGCCACCGCCAACGCCCTGCGCCTGCTGCTGGAGCATCGTGAGGCGTGGGACGAGATCTGCGCCGACCCCTCGCTCATCCCCAATGCGGTGGAGGAGTGCCTGCGCCTCTCGGGCTCGATCATCGCTTGGCGCCGCCTTGCTTTGACCGACGCGGTGGTGGGCGGCGTCACCATTCCGAAGGGGGCGAAGCTGCTGATCGTCATGGCGTCCGCCAACCACGACGCGCGGCATTTCGAGAATCCCGACGTGCTCGACATCCACCGGGACAACGCCACTGACCACCTGTCCTTCGGCTACGGCAGCCATCAATGCATGGGCAAGAACCTCGGCCGCATGGAGATTCGCATCTTCCTCGAGGAACTGACGCGCCGCCTGCCGCACATGGAGCTGGTGCCGGATCAGGACTTCACCTATCTGCCCAACACCTCCTTCCGGGGGCCGGACCATCTTCGGGTGCGCTGGGACCCTGCGCGCAATCCCGAGCGGACAACGGCTGAAGCGCGCGCGCCGCGTGCCTCCTTTCCCATCGGCGCGCCCACCCGAAACGCGGTGTCGCGTCCCGTGCGCGTCGCCGCGGCTTGGCGGGAGACGGACGACGTGCTCGCGCTCGCGCTGGAGGATCCGGCCGGTCACGATCTGCCGGGCTGGAGCGCCGGCGCGCACATCGATCTCATCGCAGGGCCGTTCGAGCGCAAGTATTCGCTGTGCGGCGACCCCGCCGACCGGAGCCGCTACCTCATCGCCATCAAGCGGGAGGACGCGGGCCGTGGCGGCTCCGCCAACATCCATGCCAACGTCAAGGTCGGTGACACCCTGCGCATCCGCGGGCCGAAGAACCATTTCCGCCTCGACGAGGAGGTTCGCCAAGCGGTGCTGATCGCCGGTGGCATCGGCATCACGCCCATTCTGGCCATGGCGGACCGCCTGAAGGCGGCGGGGCGCGATTATGCCATCCATTATGCCGGGCGCGCGGCGTCCGCCATGGCGCTGGTCGGCCGGGCGCAGCGCGACCATGGCGCAGCTCTCCACCTTTATCCGGCCGCGGACGGTCGGCGCCTCGACCTCGCTGCTGTTCTTGTCGCCGCACCGGACGCGGACGTCTATGCGTGCGGACCGGAGCGGATGCTCGATGCCCTCGACACACTGATGACCGGGCGGCGCGACCGCCTCCACATGGAGCGCTTCGCAGCTGCGGATGCAGCGCTCGATCTGCGGGATGCGGAGCCGTTCGAGGTTGAGCTCAGGGATTCCGGCTTGTCTCTGGATGTGTCTGCCGACCGCACCTTGCTCCAAGCTTTGCGCGCGGCGGGCATCGATGTGCCGAGCGATTGCGAGGAAGGCCTGTGCGGGTCGTGCGAGGTGCATGTCCTTGCCGGCGAGGTGGACCACCGCGACAAGGTGCTGAGCGCCGCGGAACGCGCGGGAAACGCACGCATGATGAGCTGCTGTTCCCGGGGGCGCGGCAGGATCTCGGTCGCGCTCTGACCTAGCCCCGATCGGGGGGCTCCCGCATAACGCCAAGGGAACGCCGGCAAGCCATACTACGGCTTCCCGGCGCCGGCCCGCCAACCCGAACGGGCTTTCTGTCTGTGCCGGCGGCCACGTCGTGTCCTCGCCGACGGACTGTTCCGCCCTGGCATGAGCGCGACCCTGCGCCGGGGCGCTGCCCCCACGCCGCCTTTCTGCCCCGACAAGTCGCGCACCGGACGCGACACATCCTTCAAGGGAGGAAACAGTATGAAACGCCTCAATCTCATGGTCGCGAGCGCGGTGGGCACCACGCTCGAATGGTATGATTTCTTCACCTTCGCGGCCTGCGCGGTGCTGGTATTCGACAAGCAGTTCTTCCTCTCGTCCGACCCGTTCGTGGCGACGCTGCTGGCGCTCAGCACCGTTTCCGTCGGCTTCGTTGCGCGGCCACTCGGCGGCATCGTATTCGGCATCGCGGGCGACCGTTTCGGACGCAAGAACGTCCTCATCGCCAGCCTGCTGCTGATGGGCGCGGGCACCTTCCTCATCGGCCTGTTGCCGACCTACGCCACCGCGGGCATCATCGCTCCCATTGCTCTGGTCACGCTGCGTATCGCCCAGGGCATCGCGGTGGGCGGCGAGGCCACCGGCGCCATGCTGATCATCGCCGAATCCATGCCCGCGGCCCAGCGCGGCCTGTGGACCTCGTTCACCATGTTCGCCGGCCCGCTCGCCAATGTGCTCACTGCGGGAGTTCTCTTCATCGTGCAGGCGATCTACGGGGAGGAGGCATTTCTCGACTGGGCCTGGCGCATTCCCTTCTTCGTCTCGGTGCTGCTGGTGATCCTCGGCTTCTGGACCCGCAGGCGGGTGGAGGAATCGCCAGCCTTCCTGGAGTTCATCGAACAGGCAGGCACGGTGGAGCGGTCGCCCCTGCGCTACGCCTTGAGCCACAATCGTCCCGAGATGCTGAAGGCGTTCTTCGTGAAGGCATCGGAGAACACCTTCCTCTACATCTTCAGCACCTTCGTCCTGCTCCTTGCCACCACCCATCTGCACATGGGGCGGGCCGACGCGCTGAGGGCGGTGCTATGGGCGTCCGCGGCGGAGGTGGTGGTGACGCTGATCGCGGCCCATGTCTCAGACAGGGTGGGCCGGCGGCCGGTGCTGTTGGCGGGCTTCGTCACCGCGGCGTTGTCCAGCTACAGCCTGTTTACGCTCGAGCCGGGCGCGAGCTTCGGCGAACTGCAAGCGCTTGTGCTGCTGTGTCTGTCGTGCCACGGCATCATCCTCGGCGCCATGGCCGCCTACATGACCGAGCTTTTTCCCACCCGCGTGCGCTACACGGCGCTGTCCACCAGCTACCAGCTTGCCTCGGTGGCCGGCGGAGCGGTGGCGCCCCTCGTCGGCGCGGTGCTGCTCCAGGTCACGGGCTCCGCCGTCTCGGTGGCGGTCTATGCCAGCCTCGTCGCCATTCCCGCGCTGGTCAGCGTAGCGTTGTCCCGCGAGGCGAAGGGCGTCGAGTTCTTCAGCACTGACACCACGGCTGTGGAGCCTGAGGCGGTGGACGTGAGGAACACCGCGGGCCAGCAGGCCTGAGGCGCCCGAAACAAGCCCATTGACGAGCGCCGCCTCCTGCGACGCCCGTCAGGCAGAGGCGCTTGATGACAAAACGACCTTGGCGGAGGCTGCGAGCATCGGGCGGCGAGCGCTGGGTTGATAGGCAGCCCAGATTGCCCGCGCGCCACTGTTTGGGCGTTTCTTATGCAGCCACCGGCGGATCCGATCCGATGTGTACCAATCGAGGTTGGAGAACACACGGCTCGCGCCCACGCAGTAGCAGTAATAGTTCGCCCATCCACGCAGGATGGGAATTGAGCTCCTGGAGCAAGTCGGCAAGGCTTCGCGAGGTTGCACCTCGTGTCCTCAAGAATCCCCTCATTTTGTGAGCGCAACTCTCCCGCGAAAAACGGACCGGATTGCGAATTGACTCCCGCCTAGGTTGTGGCTCTTTTAGCGTCATTTCGGCGGACAGGACTGTTCGCGGCTCGGCCAATTGAATTTATACACACCCAGAGTTGCGTTTTTCCGTCAGATACACGCGATTGACAAAATGAGGGGATGACTGAGATGTCGCGTGGTTGGGGCTGACCCCACAAGAACACTCCACCGGTGGCAAAACCAAGCTCGGCGGCATCTCGAAGCAGGGAGACCGATATCTGCGCCGCCTGCTCGTCGTCGGCGCCACTGCCGTCATTCGCCACATCAAAGATAAACCAACACCCATGGCCAATTGGATCAGGAAGCTCATGGAGAAAAAGCCCTTCCGGCTCGTCTCCGTCGCGCTCGCCAACAAGCTGGCCCGGATCGCGTGGGTCGTGCTGACCCGGAAGGAAAACTATCGACCCTACCAACTGGCGGCCTGACCAAACAAGACACCGTACACC
>NZ_JBAFWT010000088.1:0-5731 GCF_043195195.1 Roseixanthobacter psychrophilus
GCAGGTCAATAAGACGTCCTCTAATAGGGGGAGGAATTATGAAGATGAAGCGAATGATCATGGCACTCGCTCTGCTCACGAGCGCGGGAATTGGTCCGGCTGCGGCCGGAAATGGGGCGGTCAAGATCGGGGTCCTGTCCGATATGGCCGGGATCTACTCCGACATATCCGGCGCGGGCGCACTCATCGCCGCCCAGCTCGCGGTGGAGGATTTCGGCGGCAAGGCGCTCGGCAAGCCCATCGAGCTCATCTCCGCCGATCACCAGACCAAGCCCGACGTGGGCCTCGCCATCGCGCGCCGGTGGATCGACAGCGAGGGCGTGGACGCCATCGTCGATGTCCCGGTCTCTTCCATCGGCCTGGCCATCCAGGCGCTCACGCTGGAGAAGGACAGGATATTCCTGAACTCCTCCGGCGCCGCCTCCGACTTCACCGGCAAGGCGTGCTCGCCGGTGGCGTCCCAATGGCCGCACGACACCTATATCATGGGGACGAGCATCGGCCGCGCCGTAGTCCAGTCGGGCGGCAAGAGATGGTTCTTCCTGACAGCGGACTACGTGTTCGGCCACAATTTGGAGCGCGACACCATGGCGGCCGTGCTGAAGGCGGGCGGAACCGTGCTCGGCTCCGCCCGCCATCCCCTCAACACGCAGGACTTCTCATCGTTCCTGCTGCAGGCCCAGTCATCCAAGGCCGATGTCATCGGGCTCGCCAATGCGGCCGGGGACACCACCCAGGCGATCAAGCAGGCGAGCGAGTTCGGCCTGAGCGCCGGCGGTACCCGGCTCGCGGCCACCCTCCTCTTCATCACCGACGTCCATGCCATGGGGCTGAAGATCGCGCAAGGCACGGTTCTGACCGAGCCGTTCTACTGGGATCTCGACGACAGCAGCCGCGCTTGGTCCAAGCGCTTCATGGCGAGGATCGGAGGCAAGGCGCCCGGAACGCTCCAGGCCTCGGTGTACAGCTCCGTCCTGCATTATCTCAAGGCCGTGGAGAAGGTCGGATCCACCGACGCAAGGAAGGTCTCCGCGGCCATGAAGGAGATGCGGATCAGCGACGCCCTCATCAAGGACGGCTACATCCGGGCGGATGGACGGGTGATGCGGGACTACTATCTGTTCCAGATCAAGACACCGGAAGAATCCAAGTATCCGTGGGACTATTACAAGCTGGTCGCTCGAATCCCGCCGGATGAGGTGACCCGCCCATTGTCCGAGGGCGGCTGCCCGTTTGTCGCCGAGGCGACGAGTTCCACCCCGGCCAAATGATGGGCCAAGGGCGGTCGGATGCCGGCCCTTCGTCCCGGGCACACGGCCGGCCACAATGCGGGGTGGGGATCAGCCTGCTCGAATTCCGCGGCGGTGAAAAAGGGCGTGCGGCCGAACTCCGTCATTTTGGCGAGCCCAGAACCGCGAACGAACGCTGCTTTGCTCAGGCCGTGCGCGCCCGCGGAAGCGTGCCTGCGCCGCCCTCGCGGTCGGCGGCCGGCTCCTCTGGTGAGGAGCCGGCTACGATCCTACTGGGCCGCTTCCATGTGCGAAGGGCGGACAGTCGGGGGGGCGGGGCAGGCCCAGATTTTCACGCAGAGTGGCACCTTCGAACTCCGTGCGGAACAGGCCCCGGCGCTGCAACTCGGGCACCACGAGACGCACGAAGTCCTCGTAGGTGCCGGGCACATACGTGGCGGCGACCACGAAGCCGTCGCACGCCCCCTCCACGAACCACTGCTCCATCTGGTCGGCGCCGGACCTGCAAGTCGAAGACCTGCGTGTGGCGCTGGCAGGAGCGCTTCGCTGCGGAAGGCTACGAGGGACTGCTGCGCGACAAGACACGGCCGTCGCGCATTCCGCCGCTCGGCCCCGAGGTCACCGAGCGTGTGGTGGCGCTCACCCTTGCCGATCCGCCGGGCGAGACGACGCACTGGACCGCCGACATGATGGCAAAGGAAGCCGGCATCAGCGCCAGCGCCGTCAGGCGCATCTGGAAGGCGCATGGCCTCGCACCCCCACCGCTGGCGCCAGTTCAAGCTCTCCAACGATCCGAAATTCGTCGACAAGCTGCGCGACGTCGTCGGCCTCTATGTCGATCCACCGGCCCACGCCATCGTGCTGTCGGTCGACGAGAAGAGCCAGATCCAGGCGCTCGACCGGACCCAGCCCGGCCTGCCGATGAAGAAGGGGCGGCTCGGCACGATGACGCACGACTAGCATGAATGATCGGAAGCCCCTCGGCGATGAAGGCCAAGCGATCTTTAACCGGCATCTCACAGATGAGGTTAGCCTGTCCGTGTCCGATCTCGGGCTTCTTCGTCATCGGCTTCATCCTCCTCGTCGGCATGGGTATCAAAGGGCGGGCCCGGTTGATCGGCGCTGCGTAGAATTGTCGAACTAGCATCGAAACTGCGTCAAACCCAATATTCAACGGCGATACGGGGTCGGTTCTTGGTTCTCAGAGTCGATTGACAGCGAAAGGTGATGGATTGACTTGCACTACGGAGCAAGGCCGACCCGATACCGCATGGCGATTTCCCAGAACCAGTCCATGTCGAGATCGATGCGGCGTTCCACTTCGGACAGCGCCGCCCCTGCGCGATCGAAGATCGCGAAGCACAGCTGGGAATCGTCGTGCCGCGCCAGATAGGCGATGCCGTCGGCGTCGATGGGGTGCGCGGCCAAAGCCTTTGACCATGCCTGTGGCGTATCGTAGGGCAGACCGCGATGGGGGACCTCCGCCGTCGCGCCGATGCGCGCAAGGCCGGATCCGGTCAGCTTGACGAGCCGGAGCTCCCGCGTCGTCCTGAGGCGCACGTACCCTTTGCGGCCGAGAAAGTCCGCGTCGATGAGGGTGTTCCTCGGCGTACGCAGGAATGTCTCGGCGAAGGCGCCGGCGACCTCCTGCGCACCATAGAGCACACCGTAGGATGCGTCCGGCGCGTTGAAGCGGCCCAGCTGCGACCGGTCGAAATAGATCGGATCATAGGTCGCCGTGTAAAAGCGATGCAGGTCGGCATCCGCAGGAAGCACCACAAGTTCCGGGTCGCGGGCATGAAGATCCGCCGGCGGGAGCGGTGTGCTCACGCCCCCTGCTCACCATAGCGCTGCGCCGCCTCGACCACGAGCTGCGTGCGGCCTTCCTTCAGGAGGTCGATCGGCCGCCGCCCTCCGAGCCGAGCGTCGGACCGGCTCAGAAAGTTCAGAATCGTCCACGGGCTACGGGTCGGCAGCGCATCCTGGACGTCCTTCAGGCCCGGCACGATCGAGCCGTCGCGATTAAACTGCAGCGTCGGGTAGACCCGCCGGTTGCTCGGTCCCGGCACCGCCAGCAGGCTGCCGTCCTGCACCCGCTTGTCGACCGCCTGCCGCGACACACCGCGCATCAGGGTGCGAACCTGCGCAAGATCATACGCGCCGCCGGCCTCCTTCAGGTCACGCTCGGCGATGCGCAGGCCCTCGACAATGGCCCGGCTGCGTGCGTCCGGCTCGAACGCCGCCTTGTCGATAACGGCAACCGGCCATTCGGTCTCGAGATCGGCGATTGTGATTTCTGCCCCCACCTCGACGCCCTTGCCGACAGCCGCACTCAGCTTCCGCGCGGCTCTGGGACCCGACGATACGATCGCGACTTTGGCACCTGGCGGAAGTCCATATCGCTTCAAGGCCTGGACTGGATCGCCCTTGAGCATGAACATCGTCAACCTACGGCCTGTGCGCTTGCGCAGCGGCTTCACGCCAGTCGGGGTCACAGTCTGCAGCTTGCTTGCCATCGGTCCAACTCCTGGCAGGAAGATAGGAACGAGAGACAACTTCGTCAACTTTGACAACTCGAGCAACCAACCGCGCAGAGCCCTTGGCTTGTCAATCCAGCTCACGCCAATCCACCCGAAACACACCTGCCAACGTCGCCTTCAGAACCTACAGGCGCTGTTGATCGCTCAATCTCCCTCCTCGTCTTCCCCATTCTCGGGTCCGAGATCGTCCTCATCGTCGCCCGGCAGGGGGAACCCGCCCGCGCGCAGTTGCACCGTGTCGAGCAGCCCGGCGTCCTCGAGCGCCTCGATGTCGGGCAGGTCGCGCAGCGTATCGAGACCGAAGTGCGCGAGGAAGGCCCGCGTCGTCACGTAGGTGTAGGGCGCACCCGGCTGCGGGCTCCGCGGCCCGGCAACGATAAAGTCCCGTGCGCGCAGCTCGGCGATGGTGTCACGGCTGACCGCCTTGCCGATCATCTCGCTCAGGGCGCCGCGGGTCACCGGCTGGTGGTAGGCGATTGAGGCCAGCACCAGCATCTCGGTCTCGGACAGCTGAACGGCCGTGGGCTCCGACCCAAAGGCGGCATGGACCGCCTCGGCATGGCGCGGCCGGGTGCGCAGCTGCCAGCCGCCGGCGACCGCCACCAGCTCGTAGGGGCGCTCGCGCAAGGCCTCGCGGATGTCCTCGATGACGAGCTCGATGCTGCAGGTCCGACCGACCACGCGGGCCAGCAGCTCCCGGTCGACGGGCCCGGGCGCGGCGAACAGCACCGCCTCGACCCGGGCCATCCATTCGCGCCAGCGCAGCTCGGTCGGCAACTCGGCGAGTTCGGTGTCGAGGGCCGTGGTGGCGCGGCGTCGGCGACCCATGGTTAGAGCCCGTAGAGCCGGAAGGTGGGCCGGCCGGAAAGCTCGCGCACGGCATCGAGTGCCACCAGCCGCTCAAACAGCCGACGCGATGCCCAGCGCGATAGCGACGGTGTCGTCAGGGACCCCGACACCGCGTCGTCCTCGAGCAGCAGCCGGACCGCCTCCCCCGCCCCCTTGGCGCGCAGCTTCGGCACCACGGCCTCGAGCCGTGCGGCGCGGCGGCCGATCTCGGCGGCAAGGCGGCACGCCTCCGCGGCGCCGGCGGCCGCGGCGAGGCACAGGGCCAGCTCGCCCCCCTCCCCTCCCGGCCGATGCCGGCGACCGCCCGGACCGGACCGCAGCACCGGCGCGTGGACCTGGGTGGCAAGCACCGGCACCGGGATCGGCCAGCGCAGGCGCGCAGCCAAAACGAGGTCCGCGAGCCACCAGGCGAACGCCTCGGCCGCGGGTCCAAGGGCGGGAACCGCGCCGGCGACCGCAGCGGCGGCGAGCGGCGCCGGCCGGCCGGAAGCCGCGGCCGCCGCAATCGCTTCCGGCAGGCGCTCGAACGCCGGCACCCAGGCGAGGCCCAGCAGATTGGCGAGGGAGCGCACGCCGGCGACGTCAATGATCGGGGAGCGGGAGGCCAGGCGCCGCCAGGCGGCCAGCAGGTTGCCGGCGGGGCCCGGATCGGCGCCGGGCGGGCGCAGGTGCCAGGCATCGCGCAGCGCCGCCGCATCCTCGTGGTGGCCGAGCAGGCGGGCGACGCTCGCGGCCGCGCTGAGGGCCACCCGCTGGCGCCAGGCGCCGGCCCAGGGCGGCTTTGCTCGCACCAGATTGTCGAGGGAATTCAAGGCTGCTCCGGCGAGGTAGGCGGCCTCGGCCGGATCAGCGATCGGCGCGCGCGGCACCGCCCAACCCGGGACGACCGGGGTCTGGAAAGCCGGAATAGAGGCGGAGTCTGGTGCGGGCATCGTCGGAAGCATAGCCGCGTTGTGCGCTTTGTGCCACCCTTAATGAACGAAACCGCACCGCCCGTCGCCGAATAAATATGTCCGATAATGTTGCATTATCGGATGTTTTGTACCTTTATATAAGGAATGGCGGTTTTGGGCATGTTGGCGCCCGCCGGCG
>NZ_JBAFWT010000089.1:0-5362 GCF_043195195.1 Roseixanthobacter psychrophilus
GATCGACACCAGCGAAAACAAGGATCTGGTGCGGCTCGCGTTCTCTGATCTGGTCGAAACCTACGGCATCCCCGAACACGTCCTGTTCGACAACGGCCGGTCCTTTGCCTCGAAACAGATCACCGGCGGCCAGAAGTCCCGATATCGCTTCAAGATCCGCGACGAGGAGCCGGAGGGCATCATCACCGCTTTCGGTGCTGAGGTGCACTGGGCGACGCCGTACCACGGGCAGGCGAAACCGATCGAGCGCGCGTGGCGCGATTTGGCGCAGAACGTCGCCCGCGATCCGCGCTTCGCCGGCGCCTGGACCGGCAACTCGGTGGCGAACAAGCCGGAGAATTACGGCAGCAAGGCCGTGCCCCTGGAGACCTTCCTCGCCGTCGTCTCCGAAGGGATCATCGAGCACAACACTCGCGCCGGCCGGCGCACGGAGGTCTGTGCCGGGCGCCTCTCCTTCGCCGAGGCTTACGCGCTGTCGATCGCCAACGGCGCCCTGATCAAGCGGGCGTCCGAACAGCAGCTGCGCCGCCTCCTGCTCACCAGCGATCTGGTGACCGCGCGCCAGCCGGACGGCGCGGTGTGGCTGGAAGGGAACCGGTATTGGTCCGAGTTCCTGGTCGGCCACATGGGCAAAATGGTGATGATCCGGTTCGACCCGGATGCGCTGCACGACCGCGTTTACATCTACCGGCCCGACGGTGCGTTCCTGGGCGAGGCGCCCTGCCTTGAGGCGGCTGGCTTTTTCTCCACCGCCGCGAGCCGCGTCCACGCCCGCGCCCGCAACGATTTCCTACGCGCCAGCAAGGCCGCAGCGGCCGCCGAGCGCAAGCTCACGCCCGAGCAGGTCGGCGCCCTCATGGCCAAGATCGAGGCGCCGGAACCGCCGGAGAACAAGGTGGTGCGTCCGCTGTTCGGCGCCGGCGGCACCGCTCTCAAGCAAGCATACGAGCACGATCAGGAAGAGGTGCTCGAAATGTTCGGCCGCGCGGTCAGGAAGCTGCACGTGGTCGGAAAAGAGAACGGCGCGGACGATTGATCGTCACGCGCCGCTGAAAGTCTGTTGCAAAGGAAGCATAGCATGAACGACGCCATCGAAAAACCTGCCAATCCACTGGACCACGTGCGGGAAGAAGTGCGCCTCATCATGACCACAGAAGGTCTGACGCAGGTGGAAATCGCCAAGGAAGCCGGCATCGCGTACGGCACATTCACCCCGTGGATGGGCGGCACCTACAAAGGTGACAACTCCGGCATCGCTGCAAAGGTCTCGCGCTGGCTGGAGACACGCCGGGAGCGCGAGCGCACCGCGATGGTGCTGCCCACGGCGCCCGGCTTCGTTCGCACGCCCACCGCCTCCGCCATGCTCGACCTGTTTGCGTTCGCACAGTCGGCACCCGACTTCGTGGTCGCGGTGGGCGGCGCCGGGATCGGCAAGACGACGGCGATTGAGGAATATCAGAAGCGGTCTTCCAACGTTTTTGTGGTGACGGCCGAACCTTGCTTGTCCTCGCCCAACAATCTGCTGTCCGCAGTCGCCGACGCTGTCGGTGTGGTGGAGCGGTCGACCAACCGCGTCTCTCGCGCCGTCGTGGCCCGCCTCAAGAATGCGGCGGCGCTCATCATCATCGACGAAGCACAGCACCTGGAGAGCAAAGCACTCGACCAGTTGCGCACGGTGCATGACCTCGCGAAGTGCGGCATCGCCATCGCCGGCAATGAGAGCGTCTTCGGCCGCCTGCAGGGCGGTGAGGCACGCGGCGCCCAGTTCGCGCAGCTGCATTCGCGGGTCGGCATGCGGATCGTGCAACCGAAAGCGCGCGCAAAAGACATCTGCGAAATCCTCGCGGCCTGGGGCATTGATGGCGCCGCCCCCGCCGGCCAGTTGTTGAAGGAGATCGGCCGCAAGCCGGGCGCTCTGCGCAACCTCACGAAGACGCTGCGGCTCGCCGGGATGTTCGCGAGCAGCAGCGGCGAAGGGCTCGGCCCGAACCATATTCGGCAGGCGTGGGGGCAATTGTCCTCATCGCAGCTCGAAACGGCGTGAGGGGGCGGAAATGAAAAATCCTCCCCTCAGCGAGAGCCTTGCCACCCTGCGGGATCAGTTCAAGCCGTACGAGTCGGCCGGCATGCAACTCCATGCCGTGGCGGTGCAGACCCTCATCTTCATGATGAGCGCGATGGTCGATCGGGCCCGCGACCTTGAGCGCGATCTGGCACAGATGGACGAGGTCGCCCGCGACCTCGATGCCGTCGGCCGCACCCGAGCGGAGACGCTGGCGGTGCCGGTGGCTGGCAGCAATGTCGTGATCCTGTTCCGCCCGTCGGATCAGCACCACAGCGGCGGAGGCGATGCAGCATGACATCCGCTGACATCTGCCGCCGGGGCGTCGCCGACGGCCGCCAGATCGCCGAGCACAAGAACCCGCGCCGCGAGGCCGTCGGCATACCGGTCACCCGCTTGGTCGATCTGGCGCGTGCCACGGTCGCGCTCGATCAGGTGGCGCGCCTCGCCGCCGACCTGCTCGCGGCACGGTCAAAAATGCTCGATGCCGACACGTTCGCCGAATGCGTCCTCACCGACGACGCACTGGAAGCGGCGACGGAACAACTCACCGCCGCGCTTGTAACGCTCGGCTACGTCACCCTTGTCGAAGAGGAACCCGCACATGGAAATGCAAGCTGATGCCGTCCCGGCCGAAGAGCCGGGCGTGGTCGTTGTCGGCGGCAATCGGTACATGACCGACGCGCAGGGCCACCTCGTGCCGCTCGACCTCATGAAGCCGCAACGTCTTCTGGAGGACCAGACAGTCCGCAAGATCCTGGCCAATGCGGAAGAGCTTTCCGCGCGGGTCAGCCGGTTTCGCGGCCACACGTTCGACGATGTGGCAACGTTCATGGATCTCCTCTCGGAGCGATACGGCGGCACACGGGGCGGCGCGAAGGGCAACACCACCCTGACGCAGTATGACGGCCTGGGGCAGGTGCGGATTCAGGTGCAGGATCAGCTGTCCTTTGGCCCTGAGCTGCAGGTCGCAAAAGAGCTGGTGGATGATTGCATAGCCGCTTGGTCGGAGACCGCCAGCGCCGAGCTAAGGACACTGGTCCAACACGCCTTCCAGACCGACAAGGAAGGCAAGATCAATCGCGCGGCGCTGTTCCAGCTTCGCCGTGTCGAGATCGACAAGGCGCCGTGGCCGCAGGCGATGGAGGCCCTAAGCGACGCCATCTGCGTCATAGGCTCCCGAGAATATTGCCGCTTCTACAAGCGGGCTAATGCCCGCGCGAAGTGGAAAGCCATCACCATCGATCTGGCCTCGGCGTGAGGGGGCGAGCATGAGCGATTCAAACACCGCCCAAGTCAAACAAGTCGAGCTTGAGCTGTTGGACGATGACGTCGTGCGGTTGACGGTCACGTGCAAAACCCCAGCGCAAGCGGAATGGGTGTTCGAACATTTCGGGAAAGGCCTGGAGACTGGACATCTGTTGATCCAGCCCGGAAAGCCCGCGCAGAACGAGCGGAAGGAGACGGTGCAATGACGGCGATGCAATTCAACTCGGCCGCACAGCTGGAGGCGCATTACCGCTCCACATCGCTCCGCCTCAATCGCGGTGCGCCGGCGCCGGCGTCGAAGCTCACCCCTGCCGCGCAGATGCGGGCCTACATGGAAGCGCTGATCGCCGGAACGCTGGAGATGAGCACGCTGGTGGGCCCGCGTGCCGTGCGCACGGTATTGCTCGCGGCGCTGCGCGCGGTGCCGGGGGAGGATGCCGCGCCCATCACGATCGATACCGTGGAAGCGGTGGTTGCCGAGCACTGCCAGGTCAGTCTCATCGACATCCACTCGGCGCGTCGCGCATATCATGTCGTGCGCGCCCGGCAACTGGCGGTCTATCTCGCCCTGCGCCTGACGAGGAAGAACAACAAAGCGGTCTCTTCCCATTTCGATCTGAACCACACCACCGTCTCGCACGCGTGCAGAGCGGTGCGCGAGCGGCTGTGCGATCCCTCATACGCGGCAGAGCTGGATCGCCTGGAAGCGATGATCCGCGATCGCGCCGACGTGACAGCGGGAGCCGCATCATGATCGCCCGATTGCTGTTGCTGGCCGCGCTCCTGGCCGCCACGCCCGCCCTCGCGCTTGATGGCAACCGCCTGCGCGTGATCGATGGCGACACCGTCGCCCTCGGCACCGAGCATATCCGCCTGCTCGACATCGATGCGCCAGAGACCGCCCACCCGCGCTGCGAGAGCGAGCTTGTGCTCGGCCTCGCCGCCAAGGCGCGGCTCCTGGAGCTGCTGCGCGGCCGGCCGGTGGAGATCGTCCGCCACGGCCGCGACCGCTACGGCCGCACGCTCGCCCGCCTCACCGTCGGTGGCCGGGACGTCGGCGCGCTGCTCTCGGCCGATGGCCTCGCCATCGCGTGGCGGCCTGGGCATGACGCGTGGGTGGATCGCGCTGCGCATTGGTGCGGGGTGCGGCCATGACCCTGCGCAGCATCTATTGGCCGGGCGAGGATGGCCGCCTCAAGTCCTTTTCGGCCGCGACACAGGCCAAGGGCGGCGCCCTGGTGAAGATCGAGATCGAGATCTTCGACCCGCTCCGCCTCGGCATGCTCCTGCAGGATCTGGCCGAGATCCAGCGCGACCAGAAGGCCGCCGACAAGCCGAAGAAGGCCGAGCGCGGCACAGGAGCGATCGCGGCCCCGCCGCGTCTGCTGACCTATCGGGGGGAGCGGTGATGGTCGCTTACAGCTTCAAGAGCGCATTCGTCGCCGATATCGAGCGGCGCATCAAACGCCAGACAATCCGGCTTCCACGCCCGCGCCATGCACGGCCCGAAGAGCGCCTGCAAATCTTCCAGGGCATGCGCACGAAGTGTTGCCGCAAGATCATCCCCGACCCGGTCTGCATCGGCGTGGACCGGCTGGTGATCGACACGAGGCCAGGGTATCTCGCGCATCTCGAAATCAACGGCGTCGTCCTCGAACTCGCAAGCGAGGAAGCAGATGCGTTCGCCGTGGCCGATGGGTTTGGGCGGCCGATGCCTGACCACCGTCCCATCGATTTCTTTGGCGTGTGGTGGCGGTCGGTCCACGGCCCGCAACTGCACGAGGACCTGGTGCTTATTCGCTGGGAGGATCGCACATGATCGCCGCCGCGCCCGCCAGTTCGAAGCAGATCGGCGCGATCCACGCGATGGCGGCGAAACTCGGCCTCGACGACGACAGCTATCGCGACCTCCTGGAAGCCGAGACCGGCCAGCGCACCGCCAAGGGCCTCAGCTCAGACGCTGCCTGGAAGGTCATGGAAAAATTGAAGCTGTGGACCAATCCGGCACCGGCAGCGCCGGATGCCGCGCCC
>NZ_JBAFWT010000090.1:0-5027 GCF_043195195.1 Roseixanthobacter psychrophilus
GTCAGCTTGCCGTCGTCATTAACGCGGAAGACAGACAGCCCGGCGGCGCTCACTTTCGTTGCAGCCCCATCGCGTAGCGTCACCGGAAGATTGTGCTCGACCACCAGCATCCTGCCGCTCGGATCCATATGGAACGTTCGCGGATGGATGCCGCGGGTGTCCGCATGCTGGATGGGCCTCGGCTCGCCCGTCACTTGCTCGAGCTCGAAGACTGCGATGCTGTTCTCGCCGCCCTTGAAGACCTCAATGCCATCGACGTCCTCGGTCTGCTCCGCCCGGTTCGCCACATAGACGAACCGGCCGTTGGGGTGGACATGGATCGGCCCCGCGGCCTGCCGTGCCCGTCCGGTGCGCGAGCCATCAAGCGTCCCCACCCGGAACAGAAGCCGGGGATCGACGCCGTCGTCGCTCATCTGCAGAAGCGCGATCTGGTTCTGCGTCTCGATAGATAGAAAAATCCACGGCTTCGTCGGATGAAAGTCCAGGTGGCGAGGGCCGAAAGCCCTGCCTGCGTTGGGAGCGATGGAGACCTCATTGGTGAGACGGCCGCGCCGATAGTCGAAGACCTTGATCGCGCCGGGTTCCTCGGGCCGCACGGGGGTTCCCTCGTTGCCGCGGGTGACGAGGAGCGCGCGGCGGTTGTCCGGCGTCACGCGGACCTGATGGGCATAGATGCCGGCATCAAGCGTTTCTGGCTGTCGGACCTCCTCGCCCGGCGTGCCATCCGCGTTGATGCGGTACACCCTGAGCGCGCTTGGCCTGTTGAAGGCGACCAGGATGTTCTGCGAGGGACCGTCGGTGGAGAGGTGGATGGGGCGAGTGGGCAGCGCCACCGGCGCCCCATACAGCCCGAGCGCGCCGCTGCGTTCATCAATGCTGAGAGCACTCAGGTGATGAGCCGTGCCCGGAGCCGCACCGTTGCCGGGCGCGGTGTTGCTGGTGGCGACGTAGAGGAACCGTCGCGAGCGGTGCGGCCAAGCATATTGCACGTTGTCCGGCAGCGTGACGGTGCCGCGGCGCGTCAGGGTCAGCGCCTCCACGTCGACCTCGTAATGGGTGAGGTCCGGGCCGACATTCGCGTAGAGCGCCAACCTGCCGGGTGGCGTCTGCGCGGACGAAGCGGCAGAGAGGGTGAGGCTACCGGCGACAGCGGACAAGAAGGCTCTCCGATCCATCATGTTGAGGTTCCTCCACGGGCTGATGATT
Organism: Roseixanthobacter psychrophilus; assembly: GCF_043195195.1. Classification (NCBI taxonomy): domain Bacteria; kingdom Pseudomonadati; phylum Pseudomonadota; class Alphaproteobacteria; order Hyphomicrobiales; family Xanthobacteraceae; genus Roseixanthobacter; species Roseixanthobacter psychrophilus. The sequence continues at coordinate 1,207 of NZ_JBAFWT010000090.1, forward strand.
CGCGCTGAGAGGCGCCGGTTCACTCGTCGTGGACAACGAGCTTCAGCAGGAGAGCGAAGACCGTAGACACCGCGAGAAAGCCGGCCATGGCAAGCAGTCCGGCCTCGAAGGTTCCGGTGGCGTCCTTGAGCCATCCCACGATCGTCGGGCCGAAGAACCCGCCGGTGGTGCCGATGGTGTTGATGAAGGCGATGCCGCCAGCGGCCGCGATGCCGGTGAGGAACCGCGTCGGGATCGACCAGAAGATCGCCCGCGCCGAGGTGACGCCGACGAGAGCCGCGGTGAGCCCCAGCAGTGAGAGGTCGAAACGTCCTGTCGAGATGGCGATGAGAAAGCCGACCGCGGCGAGGCCGCAGCAGGTGGCGAGATTGAACACCTTGCGGCCGGACCGGTCCGCGAAACGGGCCCAAAGGATCATGCCGATCGTGGCGGCAAGATAGGGCAGCGCCGAAATCCAACCTATCTCCAGATTGGTCAGGTTCTGCTGCTTGAGGATCTGCGGCAACCAGATCTGGATGCCATAGGAGCCGACGGTGAAGCCCAGGTAGACGACCGTGCAGATCCACACGCGGACGTCACGCAAGGCGGAGCCGAACCTAGTCACGGCGCGATCGCGCTTCTCGCCCTCGACGCTGGCGATGATGACGCGCTTCTCCTCGTCGGTGAGCCACTTGGCGTCCTGCGGCCGGTCGGCAAGGAGCTTCAGCAGGATGAGGCCGATGATCATAGCCGGAAGCCCCTCGATGATGAAGAGCCACTGCCACCCGGCGAGGCCATGGTGACCGTCAAGCTCCAGCAACATCCCGCCGAGCGGGCCTCCGATGACCGACGAAAAGGGGATGGCCACGAGGAACCATGAGAGGATCCGCGCGCGATACTGGGCCGGGAACCAGGCCGACAGGAAGAACGCGACGCCGGGAAAGAAGCCCGCCTCCGCAACCCCCAGCGCGAAGCGCATCAGGTAGAAGCTGGTCGGATCCGACACCAGGCTCATGGCGCACGACAGGAGGCCCCAGGAGATCATGATGCGCGAGATCCAGATCCGCGCCCCGAACCTGTAGAGCATCATGTTGCTGGGGATTTCAAAGCCGCAATAGCCGATGAAGAGGATGCCGGCGCCCCACCCGAACTGGGTGGCGGACAGGCCGATATCGCGGTTCATCTGCAGGGCCGCGAAGCCGATATTGGTGCGATCGAGGAAGTTGAAGACATAGCCCAGGGTCAGGATGGGCAGCATCCGCCAGATCACTTTGCGGAATGCCACTTTCCTGAGCGCGTCGTCGTCAACCGCGAGGCTTTGTGAACTGGATTGTTGGATGGCGATGTTGGTCACGGTTTCCTCCCCGTTCGGCCTCTTGTTGCCGAGGCCTTTCTTGGTTGGCGCCCGTCTTGTGCGGGCAAAATGATGGGGTTAGGCCTGAGGCAAGCAGGCCGCCAGTTCCTGGAGCTTGGCGAACAGGGCCTGGTCGACGGCGATGCCCTCCCGCCGTGCCCGCGCAAGGTTCCGGTTCTCGATCTCGCCCGGCACCAGCACGGGCGACTTGGGATCGGCCGGGGGGGTCGTGTGCAGGATGTGGGTGAAATCCTCCATGCGCTCGCACAGCCAATCGGGCGAGCCGAGGCGCCGGGTGTCGATCAGCAGGAAGTAATGGCCGAGGTTCTGCGGCTCTTCGGGCGCATCGACCCAGGATTTGACGTGGGTGAGATAGGCCGCACCCGAGAGGAGGCCCGCAAGCAGGTCCACCACCAGAGCGAGGCCATAGCCCTTGTGGCCGCCGATCGGCAGCAGGAAGCCGTCCAGCGCCGCGTTCGGATCGGTGGTGGGGCGGCCGAGGCGATCGGTCGCCCAGGTGTCGGGAATGGGCTGCCCCGCCTTGGCGGCGTTTCGGATCTTGGCCCGGGCCGCGACGCTGATCGCCATGTCGAGGATGATGGGATCGCCGCCCGGATTGGGAAAGCCGAAGCCGCACGGGCTGTTGCCGAGGCGGGCCTCGCTCCCGCCCCAGGGCGCGATGGTGGTGGTGGCGTTGCTGCCGATGAGGCTGGCGAAGCCGGCCTCGGCGGCGATATGGCTGTAGGGCGAGACCGGCCCAAAATGGTTGCTGCCGCGGGCCAGTGCCAGGGCAACGCCGGTGGTGGCCGCGGCAGCCATGGCGGCCTCCAGTGCCCGCATCCCGACCAAAGGACCGACGCCATTGTCCCCGTTCACGCGGACCAGTGCGGGCGCGACCTGTTCGACCGTGATGGACGGGCGCGGATTGATGCCGTTGATCTGAAGGCGCTCGCCATAGGATTCAATGCGGCCGACCCCATGGGTCGCAAGGCCGAACATCTCCGCGAGCGTGAGGACACGGGCGGCATCGACGGCATCCTTCCGGTCGAGGCCCAGACCCGTCAGCGCCGTCGTCGCGAGTTCGGTCAGCTCGGCCTCGGACAGGACGGGCTTCGATTGCTTGTCCAACAAGACACTTCCTCCACTCCTGCGGACAAGCACAAACTTTCCGCATCTTTCCCGGGCCGGACGGCACGCTTCTTGGCGGCGATTATGGAGCGGTGGATAGGATATGAAAACAAAGCTATACATGCGTTCATACCGCAGGAAACATGAGCAATGGATACGCGCTTCCTCGAGTGCTTCGTGGCCGTGGTCGAGCACGGCTCGGTGGCCGAGGCCGCTCGCCAGCTCAATCTCGCTCCGACGACGCTGGCGCTGCGGATCCGTGCCCTGGAGGAGGAATTCGGCTTCGCCCTCATGGCCCGCTCGGGGCGCACCGCCCGGCCCACCTCGGCCGGAGAGGCGCTGGCGCTGCGCGCGGCGGGGATCCTGCGGGATCTGCGCGACCTAAGGACGGTGCAGGATCAAGACAAGCCGCGCGGACAATTGCGGCTCGGCGTCGCCCAGACCGCCATCACGACCATCCTGTGCGACGTGCTTCCTGCTCTGGCGCAGAAATATCCGGACCTGGAAATCATCGTCCAAAAGGGATCGTCCGCCCACATTTTCGAGAAGCTGAACGCGGGGGAGGTGGACGCAGGTTTCTTGTTCCATCCGCCCTTCAGGCTACCCAAGACCCTGGCCTGGCGTGCCCTGAGGGCCGAGCGCTTCATCGTCATAGCGTCCAGCGGCGAGGCCTGCGCCGATCCGCTCCACCTTCTCCGGGAGCGACCGCTGGTGCGCTACGACCGCTCGCTGTGGTCCGGCCAGATCGCGGAGAACTATCTGCGGCAGCAGCGCATCCGGCCGAAGGACAGGATCGAGCTCGACGCGCTCGACGCCATCGCGGTGCTGGTCCACCGCGGACTCGGCGTCTCGCTGGTGCCGGACCGCGCGCTGCCGTTTCCCGAAGGATTGGCCATCCGCAAGCACGCACTGCCCGAGCCGGCGCCCCAGCGGGAACTGGGCCTGCTGTGGCCGGTCACCTCCACCCACGCCCGAGCGATCCGGGTGGCGGAGGAGGAGACCGCACTCATCATCGGCCGCGGCGCGTCCCCGATGCCAATCTGAGGTGAGCCGGGCGCCGGAGAACTTATCCGCCGACAAAAGAAGCAGCCGAGTGCACCCACGGTCTGTTCTGGGCCAGCGTCACGGGCAATCTCCCTTGGATCTGGCGGCTACAAGCCTCAGATCTCGGTTTGCTCTGACAGGCTCAAGGCGCCATCAACCTCGATGCCGAGATAACGCACGGTGCTCTCGAGCTTGGTGTGGCCGAGCAGGAGCTGGCAGGCGCGGAGGTTTCCGGTCCGCTTGTAAAGGATGGAGACATTTGTTCGCCGCAAGCTGTGCGTCCCATAGTCGGCTGGGTTGAGACCGATCAAGCTGA
>NZ_JBAFWT010000091.1:0-4836 GCF_043195195.1 Roseixanthobacter psychrophilus
TGACAGCCTTCGGATGCTGCAATCCACTCCATGGTCGCAGCGAGCGCCGCAGCGCCGTCGACCGGCGCTGGAAGGGTCAGGCCGTTAGTCATCGACGTCCCCTCGCACTTGGCCGGCAGGCGGACGTTCGATCCATTTGGCCAAGCGTCGCAGCTGATAGCCCGCCTCATGCCTCAACGACCAAATCGCCGGCGGCCGATTGGCCCACCATGTCTCGAACGGCTCAGCTTCGGCGAAAGTCTCCGCTAAGGCCTGGGCCAATTCAGTGGGTTGGGCGACGAGGGTCATCAGACTAATCTCGCCGTCCCCCACCTTGTTGAACGAATGGCCGGAGTGCCAGATGACATCGTCGATCTGAAGGAAGCGGTCGTGCAGGCGGCGCCCCCGGGACACTCGGATGTCGATCTCGCCGAACTCTTGGGCCGGGTCGCGGAAGGCCGCGATTTTCTTCAGCATGAGATCGCCGAAGCTGTCGCCGTTGGGGTCGACACGCTTGTGACGGCGGGGACGAGGATTGATCAGGCCGCGGATCGAGACGCCCTGGTACTGGGTGGCCGTCGCGAACTGCTGCAGGTCGTCAGCGTCCAAGTAAGGGTCAACGAATAGGACGTGAGAGCGTGCGCGGGCGATCAGCCCGCACATCCAATCCACTGTCTCCTCGCGATTGTGCTCAAACAGGCGAACGCCGGGTGGGATTTGCGGGGCCTCCGCAGGCCGTAGCGCGCCCTGCCGCTCGGCCCGCGCGTCCTGGAGGCATTCGAGCGCCCGCAAGGGTGTCATAGGGGGCTCAGATTGCCGCGCTGGGGCGGGTCGGACATACACCGTGCGCGCACCCGCATCAGGGGCACGTGTCGGTGGGTCGACGTAACGAGCCTTGGCCTCAGCTCCCACAGAGGAGGAGACAGAGACGCTGCGGAAGAAGAAGGCCGGCGGCTCGCGGTCCAATACGCCGCGTACGGGACAGAACAACTCCTCGCGCACCATGGCGACCTGGGAGGGCGCTGGAGCGCGGAAGCGGCCAAGTGCGTTTGGCGAGCCTTCGGCGCGCCACGCCGGCGCTCCCGCGCGAACCTCTTCGACCGCCATTCGCAGTGACGTGACATTGGCACCCCGTCGCGGGGTGCCGCCAAGCTCCAGGGTCTCTGGTGTCACCGACCGATTGACGATGCGCGCGCCAAAGCCGCGCAGCAACGGATTAGGCGCAATCAGAACGCCCGAGCCCAACCAGTCATCATAAGCCAATAAATCAAAATGGATGTGGTCACGAAGCCATTGCCGGGCGCGGCCTTCGGCGCTGACGTTGACCATGCTATCGCGCAGCGCTTGAACCGGCTCGGCCAGAGCCGCCATCGGCACCAAGCGATGTAGCCGCGGCCGCCCGTGCCATGATGGCGAGAAGGGCGGCGGCTCCGCGAGGACCGTAAACCCGTCGTAGTCGGGTTCAGGACCTAGCGCCGAGGCGGTGATCGCAAAGGCCTTGCCCGGAATAGTAGCGCGCCCCTGTTTCAAGGCCTCGTACCAGTCGAGCGCATCTGCCAAACGCAGCGCGGTCCGACCTACGCACAGCCGATCGCCACCGAAGTTGTCCCACCAGCCGCCGCCTGGCGGATTTGGGGGAGCTGGCATTTCGGTCGGCAACAGCTCAACCGAAGCGAACAGCAGATGGTTCACCCGGTCGCGCACGAGTGTGACCAGGCGCAATACGCCAGCGTTGTAGTCGCCAGGGACAAGAGGCGGCCATCGCTCTGGCGGCGACGCCGGCCTAGGGGAAGCCGTCGATTGCATGAGGTGGAATATGGTAGGGTCTGTCGATGGACGCGAGTCAGATCTCCTTCCAGGCGGACTAATAGCGCGCCTTATCCCCACCTCGCCGGCAAGTGGAGCGTCGTGTTTTCGGCCCCACTCCGGCGTCTGTTTCTTGCGCACAGCCTATCGGGAGCAGGAGACGCCCCTCAAGCTGTAAATTACATCGTACTGTCGACGGAGTTCGGCGGCCATAGCGCGTCGTAGCGTACGAAAGACGGTGGCTCCCCGAGTTGGATCCAAACTACGCCGATCGATAAAAAGTCGTGTGCCCGAATTTTGCGCGGCAGCTTTTGCCGATCCCGCGCCAGAAGCCGACGGTCGGTAGCCGGCCCCAGATGTGCCTCGGAAATCATTTCCCGGCTACGGTCTGACAGACGCCAACGACCGAACCGGGTTGGTTAGGCGATACGCCAGTTTCGGGATAGCGATGAACGATAGCCGCCGTTGCCCTCACGCCCCGGCTTTCTCGAAAAGGATGATGAAACGGGAAGGCTAAGTGTTTTTTCTCGCTGCACTGTCCGCAATTCTCGATGGCTAATTCGCGTGATTCCCTGCCGATCAAGCAGGGCTGCAACGCTGGGATCGTTCAGCGTCGCGGCGTCATGCACGCGAATACCCGCATGGTGACAGTCGTAGCCCCGCAGCTCCTCCCCTTCCAAGACCGGGTGGGCAAACAGCTCCGTTACGCCGCGAGGTAGGTTAGCACACGCCTCGAACATCACGTCGCGGGTGGGGCGCGGCCAAGTGTAGATTAAATGATCCACTGACAACACTCCCCGCGCCGCCGCCAGTTCGCGCGTCGAAAAGGGCGCATGGAGAGGAAGCCTGATTGGGACGTCGAATTGCTCGGCAAGGTCGAGGTAGATCGCGAATAGTGATTCGCTCGCATGGAGGACATCCATGTGCGTGTCGATGTGAGTAACATCAACGCCCCATGCCAAGGCCGCATAGATCTGGGCGCAACATTCGGAGCGCACGTCCTCGTCGTCCTGCTGCGCCACGGCAAGCGCCGTTGTGGCAGGCAGGAAGCCGTCAGCATCGTGTAGCGAGACAGCTCCGGTGAGACTCCGCCAGCGATAGCCCGGATGTTCGCTGGTCAGGGTTAGATGAACGCCAAGCGGCAAGCCCCGAAACATGCGCGCCGCCTCGGTCGCCCAAGGGCAGGGGACCATCAGCGAGGCACCCGTGGCGATGCCGCAGGTCATGGCTCGAAACGCTGCCACGTTGGCGCTATGGCTCGATCCCACGTCGTCGCAGTTGACGATGAGAAGCCGGTCCTCACGGCTAAATCCAAGCCGCTCGGCAAGGGTTGGGTCATTCATAGACATGCAGCGTCGCTTCTCGCACTGGTTCGACGCTTTGTGGCTTGCTCCGTTTAGTTGCCGGCTCGGCCACATCCCCTTGCAGGGCACCACCTTGCCTGGATCGGCAGGTTGGTGTTGGGCGTCGCCCCAACTCTTGATGCTGATACCACTCTACTGGTTGCCACTCGGCACCACAATTCGCTCCTTCGCGCCGTTCCCGGACTGGGAGCCCTTTACGGGACAGTCCAGGCGGCTCCCACAGCCCGATGCGTCCGGCGAGGCCGCTTTCCCGAAATCTGTTCCCGAGTGGATTTTCCCGAAACTGCGCGCGGTCGTCTCGAACGGCGGGTTTCGGGATCACTCCAACGACCGGTTGAATGACAATCAAGGGGTCGGCTGCAGAACGGCGGCTATCGGCACAGCGGCAGCCAAGACCGGCCAGTCTGCCACCGGCCCCATAACGGACGTTCGGGCACGCAGTTGGCAAGGTCTGCTTCTGGCGCGTCCTGCGCGTCTATACCCCGCCATAGAGGGCTACCTGGACCATGGAGTCCCTGCTCACGAGCGCAGTGCAATCGATCGAGATTGGCGTTGAGGATTTCCGTTCATCGGACCCGCGACGGCTGATCTCCGCCGTACGTAACGTCCGGGCGGGGGTTCTCCTCCTTTGCAAAGAGAAGCTCCGCGCCTTGTCGCCGGCTGGAAGCGACGAGGTGCTCATCAAGGCCCGCATCACCCCAGGACTCGATGCTGCCGGCAACCTCGTCTTCAAGGGCCAGGGCGAGAAGACCGTAGACGAGCAGCAGATTATCGAGCGGTTCGGCCAGCTTGGGATTAAGCTCGATTGGGTGCCCCTGCGAAAGCTGACGAGGCATCGCAATGTCTTGGAGCACTACCGGTTCGCAGGCAGTCCCGACGACCTACGGGAGGTCGTCGCGCAGTCGGCGATGATGATTCGCCGCCTATTCGACGTCCTCGGCCTCGATCCGGCGGAAGCGCTGGAGTCCGACACCTGGGAGTTTCTTCTCTCCAACGAGAGCGTGTTTCAGGACGAATTGGTCCGATGCCAGGCCTCGACCCGCACGCTGCGCTGGCGGTCGCCAACAATGCGCCTCGCCGCCGCGACAGAGCTCGTGTGCGCGGTCTGCAAGTCTGCGCTCGTCGAACTAGAGGACCCCGCCGACACCGACCAGGACACAGCTCGCCTCAGGTGTCGCGTATGCCCCATGACCTTCCCGGCGAAAGGCCAGATTTGGCCAACCTTGGTGAGCCACTTCGCCCGAAACCTCTATGTCGCCGCGACACAGGGAGGCATGCCACCGCTCTTGAAATGTGACGTCTGCGGTGAGGTCGCGGTCGTCGTCGACGAAGGCGCTTGCGCAGTGTGCCGCCGGGACGGCTACGAGCTTCGCTGCGAGGTGTGCAACGAGGTCGTCACGGAGGAGGATCGCGAACAAGGTAACAGCCGATGCCCTCAGCACCTCGATGCTGAAATCGCCTTCTTTTCCAGGGATCTGGTCACAGGGCATGACTGATGAGTCGAGGCGTAAGGTCGCCCGCCGCAAGTTGCTTCATTAGAGGCCCCTTCAAATAGGGATTTCGACCAAATCGGAGGCGGCGTCGAGGCCAATCTCATAAGTGGGAGGCGGCTAGCGAGCAGAGAGCTCCCGGCCGGCTTACGAATGTCTGCATTTCGGATTGAAGCCAATGTCCAGAAGTGGCGCTG
>NZ_JBAFWT010000092.1:0-4726 GCF_043195195.1 Roseixanthobacter psychrophilus
AATTAAGTGCCAAGTGACAACTGTTGTGTGACGCGCGGACTACGATGCCACCGCTTCAGCTGCCCACCGGGGCGCTGCCCGGAGCGGCCTGCCCGATGGCTCGGGCATGGGTCGGCAGCAGTAAGGTGGTGAGCCAGCAGATGCCGAGCATGACGGCGGAGCCGGTAAGGCAGGCGGTGATGCCGCCGACCTGATAGAGCAGGCCGGACAGAAGGGTCCCGGCAAATCGCCCCGCCGCGTTGGCCGCATAATAGAAGCCCACGTCCTCCGCCGCCTTCTCCGACCCCGCATAGGCGAGGATCAGATAGGAGTGCAGCGAGGAATTCACCGCGAAGGCGGCGCCGAAAATGCCGAGTCCGATGACGACGATGAGGTCCGGCCGCAGGGGCGTCATGGCAAGGAGCGCGATGATGGCGACGGGAACGAGCGCGAGCCCAAGCGCCCACCAGCGCGCCGCCGGAACCTCCTTCGACAATCCGTCCGGGCTGCGGCTCACCACCGCAGGCGCCGCCGCCTGCACGATGCCGTAGCCGATGGTCCAGAGCGCCAGGAAGCCGCCCACCATGGGGAAGGTCCAGCCGAGGCCATAGAGGAACACCGGCACGCCCACCACGAACCACACGTCCCGCGCGCCGAACAAGGCGACGCGGGTGGCGGCGAGCAGATTCACCCCCCGGCTCTTGCCGAACAATTCCTTGGCCGAGGAACTGGCCTTGGCCTTGCCCATCATGGGCGGCAGGGAGAGCAGGACGCCGAGCAGCACGATCGCCAGCACGCCCGCCATGAGCCACAGCGAGAGGCGGAAGCCGAACGCCTCCAGAAGCACGCCGCCGAGGAAGAAGCCGAAGCCCTTCATGGCGTTCTTGGAGCCGGTGAACCACGCCACCCAGCGGAACAGGCGCCCCTCGGCATTGCCCTTTGCTTCCGCCTCCGTGACCTTGATGGCGGACTTGGAGGCGGTCTTGGTGAGGTCCTTGGCCACCCCGCACACGCCCTGCACCGCCACCACCCAGGCCACGAGGAAAGCGGTTTCCCACGAGGGGGACATGGCCGAGAGCAGCAGGAAGCCGGCGATCTGGGTGGTGAGCCCCACCGTGAGCATCCGGGTGATGCCGAAGCGGGCGGCGAGCCAGCCGCCGATGAAGTTCGCCCCGATGCCCGCTGCCTCATAGAGCAGGAACAGGAAGGCGAGGGTGAAGGGCGAGTAGCCGAGCTTGAAGAAGGTGAACAGCACCAGCATGCGCAGGGCGCCGTCGGTCAGCGTGAAGCCCCAATAGGCCGCCGTGACGATGGCATAGTTGCGCAGGCCGGCCGAGGAGGAGGCCGCCATCACAGGCCCGCCTGTTCGAGATGGCAGGCGAGGTCCACCATGCGGCAGGCATAGCCCATCTCGTTGTCGTACCAGGCATAGACCTTGAGCAGGGTGCCGTCGGTGACGAGGGTGGACGGCCCGTCCACGATGGCGGACCTCGTGTCGCGGGCATAGTCCGCCGACACCAGGGGACGCCGCTCGAAGCCGAGAATGCCGTTGAGCGCTCCGGCGGCGGCCTCGGCGAACAGGGCATTCACCTCCTCTGCCGTGGTCTCGCGGTTCAGCTCGAACACGCAGTCGGTGAGCGAGGCGTTGAGCACGGGGGCGCGCACGGCATGGCCGTTCAGCTTGCCCTTCAGCTCGGGATAGATGAGGGCGATGGCGGTGGCGCTGCCGGTGGTGGTGGGCTGCAGCGAGAGCATGGCGGAGCGGGCGCGGCGCAGGTCCTTGTGGGGCGCATCCACCACCACGTTGGTGTTGGTGGGGTCGTGGATGGTGGTGATCTGGCCGTGGCGGATGCCGATGGCCTCGTGCACCACCTTCACCACCGGGGCGAGGCAATTGGTGGTGCAGGAGGCGGCGGTGACGATGGGGTGCTTCTCCCGGTCGTAGAGGCTCTCGTTCACCCCCACCACCACGTTGAGCACGGAGGGGTCCTTCACCGGAGCGGCGACGATGACGCGCTTGGCGCCCCGCTTCAGGTGGCCTTCGAGCACGGCGGGGGTGAGGAACTTGCCGGTGGATTCCAGCACCACGTCCACGCCGAGATCGCCCCAGGGGATGTCTTCCGGCATGGCGTGGGAGGAGAAGGACATGGCCTTCTCGCCAATGCGCACGCTCCCCTCGTCATGGGAGATGGGCGCGCGCCAGCGGCCTTGAACGCTGTCGAACTCCAGCAGATGCGCAATGGCCTCGGCGCCGCCCTTGATCTCGTTGAGATGGACGATGTCGAGCCGGTTGTTGCCGCGCGGGTCGTTGTCCGGGCGCTGTGCCGCCCCCATGGCCGCGCGCAGCGACAGCCGTCCGATGCGGCCGAGGCCGTTGATCCCAACTCTCATGGCAGCGTCATTCCTTGAAGTATCCGTGACATAGAGCAGGCGCGGCGGTGCCGCGCTGCGTCGGGAGCACCGTCACGCGGCCTGTCCCGAGAGCGTGAGGGCGGTCGCGCCCTCCATCCGTCCGATCTCGCCGAGACGCGCCTTCAGCGACGCAAGGTCGAGCTGCTCGAACGGCAGGTTGACGAAGGCGGAGACGCGGCCGGCCAGCCGGCGATAGGTGGCGAGGAAAGCCGCCTTCTGCTCCGCCTCGGTTCCCTTCACCAGGATCGGATCGGGCAGGCCCCAATGGGCATGGAGCGGATGGCCGGGGAAGGCCGGGCAGATCTCGCCGGCCGCCGCGTCGCAGGTGGTGATGACGAAATCCATCTGTGGCGTGTCCGGGCCGGCGAACCCGTCCCAGCTCTTGGAGGCGAGGTGCGTGGTCTCGTAGCCGAGCGAGGCAAGCAGTTCGAGTGCCATGGCATGCGGCTTTCGCTTCGGCCGGCTGCCGGCCGAATAGGCCCGGAAGCGGCCGCGCCCCTCGCGGTTAAGCAGGGCCTCGGCGATCAGCGAACGGGCCGAATTGGCCGAGCACACGAGCAGCACGTTGTAGACGCGATCGTTCGCGGCAGCGGGGCGAAGCTGCGGAAAGGCGGACTGCAAGGCGCCGCGCCGCGCGGTGAGGGTGAAGCCCATCTCGCTCATGAGGCGGCCGAGAATGGGCGCGGCGGGCGCGAGGCTCGCCGCATAGATGATGGAACGCCCCTCGCGGCGCGCCGTCACGAGGTTGGCGCGCTCGAGCAATGCGAGATGGGTGGACATAGTGTTGTGCGGAACAGCGAGAAGGCGGGCGATGTCGCCAGCCGGCAATCCGTAAGGGACATAGCGCAGCAGGAGGCGATAAGTCTCGAAACGCGTGCCTTGCGACAGCGCATCGAAGATCCTGGTCGCGTCTTCCCCGTTGAGCGTCGTTTCATTCATCTTGCTCCACCATCCAACCTGTCTTGCACTTTATCGGCGTTGTACAGTGATCTCAGGCGCCGCCCTTGAAGGTCTTTGCCCAATAGTCCTTCACCTGCTCGACCAGAACCGGCGGTAAGGGAACATAACCGAGCTCGGAGGCAAATTTCTCGCCCTCGCCGAGGGCAAAGCGCCAGAATTCGAAGGCGGCCTGGCTGTTCGCGGGGATCTTGGGCTCGCGGTACATCAGCGCGAAGGTGGTCGCCGCGATGGGGTAGGCATCCTCAGCGGCCGAATCGTTGATGACGACGAAGAAGTCCTTTGCACCGGACCAATCGAAGCTCGATGCTGCGGCCTGGAACGATGCCGCGCTCGGCGCGATGAATTTACCCGCACGGTTCTGCACGAGGCCGTAGGCCAGCTTTGCCTGCACTACATAGGTGTATTCGACATAGCCGATGGCGTTCTTGACCCGCTTGACCTCGGTGGACACCCCCTCGTTGCCGCGCGCGCCGGTTCCCACCGGCCAGGCCACCGCACTGCCCTCGCCCACCTGCTGCTTCCATTCCGGGCTCGCCTTGGCGAGGTAGGAGACCCAGTTGAAGGTGGTCCCCGATCCGTCGGAGCGGTGCACCACCGCGATCTTCGTATCGGGCAGCTTGAGGTCGGGATTGAGCGCCTTGATGGCGGGGTCGGACCACATGGCGACCTTGCCGAGATAGATATCGGCAAGCAGTGTACCGGTGAAGCGGAGCTGGCCGGGCCCCACGCCGTCCACGTTGAACACCGGCACGACGCCGCCGAACACGACGGGGAACTGGCCGAGACCATACTTCTCCAATTCCTCCGGCTTCAGCGGCTTGTCGGACGCGCCGAAATCCACCACGCCGTCCCTGATGCGGTTGACGCCGGCGGATGAGCCCACCGACTGGTATCCGACGAGGTGGCCGGTGCGCTCGCGGAACGCCTGCGCCCACTTCCAGATGATGGGATAGGCAAAGGTGGAGCCGGCGCCCCGCACCTCCGCGGCGTGCGCCGCAGGCATGAACGTCGATAAGGCCGCGAACGCGGCCGCGGCTGTCCAGGCAAGAATGCGATTCACGGCTGGCCTCCCTTGGGTCCTGGCGACATGTCGCTGGAAACAGATAGCTCCAAACGAGTCATTATATCGATAGGAATGGACAGATCGCTATATGGCCTTCGTGTCACTCTTGTGACGCCACGCGGGCCGCGCCTTCCGCATCGACAGCAGAGTCGTCAATATGTCGATATCAAAAGAAATGATGTTATGTAGACCTGATTTCCCGGCGAGGTTGAACGGCGCATTCGCTCGGCCACCGCAACGAACAAGACGCGCTTTGTGAGGCACTCTGGAAAGCAGCCACCGTCCTTTGGTGCCTGATCAAGTCACATAGTC
>NZ_JBAFWT010000093.1:0-4422 GCF_043195195.1 Roseixanthobacter psychrophilus
ATGATGGACGAGGTGGACCCGCGCACGGCGGTGCTCTGTCTTGAGGATTTCGAGCGGGTGCTCGGCGCCGATCCGTGCGGCCGCGATCCCTCGACCATGACGCGCTCGGCGCGCCAGCAGCTGGCGCACCAGCGGTGGACCGCCCGAGGCGGGCAGAGCATCGCCTATTATGTGGCGCTCGCCGCCAAGCGCGGCGTCATCATCACGATCGAGGAAGCGCACACCACTCAGGTGGGCTTGCTGCACGCCGGTGATGAGCTGATCGAGAGCCCGCAGCAGTTCATTTGGAAGGTGATTTTGGCGCTGGGCGAGTGGAGCGTGTTCCGCGCCGGCGAGAGCCAGGCCGGCGACCGGCTCTATGATTTCGCGCTCTCGGACATCGAATGCGACATCCGCCGCGCCGCGCCGGCGCACACGGAAGTCGTGTTTTCGTACCTGCCCACCCAAACGCCGTATGCGCTGCTCACAGCCGACGGCCTGCCCCTCATCAGCAACGGAGCGTTCCTGGTTCTGCCGGGATAGCGAGGCATCATGGATCGGATCACCGCACCAGGAACGACCGATATCGGCGGCGGCCGCCGAGGCTTTCGCGGGCGCGATGCGCTCGCCGGCGTGCAGGGCACCGAGGTCGCGGCGGCATGGCTCAACGGCCTCCAGGAGGAGCTGGTCCAGTTCATCGAGCGCTGCGGCGGCGTGCCGGATGCGGCCGATTGGCGGCAGTTGATGGCGGCGATCCGCTCGCAGCGTCTCAATTATTTCGGCGCCGGCGGCACCGCCAACGCGCTCACCATCGCGCTCGATCCGGCGCCGCCCTCCCTCGCCGCGCTTACCGGTGTGCCGCTGCGGATCTTTGCACCGCTGCGCTCCACCGGGGCGGCCATCTTGACTGTGGTGGGCGTTGGGGCCGCGCCGATCGTCCGTTATGGCGGCAGCGCTCTGGTGGATGGGGACATCCCCGGAGCCGGCATCGCCACGGTGATCTTCGACGGTTCCGGTTTTCAGCTGGTGACGACGGCGCCCGAGGCCCTCTCTCACAACGATCTCGTGACGGCATTGCAGCCGGGTATGGCCGCGTATCTGGCGAGCGGGACATTCGTGCCGCCCGCGAACATTCGCACGGTCCGGGCGCAGGTGTGGGGCGGTGCGGGCGGCGGCGGCGGCAGCTGGGGGCCTGGCTCCAACGGCGGCGGTGGCGGCGGCGGCGGCTACGCTCCAGGCCTTTTCGCGGTGACCCCCGGCGTGGGCGTATCGGTCACGGTCGGCGTCGGCGGGGCCGGTGGCAACGGCCTCGGCACCAACGGCGGTGCGGGCGGCACGAGCAGTTTCGGCGCGTTCGCAACCGGCGGCGGCGGCGGTGGCGGTGGCGGATCGACCTCGGGGACAGCAGGCAGCATCGGCGCCGGCGGTAGCGCCGCCGGGGGGCTGGCGCTCGGCGGCATGAGCGGCGGCAACGGCTATCCGAGCGGCACGTCGGAGGTGCAGGGCGTCGGTGGCGCATCGCCTTTCGGCGGCGGCTTTACGCCCCCCTCCATCTCCATCGGCACCGGCATGGGGCATGGTTTCGGCGGCACGTTTCCCGGCGGCGGCGGGGGCGGCGGCGTGAATGGCGGCGGGGGCGGCGGCGGCGCAAACGGCTTGGTGATCATCACCTGGTGAGGAGAGTTCTGATGGCACGATTTGCGCGGCTGCTTGATGCTGTCGTGGTGGAGATCATCACGCCGCCCTACGGTTTTGAGATCGCCGAGATGATCCATGCGGACCTGCTTGCCCATTTCGTGCCGTGCCCGGCCGACTGCGAGCTGGGCGCAATTTTCGACGGCACGGCGTTCGCGGCGCCCGCCCCCTGGTCGGCGCCCGTGCCGACCAAAGAGGCGATAATTGCCGCGCTGCGCGAGGCTTGCGCGGCCGCCATACTCGGCGGGTTCGGCTCGGCCGCGCTCGGCGCGCCGCACACCTATCCCTCGCAGCCGACCGATCAGGTCAATCTGCTGGGCTCTGTCGCCGCCTCGCTCCTGCCGGACCTGCCGGCCGACTGGTCAACGCCCTTCTGGTGCGCGGACGAGGCGGAGGTGTGGGCCTATCGTCCGCATACCATCGGCCAGATCCAGGCGGCCGGGGCGGCGGGCAAGGCCCATGTGGTGGCTTGTCAGGAACGCCTGCAGGCGCTTTCGGCGGCGGTCGCGGACGCGGCCTCGGCCGAGGCGGCCGCTGCCATCGTCTGGAGTGCATCCGATGCCGGGTAGCACGCGCGACATCACCAGCAATTCCGACACGCCGGTCGTGGGGTTCGATCCCGCCCGCGACTTCCTCTTCGGCGTGCGTGACCTCGGGCCGGTGCGGTTCGCGGCGCCGGGCGGGCTGGGCGGGCCCGCGCGGATCGTGGACGTCACCGCCTCGCGCCAGCTCTCGGCGGATGACGACGGTGCGGTGCTGGTCTGCGACGCTGCTACCGATATCCTGCTGACCCTGCCGGGCCTTTCAACGCGGGGCATTTCGGCGCTTGCCGTGCGGGCTGGCACCGGCGCCGTGCGCTTCACGGCGTCGGTTGGGCACGAGATGCACGCGGAATTCGCGGGCCATGACCAGATCGCCGCACGCTGGGGCATCGCCACCGTGCTGCTGCTCGCGGCGCCCGCCGGCGGCCCGGCCGTTTGGTTGCTGTCAGGCTCAACCGCGTGAGCCACGGCGTCACATATCCACCGTTCTTCGGCGCGCATGCGGGGCGCGGGACGGCGTCGACCGCGCGCGTCATCCGCCGATTTGAACCGCGCTACTGGACGGTGGACCATCCGCTCACCGCCTCGGCCTCGGTCATCACTCTGGGCGACGACGCGCTGCGCCTGACCGCCACCTTGCGCACGCGCGGCGACACGGTCGGCCTCAAATGGGAGAGCGAGGACCATTGGAATGCCAAGGCGTGCCGGTGGCTCACCAGCGGCAATTACCTCGGCACGGTGCTGCAGCTCAATTACGCGCTCACCGGCCTGCCTCGGCTCGACGATGCTGACGGCCTGGTGCTCTCGGTCGAGGACGACGCGGGCGCGGCCTATTACGTCCGGCTCGCCAATTATGTGATCGCGGGCGGCGGCGGCACCTCCGGCACGATCCGACTCGATTTCGCGGGGCCGGTCTATGGCGGTTACGACATTACCGACGGCGCGCAGCGCCAGGTGATCCCCTGGCACCGGATCAGCAGCGTGTTTTTTGGCGTGTCGCCGGCGGATTATGAGGAGGGCTCCAGCGCGCCCATCACGCCGCTCGACGTGACGATCGAGCTGAGTGAGATCACCGTCACGGGCTCTTTTTCGACTCTTAAGCGCACCGAAATCGAGGTTCAGCCGCACCGCCTGCGGATGACGGACGGGTACGACGACGCCTATCTGCTCACCCCGCAGCGGATCGTCGAGGGCATCTGGCAGCTCGGCTACCGCGACTGGTATGTGATTTATGTGGGCGCCTCCCACCTGCACGAGCTGGTCTATGACGCGGGCGAAGGGCGCCTGGTGGTCGATCCCGCCCAGCCGGTGAGCGCGGCCTCGCGCGCCTGGTTCGAAGACCTGTTCGCCCGCCTCACGGCGCGCGGCTACCGAATCGTGCTCTCGCAATCCTACGAGATCCTCGCGAGCATCTGCCCCACCGCGTGGCAGCAGGCGGATCAGGCGGGCGCCGGCGCCCGCACCGGGTGGTCGCCGCCCTCGACGCTCATCTCACCCTGCAGCACGGCCGCGCTGGGCTATCTGCGCGGCATCGCCGACTGGCTGCTGGGCGCTGTGTCGGCCGCCGGCGGCGCGCTCTATTATCAGATCGGCGAGCCCTGGTGGTGGGACGGCAGCTTCGGCGGCGGCGGCCCGTGCATCTATGACGCGGCGACCACCGCGCTCTACACGGCCGAGACCGGCCTGCCGGTGCCGACTCCGCGCATCACCAGCTCGACGCAGGCGATCGGCATTCACGCGGCCTATCTCGCGTGGCTGGGCGACAAGCTGGGCGCCTCGACCCTGTGGCTGCGGGATGAGATGCGCACCGCGCACCCTGGCGTCACCGTGCTGTTGCTGGTGTTTACCCCGCAAGTGTTGATGCCCGGCGCGCCCATCCTCACGGCCATCAACCTGCCGGTGGAGCGCTGGAGCCACCCGGCGTTCGATCTCCTGCAGCTTGAGGACTACGACTGGGTGACCGCCGAGGAATGGGCTCTGCACGAGACCACGCTCGATGCCGGCACCGTCGCGCTGGGCTACCCGCTCGACCATCTGCACTATTTCGCCGGGTTCAATTTGCTGCCGGAGGACGCCGCTGCGGTCTGGCCTCGCATCCTGCGGGCGGTGGGCGACGGCCTCACCTGGGACGTGGCCGAGACGTTCGTCTGGGCACGGCCGCAGATCTGGCGCGATGGGTGGATGTATCCCACCGGCGTGCTGGCGG
>NZ_JBAFWT010000094.1:0-4149 GCF_043195195.1 Roseixanthobacter psychrophilus
AATACACCGCGCCGGGCACGAAACCGGCTTCCAGCACGCCGAGCAGGAAGCGCAGCGCATAGAAGGCATATTCGGACGTGACGAACATCATGACCGCCGAGGCGATGCCCCAGCTGATCATGATCCGCGCGATCCAGCGCCGCGCGCCGACCTTGGCGAGGATCAGGTTGGAGGGAATTTCGAACAGCAGATAGCCGATGAAGAAGATGCTGGCGCCGAGGCCGTAGGCGGCTTCGGAAAAGCCCAGCTCGCTCTGCATCTGCAGCTTGGCGAAGCTGACATTGACCCGGTCGAGATAGGCCACCACGAAGCACGCCATGAACAGGGGGATGATGCGCCATCCCGCCTTGCGGATCACGGCATCGGTGGCCTGCGCCACCGACGCGGCCTGTTGGCCGACGGTCGTCTTGATACTCATATCAGGGTCCCTCCCAGACTATTGTTCTTTGACGCGCTGAGCGCGAACGAAGATTTATTCTTATGAAACAGTTCGTTAGAGAACGGCTGGCGGCGCATTGGCGTCTGCGCCGCCCGTGGAAGACCGGAAAGCTTTCCTCAGAGGGATTGCGCGAGCATTCGCGCGTAATCGTCCGGCGTGGCTTCGCGCGGGTTGGTCTTGTGGCAATGGTCCGCCACCGCGCCCTTGATGATGCCGGCGAACAGATCTTCGCCGACGCCCACCGCGCCGAGGCTGGCGGGCAGGCCGAGATGCTCGGTGGCGGCGCGGATGGTCGGGCCGACCTCATCGGCATCGCCAAGACCCATCACCTCGGCGAGGCGCTCCAGCTTCTGCTCGTGCCGGGCGGAGTCGCTATCCTTGTTGAATTCGAGCACCGCCGGCAGGAGGATGGCGTTCAACGTGCCGTGGTGGAGCCGCGGATTGATGCCGCCGAGCGAATGGCTGAGGCTGTGGACGCAGCCGAGCCCCTTCTGGAACGCCATGGCGCCCTGCATGGAGGCGCTCATCATGTTCAGCCGCGCCTCGCGGTCGCTCGGATCGTGGGTGGCGCGGCCGATATGGGTCCAGGCCCGGCGCAGCCCTTCGAGCGCGATGCCGTCGGCCGGCGGATTGAAAGCGGCGGAGAGATAGGTCTCGATGCAATGGGACAGGGCGTCCATGCCGGTCGCGGCCGTCAGCAGGGGCGGCAGGCTCAGGGTCAGGTCGGGATCGCAGATCGCCACCTTGGGAATGAGATAGGGCGAGAGCACGCCGACCTTGCGCCCGTCGTCCAGGATCAGGATCGCCCCGCGCCCGACCTCGCTGCCGGTGCCGGCGGTGGTGGGGATGGCGATCACGGGTGCGGTCGCGGCGGTGATCCGCTCCACGCCGCCCTCGATCACGGCGAAGCTCTTCAACGGTCCGTCGTGGGCCGCGCACACCGCCACGCCCTTGGCGAGGTCGATGGAGGAGCCGCCGCCGACCGCGATGATGCCGTCGCACTCCCCCTCGCGATAGGCGGCAAGGGCGGCGCGCACGGCGGCTTCGTTCGGGTTGGGCGGCGTCGCATCGAAGATCGTGACGACGGTCTTTGCAGAAAGCTGTTCCAGGACCGTGTCGAGAATGCCAGCCTTGCGCACCCCTGCGTCGGTGACGATCAAGGGGCGGCGGATCGGGATCAGGTCGCACTCGTCTTGCAGCAGCGACACCGAGCCGAAGCCGAACTGGATGCGCGTGAGGTAATTGATCAGAGCCATTTCAAGTATTTCCCCCACGAAATCGCCCGGTTGCGGCGCGACTCGCATCTTTTTATATTGCAGTGCAGCGTAAGTTGGCGCCGGTTTACGACGCCGCGCTGCTGCAAAGGGATATGTGAGGGGGTTTTCTTTGAAAACTGAGAAGAGTTGATACAGCTATATCCTGGAGTAATACAAAGACATGCTGCCCTCCCTCGGTTCCATGATCTCGCGGCTGCATCTGCGGCATCTGCGGCTGCTGATCGCGCTGGACGATCTCGGCTCGCTCTTGAAGGCGGCGGAGCAGGTGGGGCTGAGCCAGCCCGGCGCCAGCAAGGCGCTGCAGGAGATCGAGGAAACGCTCGGCGCCACCTTGTTCACCCGCACCAATCGGGGGCTAGTGGCCAATGATGCCGGCCTGTGCGTCATCCGCTATGCCAGGCTGATCCACACCAATCTCGGGCAGATGCGGGAGGAGATGGAAGGCCTGCTCCAGGGCCACGGCGGCAAGCTCGGGCTCGGTGTCATCATGGGCGCGGTGCCGCTGCTGACCGAGATGATGCTGCGCCTCATCAAGGCGCATCCGGCCATCTCGATCGAACTGGTGGAGGACACCAGCGCCGAATTGCTGCGCCTGCTGGACCAGGGGCGGCTCGACATGGCCATCTGCCGCACCACCATCAGCGAGCGGCCGGACCTCTACGACAGCGTGATCGTGCGCGAGGAAACCCTCGCCGTGGTGGCGAACACCCATCATCCCGCGGCCACCCGCAAGCGGATCGAGCTTGCCGACCTCGCCGAGGCGCGCTGGGTGGTCTATTCCGCCAACATGCCCATGCGGGTGCTGCTGGAGCGCGAGTTCCAGCAGGCGGGGTTGCGCTTTCCGCTCTATCTGGTGGAGACCACCTCGGCCTTCGCGACCCTGTCGCTGCTGCAGCGGGAGCCCTCGTTCGTGGCCCTGCTGTCGAGCGAGGTGGCGCAGTTCTGCACCAGCTTCGGCATGACCTCCATATTGCCCCTGCAATTGCGTTCGCGCAGCGAGCCCTATGAGCTGGTCACCCGTCGCGGCGCGCCGCTCTCACCGGTGGCGCGCTATTTCATCGAGGGGTTCAACCTGCGCTGAGCGGGGCGCGCCGGCGACGGGCGTGCGCCGCCGGCTTTTCAGGCGCTGGTCCGCCTCAGGCCCATTCGCCCTTGCGGAACACCGGCACGCGGGCGCCGTCTGCCGTGATGCCGTCGATGTCGATCTGGTCGGAGCCGATCATCCAGTCGATATGGATCAGGCTCTTGTTGCCGCCCTGTTCGGCGATCTGCTCCGGCGTGAGGTTTGCGCCGTCGAGGAAGCATTTGGAATAGCATTGGCCGAGCGCGATGTGGCAGGCGGCGTTCTCGTCGAACAGCGTGTTGAAGAACAGCAGGCCGCTTTTCGAGATCGGCGAGGAATGGGGAACCAGGGCGACTTCGCCAAGCCGGCGCGCGCCCTCGTCGGTCTCCAGCACCTTGTTCAGCACCTCCTCGCCGCGCGCCGCCTTGGCCTCGACAATGCGCCCCGCCTCGAACCGCACCCAGATCTCGTCGATCAGCGTGCCCTGGTAGGACAGCGGCTTGGTGGAGGAGACGTGCCCTTCCACGCGACGGGCGTGGGGGGTGGTGAACACTTCCTCGGTTGGAATGTTGGCGTTGCAGGTAATGCCGTTCTTCGCCGTCGAGGCGCCGCCCTGCCATTCGTGCCCGTCGGCGAGGCCGATGGTGAGATCGGTGCCCGGCCCGGAATAATGCAGGGCCTGGAAGCGGTGGCCATTCAGCCATTCGGTGCGGGTGCGCAGGGCGGCATTGTGCGCGCTCCAGGCGGCCACCGGATCATCGCCATCGACGCGCGACGCCGCGAAGATCGCCTGCGCCAGCTTGGCGACGGCCACGGGCTCTTCATCGCCGGGAAACACCAGCTTGGCCCAGGAGGCGGTGGGGTAGGCGATGATGTTCCAATTGATGTCGAAGCCGGCGATCTTTTCCAGCGCCGGCTGATAGGCCTTGGAATTCGCCCTGTTGGCCCGCGCCACCTTGGCGGGGTCCTGGCCGGACAGGAGCATCGGATTGTCGCCGACGATGGCGAGGCGCGCGGTATTGGCGCTGAACGCCTTGGCGATGCCGTCATAGAGCCAGCCCGGTGCCCGATCGAAGCTCGCATCGGCGCCGAAGCGATAGCGCGCAAGCGTCATCTCATCGTCCGAGAACATCGGCGTCACGAGGCCGACGCCGGCCTTGTAGGCGTGCTCGGCGATCCGCCGCACCAGCGGCAGCGCCGCGATCGGGGCGGTCAGGAACAGGTCCTGGCCGGGCTGCAGATCCAGCCCCACCTTGACCGCCACTTGCGCCAGCCGGTCGAGCTGCACGGGGTCGATGGACGGGGTGAGATTGCCGGGATGTGAGGTCATGGTCCGATTGTCCAAATGAGGATCGTCGATAGAGGTTTAA
>NZ_JBAFWT010000096.1:0-3934 GCF_043195195.1 Roseixanthobacter psychrophilus
GGCCGTGACCCGGACACAGGCGGCAAAGAGGATGGGATGGGCTTCGTAGCCACCGATCACAGGAGCCCCTGCCACCAGGCCACGCCCACCACCCTCACCAGGCGGGACGCGCGCCGCAGCGCTCGCTCCCCGTCCCGGCCACCGCCAGTCGGGACGCCGACGCTCACGCATGGTGATGGATAACCCGGCCCGCGCTGCTCGGTCACGCAGACCGCGCCGCGTCGGCGCCCGCCTGAACCGCAGATCGCCACCTCGGCGAGAGCCTTCACGTCGAACCGGCGCCCCGGTCCCGGCTGCATCCGCGACAATTCGCAAGGCGACGAGGCGATCCCATCTTGGGCACCATCGACCCGCCAGAACCGCTGCCGGCACCGTCGACAAGCGGGGCGCTCAACGAACGCCGTGAGCGAAGAGGGCGACACGCTCCGCGGTCGGCACAGAAGCCTTCCGGCAAGTCCGTAACGCCGGCTAGTCGGTGCGATCTATGCGCGCCTGTCCGGCCCGGACGAGGGGAGACACCGCGCTCGCAAGCTGCATCATGAAGGAGCGGCTGAAGCGTCCCAGCAGGGGCTCGCCCGCATCGAGATAGAAGGACCGCTCGACGATATCGTAATTGTACTCGCTGACGGTGATCCAGGCCCGCTTGAGATCGCTGAGCCCGCCGCGCCGGCATTCGATTTCGGGAACCTCGATCGCAACCTGCTCGGAGCCGGGCTGGCGGCTTGAAATCGCCAGAAGCGCAAGGTGCGTCAGACCGTCCGATCCGCGCACTGCGAGGATAACGCAGACGGGTCGATCCTTGCGACCTTCGGTCTCGCCGTGTTCCTGCTGCCACTTCCAGAGATACGGATACTGAATGATCGTGCCGGGACGCAGGTCACCGGTCATCGTCGTAGCCTTCGCCCGTCGCCAGACGGTCGAGCTCGGCCGAGAACAGCGAGGCGACGTCGTCCGGCGTCTCGCCGGCGGCGTATGCGCGGCGGGGATCGCCTTCGCCCCTGATCTTCTGGTAGTGCTCGTAACTCATCATGACGAAGCGGGGCTTGCGATACCGCGTGATGACGATCGGCGACTTCGTCGCCGCATCGGTGACTTCTCCGACCTGCTTGTTGAGGTCATTGGTGGTGAAGGCGCGCATGTGAAACCTCCGCGCTAATATCCATGCTTTCCATGATATCCATGTTTCCCATGATTTCAAGGGAAACGACGCTCACGCGCCGCCCCCGAACCGCCAGACCGGGATGCCCATCGCCTTCGCCTTGTTGGCGAGGTTGTCGGTGATCCCGGAGCCTGGGAAGACCACGACGCCAATCGGCAGCGCCTTGAGCAATTCGTCATTGCGCTTGAACGGCGCCGCCTTCCCCCGATTGATTGAGCACGGGGGTCAATCCCAGCGCCGGACCGACGGCACGGGAGTTGCTGAAGCGGGCCGGAACATCGATGGTGCTGGTGAAGGCTAGCGAGGTGACAGGACCGACGCCGGGGATCGTCATCAATCGTCGGCAGGTCTCGTCACCACGGACGATCGATAGCAGCTTGCGGTGGAGCTCCATGAATGTCTCTCGCAGCTTTTGCCGCGCCGCCAGCAAGGGCTTCATAATCTCGCCGAGGTCCGGCATGCCATCGACAAGCTCGCGGATGCGATCGTCGAACCCGGCCGTTCCAACGATGCCGACCTTGAGTCCGAAATTGCGCAGCAGTCCGCGGATGTCGTTCTCGATGTCGATCGCTTTTTCCTGCAACAGCTTGCGGGCGGTCAACAGGGCGCGGCGACGCTGGCTGGCCAATGTCTTGACATGCACGGGCCGGAACAGATTGACCCGCATCATCTGCGCGATGCCGCGGGCGTCGTTGCGGTCGGTCTTGTTCACCTGAGCTTTCAGGAATGCTTTCGCATGCCGGGTCTCGATGCAGATCGCGGGCAAACCCGCCTCCGCCAATCCGCTGAACAGCCATTGCGATAACGGGCCGGCTTCGAGCCCGATCCGAACGAACTGCCACGAGGAACTTTTCAAAGCCTGGACGAGGTCCTCCGGGTGGCTGAGGACTTTGATCTCGCGGCAGATCGCGCCCGTTTCGTCCACGATACACACCGACGTCTCTTTCACCGAGACGTCCAGTCCGGCATAATATTTCATGCTGCGCTTCCTTTCCTGATGCTTGTGGCTGTTCCAAACAGACCACGTTCTATCATCAGCTCGAAGCGCAGCACCTCCTGCATCCCTCCGCGAGGGGCTCAAGCCGAATACCCCATCTGACTCATTTTTGATGGAGTTCGAGATTCGTCTGGCGTTGATTTTGAATTGGAATCAACACCATGGCACACTCACTCCGATCTTCGACCGTGGTCCCGCGTGGATTCGTGGTGGACGATGTCAGCAGCGACAGCGCGGGCACGCTGATCACGGTTCGCGCGGTTGGCAAGGCGAGTTCGTGCCCAGGATGCGGAAGAACATCACAGCGAGTGCACAGTCAGTATCATCGGCATCTGGCGGACCTGCCGATGGCGGGCAAGCCAGTTCGGCTCGTCGTCCGGGCGCGACGTTTCCACTGCGACACAGTGCTCTGCGGCCGGCGCATCTTCGCGGAGCGCTTCGACGCCAAGGTTTTGGCGCCGTGGGCGCGGCGTACTGCCCGCCTCGACCACATCGTCCACCACCTGGGGCTGGCGCTGGGCGGGCGGCCGGCGGCGAGCTTCGCCCGCAGGTTGATGTTGCCGGTCAGCAATGACACCCTGCTGCGGGTCGTGCGGCGCCGTGGCAACCAGCATTTCGTCCCACCAACGATCATCGGGATCGACGACTGGGCGTGGCGGCGCAACCAGCGCTATGGCACGATCATCTGCGACCTTGAGCGCCGCAGGACCATCGCTCTCTTACCCGACCGAGAGCCCGCGACAGCGCAAGCGTGGCTCACCTGCCAGCCGCAGATCACCATCGTCGCTCGTGACCGCGGCGGGGGCTATGCGACGGCTGCGGCCAAGGCGCTGCCGACGGCCACCCAGGTGGCGGACCGCTGGCACCTGATGGAGAACGCCAGCCGTGCCTTTCTCGATGCGGTGCGCAAATCCATGCGTCAGGTCCGAGCCGCGATCGGCGCCGCAACCATCGACCCTGATCTGCTCACGGCCGCCGAGCGGCTTCAGTATGAGGGATATCTTCGTCGGGAAGACGCAAACGGGACCATCCTCGGCTTCGCGAAGGACGGGATCGCGATCAAGGAGATCGTGCGCCGCACCGGGCATAGTCGTAGCTTTGTTCGCAGGATCCAGCGCGGCGAACGCACGGACGTCTTCCGTTCGCGGGAAAGTTAGCTCGAACTGTACCTGCCGTGGCTCGAGGACAAGTGGGCAGCCGGCGAACGCAACGGCGCGGAGCTGTGGCGACGCCTCAAGCGCCAAGGCTTCCGCGGTTGCCTTCGGGTCGTCACCGAGTGGGTGGCACGTCGTCGGCGCGCCGAACGGATGGACAATGATGCACTCAGGCGAACGCCTTCGGCGCGCACCATCGCGCGCCTCATGACCATTGGCCGGGACCGCGTGTCCAAATCCGAGAGCGTCACGATCGTGGCCATCGAAGCCGCCGTGCCGCTCCTCGTCGAGGCGCGAGAAATCATCGCCGCGTTCCAGGCCATGATCCGCAAGAAGATTGTCGCAGAGCTCGAGCCATGGCTCGAGCGGGCCAGATCCAGCCTGGTCGCGTCATTCGCCAACGGCGTCGTCAAAGATCGGGCCGCGGTGGTGGCCGCCATCACCTCGCACTGGTCCAATGGCCAAACCGAAGGGCAGATCACCAAGCTCAAACTCGTCAAGCGCCAGATGTATGGAAGAGGAAAGCTCGATCTTCTCCAGGCCCGCCTCGTCGGCGCTCCATAGATCTTCTTCACCAAAACTGCGTCAGACCCAATATTCGGCGCCGATAGGGGGTCAGGTTTC
>NZ_JBAFWT010000097.1:0-3743 GCF_043195195.1 Roseixanthobacter psychrophilus
TGTCGGACTACCGGGGTTGATGAGACTGGCGCCTGCGCAATTTCAATGACTTGGCCGTGTCGTCATTATGAGACCGATTCAAGGTAATTGAGACTGGCGACGGTATTGAGTCGGTAGTTGTGAGACCAGCTTGCAGCCAGACGGCGAGGCTGTCCATGAACGATGATGACATCGATCCTGAGGCCTGGGCGCAGGGGCGACATCGCGCCGAGATCCTGTCGAACCTATCGAAGCACCTTGGCGATGCGGAAGTCCGCGACGCCCTGAACGCGCTTGGCGTCAGCCGGGCAACCTTGTTTCGCTGGCTGAAGCGGTTCCGGCAGGATGACCGCACCAGCACACTCCTGCCGCGCCGGCGTGGCCCAAACGCTGGCATGCAGCCTCTGGATCCGGTGGTGCTCACGATCGTCGAGCAGCATTTCCGGAAGCTCTATGCGACGCGCCGCAAGCCCACCCTGACGCGCTTTCAGCAGGAGGTTGCGGCGGACTGCCAGCTTCAAGGCCTGCAGCCGCCATCGATCCGCCGTCTCGGCCGGTGGCTGAAAATGAAAGATCAGGCCGATCTGATGCGCCGACGGGAGGGCGCCGGCAAATCGGAGGCGGTGTTTCTGGCGACGCCAGGCGGATTGGAGGCGGCGGCTCCGCTTGAAATCCTCCAGATCGACCACACCAAGGTCGACGTCACGGTCGTCGATCCGGTAACCCGATTGCCGATCGGCCGGCCGACGCTCACGCTGGCCGTCGACGTCAACACCCGCATGGCGATGGGCTTCTACCTGTCGCTGGAAGCGCCGTCCCTGGCAGCCGTGGCGTTGTGCCTGACCCATGCGGTGATGGACAAGACGGCCTGGCTGACCTCACGGGGGATCGTGGCGGCGTGGCCGGCGCACGGAATTCCTGGGACCATTCATGTCGACAACGGCGCCGAATTCCATGCGCGCGCCTTCGAACGCGCCTGCGGCGAGCATCGCATCGACCTGAGCTACCGTCCACCTGGCACGCCGCGTTTCGGCGGCCATATCGAGCGGCTGATCGGCACGATGATGGGTGCCGTTCACCTCATTCCGGGCTCGCATTTCTCGAACATCGACGAACGCGGCGACCTCGATCCGGAGGCTGAGGCGGTCATGACTTTGCGCGACCTGGAACGCTATCTCGCCCTCGAGATCATCGGCTCCTATCATGCCCGCATCCACAAGGCCCTGGATCTGCCGCCGGCCGCCGCCTGGCAAGCCCGCATCGGCGACGTCACGGTGCGGGTTCCGTCGGATCCGCGGCGGTTCCTGATTGATTTTCTGCCTTTCGAGCAGCGCACTTTGCAGCGCGACGGGCTGCACCTGTTTCACATCCGCTACTGGTCGGACGAGCTGCGTTGGCTGATGGGGCGCGACCGGCAACGACTGACCGTCAAATTTGATCCGCGCGACCTGTCCTGCGTGTTCGTGGCGACAGGGCAGGGGTATCTGGAAGCGCGTCCAGCCGATCGGACCCGCCCGCCTATTGGGCTGTGGGAGCACCGGGCTGCCGTGCGCGCCTTGCGGGAAAAAGGCCGCGAGGCCGTCGACGAGGAGCTCATCTTCTCCACAATCCTCGCCCAGCGATCCCTGGTCGATGAGGCAACGCGCCTGACCAAGGCGATGCGAAGGGATGTCGCCCGGCGCGCGCATCTCGCACCGGACAGGATCATCGACGTGACACCGGAGGTGGTGCCGAACAAGGACGAAAAGCCCCTGCAACTGCCTTATTTCGCGGTGGAGGAATGGGAGGATGACTGAGGCGTTCTCGCATCTCTTCCCCGCTAGCCGGCCGATCGCCGCGCTGAGCGCGGACGAGCGCATCCGGCGCATTCGCGCCGACCGCTGGATCAACTATCCGCGCGCCGAACAGGCGCTCCAGAAGCTCGAAGCCCTGCTTGCCTTCCCGCCACGGGCGCGCATGCCCAACCTGCTCATCGTCGGCGCCAGCGGCATGGGCAAGACCATGATCGTCGAAAAGTTCGCCCGCGACCACCCCTCGCAGTTCGATACGGTGACGGGGCGCATGCATATGCCGGTCATCGCCGTCCAGATGGTGCCGGGCCCCGACGAAGCCCGTTTCTACAAGCGGCTCCTGGCGGCGATCGGGGCACCTGAACCGCCGCGGGCGACGCTGTCGGTACTGGAGAGCCTGACGCTGCGCCTGCTGTCCGAGATCCGGCCGGGGCTGCTGGTCATCGACGAGGTGCACAGCCTGCAGGCCGGCACCGTGCGGGAGCAGACCCGCTTCCTGAACATGCTGCGTTTTCTCGGCAATGAGCTGCGGATTCCGCTCGTCTGCGTCGGTACGCAGCAGGCGCGAAACGCGCTGCGCACCGATGATCAGCTGGTGCGCCGGTTCGAGGCCTTCGCGCTGCCGCCCTGGCAGAATGACGAGGATTTCGGCGGTCTGATCGGCAGCCTGCAGCGCAGTTTGCCGCTGCGGCAACCCAGCGAGTTCGCCGATGCGACGCTGAAGCGCCTCATCGAGGTGACGGGAGGGATCACGGCCGGCATCTTCTTGCTGGTGAGCGCGCTCGCCATCGCCGCGATCGAGAGCGGCGAGGAAAGGATCACGCCCGGCGCGGTCGCAGACAAGCGCAGCGTGCTGGCTCTCGTGGGAGAGCCCGTGTGAGGGACCCACCGGCACCGGCTCCGTTGCCGGTGGTGCCGCGGCCGGGCCCCGACGAGCGTCTGTCGTCCTGGCTGGGGCGGCTTGCGCGGCTCTACGGCATGCCGGCGGAGGCGCTTCTGGCGCATTGCGGCCTCGGCCGCTTCAGCGTTCGCGAGCTCGAATGGCGCCTCGGGGCAGGGGAGGGGGCCGTGCTGGCTGGCCGCACCGGCATGACCGTTGAGGGGCTGCGGAGGCTGACTTTCGACGAGATCACGCCGCAGGCGCGCCTGATGATCGCCGCGGCAAGCCGCTATGTCTGTCCGCGTTGTCCGGCCGGGCTCCACCGCAAGGCCACGGCCTTTCCCTGGAATTTCTGGTGCGATGAACACGGTGTCCGGTTCGGAGGGAAGGCTGGGACAGGACTGGATGCGCGGCTGACGCAAACACAGTTGACCAGGCTCGATCCCAGTGCGCGGAGCGGAGCGCTGCGGCTGGCCGATTGGGCGCAGGGGAAGGAGGAGGGCGCGCCCGCGGTGCCCGCGCTGCTGGACCTCCTGACGACGCGGCATCGCAGGTCCTCGCCCCCGTCGCTGGCCGAGCAGCCGATCCTGTCGCTCGCCGCGCGCCGGGCCAATCACGATTTCCTCACGCGGCCGATTGCCCGGCAGGCACTTCAGGTCGTCGTGCCCGAGTACGATCGGGTGGCGCCTGTGCTCGCCAAGCCGGTGCGCCCAGGCCTGTTTTCGCTCGCGCAAGGCTCGCTGCTGCAGAACTATGCCTTGGCCGTTGGCGTCGGGCGGCTGTGCGCGGATCCCGTTGGATGCGCCGCTTCGGTGCTGCTGGCGAGCGATCAGGAAGGGGACGAGCGGCTGCGGGAGGTCCTGCGGGCGTGGCCGCCGGCGCTGCGGCGGTGCATCTATGCCCGGCTCGGGCGCCTCCGTGTCGCCAGAGACGCCGCCTCAGCGGTCGTCGCAACGGCCCGGCCGTCCCGGAAAGCCCGCCAGTCTCATAAATTCCGACTCAGCCAGTCTCACAAGGGTGCTCCGGGAGTCTCATAATTATGCGCGAGATGTCCGCCCAAGCCCTTGAGTCTCACAAATTCCGCCTATCCGACA
>NZ_JBAFWT010000098.1:0-3638 GCF_043195195.1 Roseixanthobacter psychrophilus
CTAGGCCCACTCACACCATTGCCCGGATCTCCTGCTGCTCAATGGGAAATGAGCAAAGGGATCGGCGACTGCGCCAGGAGCGAACGCGTCACGCCGCCGAGCATGATCTCCCGGGCGCGGGCATGACTGTAAGCGCCGAGCACGATCATGTCGTGCTCATTGGACGCAGCGTATTCCAAGATGACCTCGGGGATCGCTCGCCCGTGTGACTGCACGGGATCGACGGTCAGGCGTACACCGTGGCGCAACAGGAACATGGCGACTTCCATCCCCGGCTCCTCTCCCGCGGGGATGGTCGCCTGCGGATCCACGATAAGCACCGTCACCGATGAAGCGAGCGCCAGCAGAGGCAGGGAATCGCCGATGGCCCGGCGCGATTCCCGGCTTGCATTCCAGCCGATGAGAATGCGCTGTGGCGGTTCCATGTTGCGCCAGTTCTCCGGCACGAGCAGGAAGGGGACGCCGGTCGCAAGTTGCACGACATCGGCTGGCGGCCCGTCGTCGAGCCAGGAGTCCTTCGGAGATGCAGCGACGACGAGATCCGCGTGCAGGGCGCCGAGGCGGCGTTCATCTTCTCCGCGGGGAGCGTGGACACGGAACTCGCAACGCACATCCTGCCGGGCGGCGTGCTTTTCGAAGATGTCCCGCGCGTCGCGGATCATGTCGTCCTTGCGGGCTTGTTGATGGTGCAGAAGGTTGGCGATCGCCGCTTGCCCGCGGACATGGGAGGCAGCCAGCCCCCCGCCGATGTCCGGGGGAAGCAGGAATATTCCGATGAGGTGCGCGCCGTGGCGCCGCGCGAGATTGGTCGCATAGTCCACCCGCGTTTCGCGCGACGGACTGGTATCAA
Organism: Roseixanthobacter psychrophilus; assembly: GCF_043195195.1. NCBI lineage: Bacteria > Pseudomonadati > Pseudomonadota > Alphaproteobacteria > Hyphomicrobiales > Xanthobacteraceae > Roseixanthobacter > Roseixanthobacter psychrophilus. Next base: position 851 of record NZ_JBAFWT010000098.1, read on the forward strand.
TGAGAACAGCGATTGTCTTGATATCCATGGATCTTACCCTGTGATGCCCATTCGCTGTATCGGTGGCTGCTCTACGAAGCCGCGCGCCTTGGTCGCCCGGCTATCCAGAAGGCCGCTTGAGCGATGATGCCGGAGCCGGCAAGCACAAGAGCGGCGGCGAGCGCGGGGTCGGATCCGACACCGGCCAAGGCCGTGCACAGGGCGCCGACCGCCATCTGCATGGCGCCGTAGAGGCCCGAGGCGGAGCCGGCGACGCGGGGATTGACGCTGAGGGCCTCAGCCAGCGCGGCGGGGGCCGCGGTGCCCACGCCCACGGAAAATATGAACACGGTGGCGATGGCCAGGGGCACGGTGAGCTGATCCGACAGCACGACGGCGAGCAGGATGAAGGCGGCCGCCACGCTGACCCCATTGGCGCCCACCAGCAGGCGGCCGACGGAAACACGGGCGATGAGCCGGCTCGCCAGCATGCTGCCCACCCACACCCCCAGGACCAGGAGGGCGATATAGCCCCCGACGCTGGCCGTGGGCTGGTGCAGTTCGCCGGTGAAGATGAAGGGGGCCGCCGCGACGAAGCCATAGAGGGAGGTGGTGGCGCAGCCGCCGCCCACCGCATAGCCCCAGAAGGCGGGCGCCCGCAGCAGTTGGCCATAGCCCTCCATTAGACCGATGGCGGCGCCTTCGGTTGCCCGTCCGGTCTCCGGGAGAAGACGCCAGGCGAGCAGGAGGTTGACCACGCCGAGCAGGGTCAGGGCGATAAAGATGGAGCGCCATCCCGCCGCATCGGCGAGAAAGCCGCCCACCAGCGGCGCCGCGCCCGGACCGACGGTGATCATGAGATTCATCAAGGCGAGGCGCCGGGTGGTGTCCGCCGGCGCCGAGGTGTCGCGCACGATGGCGCGCGCGAGCACGAGGCCGGCGCAGCCGCCCAGCGCCTGGAACAGCCGGGCGGCGATGAGGGCGTTGACGCTCGGCGCCAGCATCGCCGCGAGGCCGGCGACGGTGTAGAGCGAGAGCCCCGCCAGCAGGACGGGCCGGCGCCCGAACCGGTCGGCGAGAGGCCCGTAGACGAGCTGCCCGCCGGCGAGGCCGAGGATGTAGAGGCTGATGGTGAGCTGCATGGCCGCCATCCCGCCGCCGAGATCCTGCTGGGCGACGGGCAGCGCCGGCACGAAGACGTGCATGGCGAGGGTGCCGGAGAAGGCCAGGAGCGCCAGCAGCCAGAGCGGCGCCCTCCGGTGGGGCGGCTCACCCCCTTTCAGCTGTTCTGATGCCGGCGGAGCACTCAGCGGAGCATTCATGGCATTTCGTCCTCGCGCCGCGGCCGAAGGCGGAGCGGTCCTTGCGGCCACCCGCCGGCAGCAAGGCGCACCGCTCTCACCGGACCGGCCGGGAGGCTTGCGCGGACCGGGCGTCCGGCGTGTCCGCGAGCACGGCCTTGCCGGCCGCGGGGGAGATGGGCTTGATTTCCACGGTGGCGGTGAGGCCGGCCACGAGGCGGATGTCGGGCGGCACGTCCTCCAGGGCGATGCGCACCGGCACGCGCTGGGCGAGGCGCACCCAGTTGAAGGTCGGATTGATGTTGGCGAGGAGGCCGGTGCCGGCCGTGCGCTCGCGGTCCTCGATGGCCGCCGCGACGCTCTGCACCCGACCGCGCAGCAGGGTCGGCTCGCCCATCAGGCGGATCGTGACGGGATCGCCCACATGGATGCGCGGCAGCTTGGTCTCCTCGAAATAGCCCTCGACCCGAAGCGAATCCGTATCCACCAGGGCCACCACCGCCTTGCCAGTGGAGACGTAGTCGCCCCGCCGCAGCTCCAGATTGGTGACGATGCCGTTGGCTGGCGCCTTGATCTCCGAGCGCTCGAGGTTGAGCCGGGCGAGGTCGCGCTCGCTCACCGCCTGCTGGTAGGCCGCGTCGGCCTGGGTGAGGGCGGTCTGGGCCTGCTCGGCGTTCTGCGGCGAGACCACCTGCCGCTCGCGCAACTGCGTGTAGCGTGCGAGGTCGCGCTTGGCCTGCTCCAGCGTCGCGGCGCGGCCCTCCACCGCAGCCTCCGCCTGCTTCAGGGCGATGGCGAAGCGCTCGCGGTCCACCCGGAACAGGGCGTCGCCCTTCTTCACCGCGGCGTTGTCGCGGACCAGCACCTCGCTCACGAGACCGGAGACGTCGGGAGCGATGCCGACCACGTCGGCGCGCACGCGGGCGTCCCGCGTCCAGGGGGCGTTCATGTAGGTGTCCCAGAGCGCGCGGCCCACGAGACCGGCGCCCGCGACCACCATGAGAGTGACGCATATGCGGACCCACTTCGCGACATCGATCTTCATCATGCGATCCGTTGGAGAAGGACATAGCCCGCGCCGGTCACGAGCACGAACACGGAGAGGTCGAACAGTGCCCGGTGCCAGATGAGGCGGCCGAGCCCCACCTGGCTGACGAGGCGGGAGAGGAGCCGCGTGACCGCCATGGCGGCGAGCGCGAGGAGGAGAAAGGTCGGCACGTAGACGCCGAAGATGTCGAGTTCCGCGGGCAATTGGGGTCTCCTCGGGCGTCTCACTCGGCCGCGAGCAAGGGTGGGGCATCGGCGGGGCGCGCGGGCGGCAGGAGGGGCGCCGCGGCCTCGGGGAACAGGGCCTGCCTGAGGCCGACCAGCGCCTGCAGGGCATTATCCGCCGCCTGCCCGGCGCGCTGGGCAAGCACGGCGCGGATCGCCTCGTCCACATGGTCCAGAAGGCCGGCGGGCGGCAGCAGCACCGCGCCGGCCTTCTGCTGCGTTCGGAAATGCCCGGC
>NZ_JBAFWT010000099.1:0-3573 GCF_043195195.1 Roseixanthobacter psychrophilus
ACCGGCCGTGGTGCGTCGAATGATCTTCACAAATGTCGCGCAATCATCGCGTCGGCTCATCGCCACGCGGCCAACGCAGGTCTGCACGAGTTGCAGCCCGGGACATGCGGAACCGGCGCCGATCCTGCGAAGCCAGCTTCTGGGGTGGCGTATTACGTGCGCTTTGTGTGGAAACCAACTCCGGGATGCCGGCGGTCGCGAACTCGCCTCCCCTTTCCGGCAACATCGCGTTGCGGCCGTTCATGGCGAAAGGCTGCTCGACGATGAAGCCGAACGGGGTATCGGAACCTGGACATCACCAGCCGACATTGCTCGGCTTCTCCTGATGCGACGCGTTCCAACGCTTGTACCCCGCGAGCACGACCTCTGGCGCTTCCGGCTGCTCGGCGCAGTCATCCCCGATCTCGACCATGTCATCGCCGAGCGACAGGAGAACCTGCCTACACCTGCAAAGCCGATCCTGCCGCTCCACCTGCGGCCGGCTCTGCTCGCCGGCGTTGCCATCGTCGAGCGTGCCGGACCGGAGATGCTCCGGATGCTACGGGGGCACATGATGGGTGACAACAGGGTCCGGTTCACTGACGCCACCGAGAACATGATAGCCCGAGGTCGTAAGTGGAAAGCTTCATCGCAGATGCACTTAATTTGAGAATCATGCAGCAATGATTCTCACAATTAGGTGCCAAGCTTGAGCCTAACCGTCACATTCTTACAATTAAGTGCCAAGCGACAGCCCTGGTGGCGCCTCGGCCGTACCACAAGATCATTCACATCGACATGGATGCCTTCTATGCCGCGGCCAGCTACGAGGCGCGGGCGTTTGGCGTGCGTTCCGCCCTGCCCAGCATCACGGCGAAGCGGAAATGCCCCGAGCTGATTTTCGTGCCGCCGCGCTTCGACGTCTACCGCGCGGTGTCCGCGCAGATCCGTGAGATCTTCGCCGAACACACCGACCTGATCGAGCCGCTCTCGCTCGACGAGGCCTATCTCGACGTCACCGAGAACCATCAGGGAATTGCGATCGCCACGACGATCGCCGAGATCATCCGGGCGAAGATCAAGGCGGTGACCGGTCTCAATGCCTCTGCGGGCATTTCCTACAACAAGTTCCTCGCCAAGATCGCCAGCGACCAGAACAAACCGAACGGGCAGTTCGTGATCACTCCGCGTCTGGGGCCGGCCTTCGTCGAGGCCCTGCCGGTCAAGAAGTTCCACGGCGTCGGTCCGGCGACGGCCGCCAAGATGCATCGGCTCGGCATCGAGACCGGCGGCGATCTCAAGGCGAAGTCGCTTTCGTTCCTGCAGCAGCAATTCGGCAAGTCGGGCTCCTGGTACTATCGGATCGCGCGCGGGATCGACGAGAGACCTGTCGAGCCCGACCGGCCGCGGAAGTCGGTCGGCGCCGAGGACACGTTCGCGACCGACATCTTCGAGCTCGACGCGGCGCGGGCCGAACTCGTGCTGCTCATTGCAAAGGTCTGGCGATATTGCGAGGCGAATGGCGTTCGTGGCCGGACCGTGACGCTGAAGGTGAAATACGCCGACTTCCAGCAGGTTACGCGCAGCCGGACGATCGGCATGGCGTTTTCGGCGTCAGCGGATATCGAGGCCCTTGCTCTGTCCTTGCTTGCGCCGCTGTTCCCGGTCGCAAAGGGCATACGGTTGATCGGCGTCACAGTCTCGTCGCTGGATGGGTTGCCTCGTCAGGCCGAGAGGCAGATTCAGCTCCTGCTCCTATAAGGCCACTCTGGAAAAGCAGACCAAGCTGTCCGAAAAATGCAGCATCGTTCGGACGTCCCTTGCTTATGTCCGAAGTTTACATCATATTTCGGACATGTTCGATCAACCAACCGCCGACCTCCGCCCTCGGCTTCTGGCCCGTATTGACGCGACGCCGGCCGAGATCTGGACGCCAGGCGATTTCGCCGACCTCGGCAATCGCGCGGCTGTCGACAAGACGCTACAGCGCCTCGCTGCGGCCGGCGAGCTGCGCCGGATCGACCGTGGGCTCTATGATCGGCCGCGAAAAAGCACCCTCACCGGCAAGCCGATGGTCCCCGACTATCGGGCCGTGATTCGAGCCGTGACGCGCCGGGATCAGGCCCGCGTCGTGGTCGACGGCATGACCGCGGCGAACGATCTCGGCCTCACCACGGCCGTCCCCGCACGGATCGAGGTCCTGATCGACGCCCGTCTGAAGCCGATCACACTCGGCAAGCAAGTCATCCATTTCAAGTCGGCTGCGCCCAGCCGCCTCTATTGGGCGGGACGCCCAGGCATGCGCGTCGTCCAGGCGCTTTATTGGATGCAGGACATGATCGCGGCGGAGGACGATCGACGGGTCGTCGAGAACCGCCTGCGCAAGCTGTTCGCCGACCCACAGCATGGGAAGGAGCTCCGCGACGATCTTCGCGCGGGTCTCTCAGCCATGCCAATCTGGATGCAGGATTTTCTAAGGCCCTTGCTCGATACCGCCGACGCTACGCGGGAGGACCGCTCGTGAGCAGCGCAGCCTATAGGGAGGTCATCTCCGCCCCGCCCGGCGAGAAGCTCGACCTCTTCCTGACCACGGCAAATCGGCTTGGCGCGCCGATCGGTAACATCGAAAAGGATTTTTGGGTCTGCTGGACCCTTAACGCCCTCTATCATGAACGACCTGCTGGAGGTCCGCGCCTCCTGTTCAAGGGGGGGACGTCGCTGTCAAAGGCCTTCGGGCTGATCGAGCGATTTTCCGAAGATATCGACGTGACGGTCTTTCGTGACGATCTCGACGAGCCCGCCTCCGTCGAAGAGCTCGAAGGGCTGTCGAACACGAAGCGCCGCGCTCGACTGGACGCGATCCGGGACGCCTGTCGCGGCTATATTACCGGATCGCTGCACGGGTTCCTGACTGAACACCTTGCCGAGGCAACGGACGGGCGCGGTCGCGTCGAGATCGACGAGGCTGACCCCGAGGGGCAGACGCTCCTGGTCTGGTATCCCGAGGTCGAGCCGCGCGACGGGGCCTATGTGCGGCCGGCGGTGCGGATCGAGTCCGGAGCGAAGTCGGCTCTCGACCCGAACCATCCGAAGGAAATCCGCCCCTATATTGCCCACGATGTGGCGGGCCTCGAGCTGTCAGTCTCGAACGTCACGACGATCGGTGCCGAGCGCACGTTTTGGGACAAGGTCGTGATCGCGCACGGCCTGCGGCGCTGGTTCGAGCGCCGCGGCGAACTGCGCCAGGCAGGCCAGCGTGTCTCGCGGCACTTCTACGACCTCCATTGCCTTTTCGCCTCCGATGTCGGCCGGTCGGCGATAGCTGATGCCGACTTGGGAGCAGACTGCGTTCGTCACGCCCTCATGTTCTTCAACCGTCCCGACTACGACCTGGCGTCGGCCGCAACCGGATCGTTCGCGATCGCGCCGTCCGCGGCAATGATTGACGCGCTCGCGCGGGATTATGCGAACATGACACCAATGATCTTCGGGGACGCCCCTCTCTTCGAGGACATCCTGACGTCGATGAAAGAGATCGAGCAGATCGCGAACGATCGAACCCGCTAAGTGATCGGTCGCAAATCGGAAGGCCCG
>NZ_JBAFWT010000100.1:0-3159 GCF_043195195.1 Roseixanthobacter psychrophilus
GACCACTTCGAGCTTGAATTCTACGTCCGGAAGCTGGCGAAGAATGGCGTCAAGCTGGTCTCGATCACACAGGAAATGGGGGACGACCCCATGCACGTCATGATGCGCCAGATCATGGCCCTGTTCGACGAATACCAGTCGAAAGAAAACGCCAAGCACGTCATGCGGGCCTTGAAGGAGAATGCCCGGCAAGGCTTCTGGAACGGCTCGCTTCCTCCTATCGGCTATCGCGTCGTCGCGGCCGAGCAGCGTGGAGCCAAGACCAAGAAGAAGCTCGAGATCGACCCGTTCCACGCCGACACGGTGCGGCTGATCTATCGCCTCGCACTGGAAGGCGACGGCACGACCGGCCAGATGGGCGTCAAGAACATCGTCTCCTATCTCAACAGCCGCCGCATCTTCACCCGCGACGGCGGGCGCTGGGGCATCGGACAGGTTCACCGCATCCTGACCCGCCGCACCTATATGGGCGAGCATGAGTTCAACAAGCGCTCCAAGACCAAGGAACTGAAGCCGGTCAGCGAGATCGTGACGGTTCCGGTCCCGCCGATCATCGACCGGGAGACGTTCGACACGGTTCAGGCATTGCTCAAGGCCCGCAACCCCAAGGTCATCCCTTCCGCCGTTATCAGCGGCCCGACCATGCTCACCGGGCTGATTCATTGCGCCAAGTGCGGTGGGGCCATGACTATCCGCACCGGCAAGGGCGGGCGCTATCGCTATTACGCCTGTTCCATGAAAGCCCGTCAGGGGCCGACCGCCTGCGAGGGCATGGCCGTGCCGATGGAGAAGCTGGACGATCTTGTCGCCGACCATCTCGAAAGCGAGCTTCTCCAGCCCGAGCGGCTGGAAATGATTCTCGCCAGTGTTCTCGACCGCAGGCAGGAGCAATCCGAGCGCCGCCGGGACCACATCGCGGAACTGAACAAGCGCGCGGCCGAATCGGAACTGCGCCTCAAGCGCCTCTACGATGCTATCGAGGCAGGCGTTGCCGACATCGACGATCCGGCGCTCAAGGATCGGATCGACGGCCTCAAGGCTATCAGGGATCAGGCAAGGCTCGACGCCGAGCGCGCCCAGGCCATGCTCGACAACTCCGGTTCCAAGGCGATCACCCCGCAAATGGCCCACACCTTCGCCAAGACCGCCCGCGAGCGCATCCGCCTTGAAGGCGGCGGCTACCGCCGCGATCACCTGCGCGCGCTGACCCAGCGCGTCGAGGTCGCGGACGGCGAGGTTCGGATCATGGGATCGAAGTCGCGGCTACTTCAGGCGCTCACCGGAAAAAGCAGCGTAAACTCAGTGCCCACTCAGGGACTGAAGTGGCGGACCGAGCGGGATTCGAACCGCTTCGTGGAAACGATATTGATATCAGGCTGAGCGGCTAAGCATGAAAGTTGTTTCGTTCCAAAGCAGTTGCCCTCAGTCCGGCGCATCGGTTAGCGGATCGAGCTCGCCACTATCGACCTCGGCGTCATCTTCAGCCAACCCGCCCCGTGCGATCGGAATATCCCCCGCCAATAGCTTCTCCTTGCTGAGCAGACCGGCGTCCTCGAGCGCTTCCATGTCGGGCAGGTCACGCAGGGTGTCGAAGCCGAAGTGGCTCAAAAAGCCCGTTGTGGTGACATAGGTGTAGGGGGCGCCGGGAACGGGACTGCGCGGCCCGGCGGCGATGAAGTCGAGGCCGCGCAAGTGACCGATGGTGTCGCGGGAAATCTCCTTGCCGAAGAACTGGCCAAGCTCCCCCCGCGTGATCGGCTGGAAATAGGCGATCGCCAGCAGCACCAGTTGCTCGGACTTCGACAGCGGCTTGGGATCCTCCGTGCCGAGCCCAGTGGCGACCTGGATCGCCCCGGCGAACCCCTTCTTTGTGCGGTGCTGCCAGCCGCCGGCGACCGCCACCAGCTCATAGGGCCGGCCGCGCAGTTCCGCGCGGATGTCGTCGATGAGGAGGTCGAGGCTGCAGTCGCGACCGACCACCCCAGCGAGAACCTCACGCGGTACCGGCTCGGGTGCAGCAAAGATCACCGCCTCGACGCGGCCCATCCACTCGCGCCAACGCAGCTCCGGCGGCAGGTGCGCCAGCTCGGTGTCGAAGGGTTCCGGAGTGCGCGGGCGGCGAGCCATGTCAAAGCCCAAACAGCTTGAAGCTGGGTCGGCCGGACAGCTCGCGCACGGCGCCAAGCGAGACCAACCGGTCAAACAGCCGGCGCGCCGCGAAGCGGGAGAGCGCGGCGGTCTGCAGGGTGCCGGGCACGACATCGTCATCGAGCAGAAGCCGGACGGCGTCGCCGGCGCCCTTGGCGCGCAGCTTCGGCACCACCGCCTCCAGACGGGCCGCACGCGGCGCGATCTCGGCAGCCAGCCGGCAGGCCCGGGCGGCGCCGTGCGCGACGGCGACACAGACGGCGGCATCGAGACCGCCTCCTTCCGGAGAAAGGCCCCCTCCCCTCCCCGCCCGGCGCAGCCCGCCGGCGACAGCTTCGGCCATCAAAAGCGGCACCGGCAGCGGCCAGCGCAGCCGCAGCGCCAGCACCTGGTCGGCCAGCCACCAGCCGAGCAGCCGACCGCCGGGCTGCGCCGTGTCGACGGCGCGGACGAGTGCCGCGGCCGCCAGCGGCGCCGGCCGGCCGGTCGCCAGCTGCCGGTCGATCTCTTCCGGAAGTGCGGCCAACCCAGAGCTCCAGCTGATGCCCATCAGCGCGCACGTCGATTGGAGCGCCGCGATGTCCATGCCCGCGGAACGCTCGGCGAGCCGCCGCCAGGCGGCCAGGAGGCGCCCGGCCGGCCCCGGATCGTCGTCCGGCTGACGCAGCACCCAGGCATCGCGCAGCGCGTGTTCGTCCTCGGCCCGACCGGCCTGGCGGGCGGCCGCGGCGGCACAGGTCAGCGCCAGCCGGGCGCGCCAGGCGCCGGCCCAGGGCGGCGCCGCATGCACCAGATTATCCAACGCATTCAACGCCGCACCGGCCAGGAAGGCGGCCTCGGCCGGGTCCGCCACCGGGCCGCGCGGCACCGCCCAGCCGGGCACGATTGGCACGGGCCAGGGTACTGCGGGCGTAGGAATCGGCGCGAGATCCATGTGCAGAGCCTAACCGCGTTGTGCGCTTTTGTCTCCATTTTTCCCATAAAAACGCACGCTCTGTCGGAGAATAAGAA
>NZ_JBAFWT010000101.1:0-3130 GCF_043195195.1 Roseixanthobacter psychrophilus
GTAAGCGCGACGAGCAGGCCACGGGGATCGACGGTCGGCTTTCACTGCTTTGTGCGAGCAGTCCTGGTCATGGCATAAAGCTGGAGAACGGCTGGGCCGATATGTCGATGAGCCGTCGCGCGCAGTTTTCGCCGCTCGCTTGGGGGGACACGGAACAGCATTTTGCTGAGTTGCGGATTGATGACCATGATGGGCGCGACGATCGGCCGAGGTTGAGCGAGAAGGATGGGCCCCCAAGCCTCGCCGCCCATTCCGAGACCAAGCGCGAAGCCCACGGCCCAGTCGTCGACGTAGAGTTTGCCTTTGTCGTGCATGAAGACCGGGCGATAGTTGCCGGGGGCGTCGCTTAGCAAAGCCTCGACCTCGTCGTGACGATTGAGAACGGTATTGACGATGCGCTCTTCCAACGATCCAGGCTTTGCTTGAGGCATCTTGCCGCCAAAGATTGCCGGCAACCATCCGGTCGACGCAATGACAACCGGTCCGGCGACGACGGCGGCAATCAGCCCGTCGATCGCGCTCAGCCCAACATATCCGCCATGGCCGTCGCCGCGCAGCCGTTCATCGAGTTCGTCATAGGGAACGGCCGGGCGGCTCATGCCGCCACGGCCGCCGTTTGGCACCACGCTTCCCGTTCGGCTTTCCAATTCCACGGAAGAAGCTCGTCGAGCCGGTTGAGCGAGACGGCTCCCGAGACGATCTGCTCGAGGACGTCGGCGAGCCAGGTCTCGGGATCAAGGTCATTGAGCTTGGCGGAGTTGACGAGCGATGCCAGTACGGCCCATGTCTCGCCGCCGTGGCTTGATCCGGCGAAGAGCACATTCTTTCGCGTCAGGCAAACCGGCTTGATCGCCCGCTCGACGACATTGCTGTCGACCTCGATCCGCCCGTCGCCGAGGAAGGCCGTCAGCCCTTGCCAATGCGAAAGGGCATAGGCAACCGCCTTGCCGAGCGATGACTTGGCTGAGACCTCGCTGATCAGTGTGTCAAGCCGCTCCTTCAGCGCCACCATCAGGGCAGCGCTCTCGGCCTTGCGCACCGACAGGCGTTCCTCCGCACTCGTGCCGCGGACGCGCTCCTCGATCCGATAGACCTCGGCGATCGTGGCAATGACGGCCAGTGCCTCGGTCGAGCCCGTCGTCTTGACCACTTCGACAAACTTGCGGCGGGCATGGGCAAGACAGAAGGCAAGCTGCAAGGGCGCGGCATTGCTCTTGCGCCGCCGCTTGGCCAAGCTCTTGTAGGCCGCATAGCCATCGACCTGCAGCACGCCGCCGAAGGTTGAAAGCTGTGCTTCGATTTCGTCCGTCCCCCGGCTTTCCGCAAACACATAGCCGACCGCCGGCGGCGCCGGTCCCTGCCAGGGACGATCATCGATAGCCTGCGCCCACAGTTGGCAGACTTTCGTCCGCTTGCGTCCCGGATCGAGCCGCGGCAGGGGTGTCTCGTCACAGAACACCCGCGGTTGCGCGCGGATGAAGGCGAGCAGCCGCTCGTAAAGTGGCTTGAGCCACCACGCGGCCCGCCCGACCCAGTTTCCGAGCGTTCCCCGGTCGATGTCGATGCCGTAACCGGCGAAGATCTGCGCCTGGCGATAGAGCGGCAGATGCCAGGCGAACTTGGAGACAACCACATGCGCGACCAGCGCCGTCGTCGCCATGCCGCCATCCATCACCCGTGAGCGTGCCGGCGCCTGAACGACATGCGCCGCACACGCCCGGCAGGCGTACTTGGGCCGGATCGTGCGGATCACACGAAGAAGTGCCGGAACGATATCGAGGGCCTCGCTGACATCCTCACCGATGCGATGAAGGGGAAGGCCGCAACAGGAGCAGATCGTGCTGTCCGGCTCGATCACTTCCTCGCAGCGCAGCAGATGCTTGGGCAGGGCACCCATATTGCGCGATGCCGGTCGACGCTTGCGCCGCGGGCGATCCTCGTCGTCAGCATCGTCATTGGCCGCTACCGGCACCTCGCAGAGGTCGCCGAGATCAAGCGCGATCTGCGTCGGGTCGAGCACGGCGAGCTTTTCCGATTTCGTCCCGAAGATCATCTGCCGAAGGAGATCGGCATAGACGCGCAACTCCGCATTCTCGGCCAGAAGGTCGATAACAATCGCCTTCAGTTCGGCAGGATCGGAGGGCAGTGAATCGGGGCGGAGCGACATGATCAACCCTACCATGCTGCCCAGAATCTTCAAGCAAATCCAGTCATTTCATGCCGCTCGGATCGGCCTCTTGACCGGTCTTTTCACCACTCGTGTCCAGTCGAGGCCGGCGACCAGAAGGCTGAACTCCTCGCGCGTCAGCCGGATCGAACCATCGCGAACCGGCGGCCAGGTGAAGCGGCCGGATTCGAGCCATTTGGAGACCAGTACCATGCCTGACCCGTCCCAAAACAAAAGCCGCAGCCTGTCGCCGCGCTTGGGGCGGAAGACAAAGATATCGCCGCAATAGGGGTCGGCCGCAAGCGCCGAGGCGACCAGAGCCACAAGGCCGTTGATGCCGCGGCGGAAGTCGACGGGCTGCGTCGCCACCACCACCTTCATGTCTCCGGCAAGTGCAATCACCGCGCCGCTCGCAAGGCGCCCACAATGGCAACCGCCAGGCCCGCATCGACAGAGCCCGTCAGGACGAGCCGGCTTCCGTCGACCTCCAGTTCGATCCGCCCGGCCGGCGCCGCCGTCAATTCCGATATCGCAGGATCGGCAGCTTCTTTCCGCCGCCCGCTGTCATGGCCATGCTGCCGATCCTCGCCTGCGATCGTGATCGGCACAAAATGCGCCGCCGGCGCTGTCTTCACCGCGGCGTCGGACTTCACCAGCCCCGCTTGCCGCCGCCAGACCGTAAGAAGGCCACGACTCACGCCCCAACCCCGCGCGACGGCCGAAACATTGGCGCCCGGCTCCGCCGTTTCCGCAACGATCCGCGCCTTCTCCGCCGGCGTCCAGCTATGCCGCTTCCGGCGGCCGGTGATCACCTCGATGCGACGATAATCACTGCCTTCATGCCTGTCATGATGACTGGCATCAACCTCATCCCAATCCATCCGCCCGCGCTCCTCGCAAATCAGGCGGCAAATCTCCACCGCGCAAAGCACACCCGCAAGATGCCCCGCTCGTGACGCTCAC
>NZ_JBAFWT010000102.1:0-2981 GCF_043195195.1 Roseixanthobacter psychrophilus
GATTATGACCCGTTCGAGATTATGGAGAGCTGAAGTCCGCTGGCTCTCGTCGATAGAATGTGCGCCGGGCACTCATCCCGCGCACGTTCTTTTGATCTGCACATAATACTGCGCTTCAACTCGACCTCCCAACAAACGGAGATCAGAGTGATGCCCACACCTTCCCGGCTTCAGTTGCGCACAGCCGACCCTGCCAACGTGCTTGCGCCCTTCCTTCGGAGCTACAGCGAGTATTTCGAGGTGGCTCGATACAGGTCGAAGCAGCGCCGCTACTTGGCGAGCATCGTCCACTTCGGGCAGTGGCTTCGGGCTGAGGGCTACGCGGCGACGAACATCAGCGAAGCTGTGATTGCCCGATTCCTGTCGTGCCATTTGCCTCGTTGTGACTGCCAGCGCCCGGTGCCGCTCGGCCTGATCGAGAACAGAGCGGCGCTCAACCATCTGGTCCGCCTGTTACGCACTCAGGGCATCGTCACCCCTCCGGCCGGCGACGAGATCACGCGAGAGCTTGCGCATTTCGACACGAAGATGACGGAGGTCTGGGGACTGTCCGAAGGCACACGCGATCATCGCATCCGGATCATCCGGCGCTTGCTGAAGGCGCAATTCGGCTGCCGACCGATCGAAGTTGCACTGATCACTCCCGCCGCGATCCGTCGCTTTGTCCTGGGCGAACTCGATTGGAGTCCGAGCACGATCCGCGTCATGGGTGGCGCCGTCCGGTGCTACTTTCGGTATCGCGAGTTGCTGGGTGACGACGTTGCCCACCTGCTACGCGTTGTACCGCGCCCGGCATGTTGGCGAGATGCCACGCTGCCGATAGGGCTCTCGCCCGACGAGTTGGAGCAGCTCTTCGGAGCGTTCGATGCTCCCTGTCCGTCTCGCCGCCGCGGCTATGCCATCGTCCGCTGCCTGACAGACTTGGGCCTGAGAAGCAGCGAGGTCGTCAAGCTGAGCCTCGACGACATCGACTGGCAGGCCGGAACGGTCACGATCGCCGCCGGTAAAGCACGACGAGCCGACGTGCTGCCGCTGCTTACTACAACCGGCGCGGCCATAGCGGACTACCTCATGCACGAGCGGCCGAAGACCACTTGCCGCGCGGTCTTCGTGCGCCATGTCGCTCCCCTCGGCGAGCCGGTCGGCCGGCGTGTCGTTCAGAAAGCCCTTCACGCCGCCTATCGGCGGCTTGGCTGGGATCGCACCCGCGTCCACGTCCTGCGACACACGTTAGCGAGCCGGTTGATTAACGCCGGAACGCCGATGAAGCAGATCGCCGACGTTCTGCGCCACCGCAGCATCGTGACCTCGGCCACGTACACGCGCGTCGACGTCACACGCCTCTCGGCGGTGGCGCTCCCTTGGCCGGGGGACGTGGCATGAGCGGCCCGCACATCATGCTGGCGTTGGCGGAAGCCTACCTCGCCGAGCGTCGTTCCCTCGGTTTCAAGTTGGACCGATCGGGCAGCCTCACGTTGGCCTTTGCCCGCTTCGCCGACGCGACCGGCCATATGGGGCCGCTGACCGCCGCCGTCGTGCTGCGGTGGGCACGGGAGAAAGCACAGCACCCCGACCCCTTCACCTGGGCGGGGCGCGTCAATGTGCTGCGGCCATTCGCGCGTTTCCTGGCGGACCGCGATCCCGTCACCGCGTTCCCGGAAGGATCCCCCTTCGGCCGCTCGCATCGCCGGATCCCCCCGCACATCTACACGCCAGCGGAGGTCGAAGCACTGATCGCCGCCGCAGGGCGGCTGTCGCGAACAGGCGGCCTGACCCCGGCGACTTTCACGACGCTTTTCGGCTTGTTGGCGACCACGGGACTGCGGATTTCCGAAGCGCTGCGCCTGTGCTGCGGCGACATCGACGACGAGCAGGAACAGATCACTGTCCGCCACTCGAAGTTCCAGCGGACCCGGCTTGTCCCTCTGCATTCAACTACGGCCGAGGCTTTGCGCGCCTATTTTCGCATACGGGCCAGATACGGCGCGACCGATGCAGTCGCGCCATTTTTCCTGTCCGAGAAGACCGGCGGTGCGCTTCATTATCAAAGCGTCAGGAGGGTTTTCGTCGGGATCTCGGCCGAGCTTGGCATTGCCGCTCGCGGCGGCCATCGGCAAATACGAATCCACGATCTGCGCCACACCTTCATCTGCCGCCGTCTGATGCTGTGGCAGGAGAATGGCGACAACCTCGGCAATGCCATGATGGCGCTCTCGACCTATGTGGGGCACGTCAACGTCGGTGACACCTATTGGTATCTGCAGGCAGTGCCGGAACTGATGGCGATCGCTGGCGATCGCTTTGAGGCGTTCGGCGCGAAGGTCGGGGAGGTTCGTCATGGCTGATCCGAGCCTGCACCCGTCGTTTCCGGCGCTGCTACAGCACTTCTTCGTCGATTATCTGCGGCAACAACGTGCTGTTAGCCCGTGCACGGTCGCGGCCTACCGCGACACATTCCGGCTGCTGCTCGCCTTCGCCCAAAAGACAACCGGCAAAATGCCCACGGATCTCGAGCTCGGCGACCTTGACGCGGCGCTGATCCTCCGATTCCTCGATCATCTCGAGCGGGATCGCGGCAACAGCGTGCGAAGCCGCAACGCCCGCCTATCGGCGATCCGTTCGTTCCTGAAGTATGCCGCGCACCAGGATCTGACGGCGCTGGCCACCATCGAGCATAGCTTGGCCATCCCGCAAAAACGTCACGACAAGGCCGTGCTCGGATTCCTAACCAGGCCGGAGATGGACGCGATCATTGCGGCACCGGACCGGCATAGCTGGGCCGGGCGGCGCGACCAGGTGCTATTCGCCGTCCTCTATAATACGGGCGCGCGGGTGTCGGAGGTCATCAACCTGCGGATTGGTGACGTCGTTCTCGATGTGTCGCCGGTGGCGCACCTCAATGGCAAAGGGCGGAAGCGGCGCAGCGTTCCGCTCTGGAAAGCGACGGCTGCCATCGTCCGACCGTGGGTGCGCCAGCTCGC
>NZ_JBAFWT010000103.1:0-2940 GCF_043195195.1 Roseixanthobacter psychrophilus
GGCCTTCAGGCGCTATTCGCTCGACTACATTGCCGAAGAAGACAGGGCACGAACCGCGGGGAAGAACATCTGGTCCGGCCCCTTCGAGATGCCGTGGGATTGGCGCGCCGCAAGACGGGGCCCCCATTCATGAAACCCGAGCCCGATCGACAGTCTCCGGAAGTTCTGGCGGGCTTGATCGAGCGCGTTACCTTCCACAATACCGAGAACGGGTTCTGCGTCCTGCGGATCAAGGCGCGCGGCCACCGGGACGTCCTCACCGTCGTCGGCCACGCCGCAATAATCTCGGCCGGCGAGTGGATCACCGTCACTGGCGAATGGATCGTGCCTATCCGGTTAAGGCATACACCTACTAGATGTAGGGTGTCTCCACTCTCCTGAATAAAGCGCGTCGAATGTCGGCGCGTCGACTTCGCCGGCGATCCCGAGCAGCGAACGGAAAGCGTTGAAGGGGTAGAAGCGCCGATTGAAGCGGAAAATGAACACGGCTGATCGATTCCGTCGTTCGGCCGGCATTCGACGATGCGGAGCTCGAACGCCGCCATGACGGCGCGACCCTGGACCTGGACGGACCGGTGGCCTTTACGACGGATTCTTACGTCGTCCGGCCGCTCGTCTTTCCCGGCGGCGACATTGGCACGTTAGCGGTGAACGGGACGGTCAACGACCTTGCCATGTGCGGTGCCCGGCCGCTCTATCTCAGCGTCGGGCTCATCCTGGAAGAAGGCCTGCCGCTCGACATCCTGCGCCGCGTCCTCGCCTCGATGCGCGGTGCCGCGACAACTGCCGGCGTGCGGCTGGTGACCGGCGACACCAAGGTCGTCGATCGCGGCAAGGCGGACGGTATGTTCATCAATACCACGGGTCTCGGCCGAATCCTCGCGCCGTCACAGATCAGGCCAGCGAGCGTGCGTCCGGGCGACGCGGTGATCCTCAGCGGCGATATTGGACGGCATGGAATGGCGGTCATGGCGGCGCGCGAGGGCTTCGGGTTCGAGACCGTGATCGAGAGCGACTGCGCTGCTGTCGCCACACCCGTGCTCGCGTTGATCGAGGCCGGCATCGAAGTGCATTGCCTGCGCGACCTCACACGCGGTGGCCTCGCCAGCGCCCTGGTCGAAATCGCCGAAACCGCGCGCCTGACGATCGGGATCGAGGAGGCGGCCGTTCCGGTGCGCCTGGACGTGAGAGCGGTCTGCGATCTCCTCGGTCTCGATCCGCTCCATGTCGCGAATGAGGGACGCTTTGTGGCTTTCGTCGCGCGCAAAGACGTCGAGCGCTCGCTCGACGTTCTCCGGCGCTTCGAGACGGCGGCCGGCTCGGTTGCGATCGGCGAGGTGCGCGATAGTCCGGGGGCCGGAGAGGTCTCCTGCCGGGGCGCGTTGGGGGTGGCGCGGATCATCGACATGCTGAGCGGCGAACAGCTGCCTCGGATCTGTTGAGCGATGGGGCGAAGACGCGATATGGAGGGCGGCGCGCCGCGGGATGAGCCCGGCGTGGAGATCAAAACCATACCATTTGACGATCAGCGGCCCGGGACCTCCGGTCTGCGCAAGCAGGTGTCGGTCTTTCAACGGCCGCACTACCTGGAGAACTTCGTCCAGTCGATCTTCGACAGTGTCGAGGGTCGTCAGGGAAGCACGCTGGTTCTCGGCGGCGATGGCCGTTTCCACAACCGCGAAGCCGTCCAGACCATCCTTCGGATGGCGGCCGCCAACGGTTTCGGGCGGGTTCTGGTCGGCCGGGGCGGTCTGCTTTCGACGCCGGCCGTCTCGTGTATCATCCGAAAGCATGGCGCGGCCGGTGGCATCGTGCTGTCGGCGAGCCACAACCCCGGCGGACCGAAAGGCGACTTCGGCGTCAAGTTGAATGTCACGAACGGCGGTCCCGCCCCTGAGAACGTCACCGAATCGATCTACGCCCTGAGCCGTAAGATCGCGCGTTACCGCATCCTCCCAAGCGGCGACGTGGATATCGACCATGTCGGCCGGTCGAAACTCGGGACCATGACCGTGGAGGTCATCGACCCCGTCGCGGATTATGCCCGATTGATGGAAAGCCTCTTCGACTTCGACCGGATTTCAGAGCTGTTGTCTTCGGGGCGGTTCGCCATGCGGTTCGATGCGATACATGCGGTCACCGGTCCGTACGCGACAGAAATCTTCGAGAGGAGGCTCGGCGCGCCGGCCGGCACGGTGGTCAACGGCGATCCGTTGCCCGACTTCGGTGGTCTCGCTCCCGATCCGAATCTCGTCCATGCGCGCGAGCTCGTGAGCGCGATGAACGGTCCCGACGCGCCAGACTTCGGGGCCGCCTCGGACGGGGATGGCGACCGCAACATGCTCCTGGGCCCCGGCTTCTTCGTCACCCCGAGCGACAGCCTAGCGGCGCTCGCGGCCAATGCACATATTGCGCCCGGCTACGCGAAGGGGCTGGTCGGTGTCGCCCGCTCCATGCCGACCAGCCGTGCGGTCGATCAAGTGGCGGCTGATCTCGGCATTTCCTGCTACGAGACGCCGACCGGCTGGAAGTATTTCGGCAACCTCCTGGACGCCGGACTGGTCTCGCTGTGCGGCGAGGAGAGCTTCGGGACGGGCTCCGATCACCTCAGGGAAAAGGACGGCGTGTGGGCGGTGCTTTTCTGGCTGAACATTCTGGCGGCCCGGCAGCAGTCCGTGGAGGCGACGATGAGAGAGCACTGGCGACGGTACGGCCGGCATTATTACTCGCGGCACGACTATGCCGATCTCGACGGCTCGGTTGCGGAGAGGCTCATGGCCGAGCTTCGAAGGGAATTGCCGCTGCTCAAAGGCCGCAAATTCGACTCGCTGGAGGTCAGCCTTTGCGAGGATTTGGCTTATGTCGATCCAGTGGATCAGAGTCTCGCTGAGCATCAGGGAGTCCGGGTCATGTTCGTGATTATGCGGATATCTGCATAAC
>NZ_JBAFWT010000104.1:0-2848 GCF_043195195.1 Roseixanthobacter psychrophilus
TTAGATGCAGGGCGAAAAATGCTGCGCTGCAACCCAATAGGGCGGCGCAGCCGAAGAAAAGCTCAGCCGGCTTTCTTAAGGGCGCGGCGCGCGATACCGAGCGAAAGCGCGGCGGCATTGGAGACATTCAGGCTCTTGATGGCCCCGGGCAGGTCGATCCGGGCCAGCACGTCGCAGGTTTCGCGCGTGAGCTGGCGTAGCCCCTTGCCTTCGGCGCCGAGCACCAGGGCGAGCGGCGCTCGCAGGGGCGTGTCTTCAAGGTCGGCCGCGCCTTCGCTGTCGAGACCGACCACCAGCATGCCCTCGCTCTTCAGTTCGGTGAGCGCACGGGCAAGATTAGTGACGAGGCAGAACGGCACATGCTCAAGCCCGCCGGAGGCGCTCTTCGCCAGCACGCCGGTGGCCGGCGGGCTATGGCGGGCGGTAGTGATGATGGCGCCCACGGCGAACGCCGCCGCTGAGCGCACGATGGCGCCCACATTGTGCGGGTCGGTGATCTGGTCGAGCACCAGCACAAGGTCATGCCTGGCGGCCTGCCGCAGCGCGGGGGAGGGCAGGTGGTCGCTGTGGACCAGCAGGCCCTGGTGCACGGCGTCCGGGCCGAGCAGCTTGTCAATGTCGCCGGGCCGCACCATTTCGGGCGCGATGGGCAGCTTGAAGCCCTCTTCGGCGAGGCGGTTTATGGCGTTTTCGGTGGCGAGGATCTTGCGGAAGCGCCGCTTGGGATTGGCCAGGGCCTCCGTCACCGTGTGCCAGCCGTAGAGCAGGGCGACGTCGTCATCGCCTTCCCATTTGGGCGGCGGGCCGCCGCTGCGCGGACGACGGGGCGGAAACGGGCGCTTGCCCGCCTTGTCGAAGGCAGGGCGGGCGCCGGGGCGGGACGGGGGGCGGCTTGGCCGATCAGACATGGCACAGCGATGTCAGAGCCGGCCGGCGCGCGCAAGAGCCAAACACGCAGTCCCGCGCGCCGTGCCGCCGAAGGTTCAGGGGCGCGGCGGCAGCATGCCCTTTTCCGCGCGCACCTCGGCCGCCTTCGGGCCGGCCAGAAGGTCGATGAAGGCCTGCGCCTCGGCGCGATGAGAGGTGTCCACGGCAACGGCGGCGGAATAGGCGGTTTCGTTCTGCACCTCGGCCGGCAGCGGTCCCACCAGTTCCGCGCCCTTCACCGCCAGGATCTCGCTGGTCTGGTGCAGGGCGAGGTCGGCCTCGCCGGACACGAGGCGGCGCGCCACCAGTCCGCCGGGCACCAGGACGCTCTTCTTCCTGACCGCATCGGCGATGCCGAGCCGTTCGAACATCTGCACCAGATAGGCGCCACTCGATCCGCCCGAGGCGGGGTCGATGAAGGCCACCGCGCGCGCATCGAGCAGCGTCTGGCGGAGCGCCGCGACGGTGGAAATATCGGGTTTCGGCGCGCCGGCCGCGACCGCGACCGCGATGCCCACCCGTGCCACCTCGGTCATCGGCCCAGCGATGCGGCCGGCCTTGGCGAGGGTGTCGAGCGCGCCGGGGGGCAGGATCACGATGTCGAAGCGCTCACCCCCGGCGATGCGGCGCACAAGCGCGCCGGCCGTGTCGTTGTCCACAAGCAGGCTGCGGCCGCCGGCCGATTCGAAATCGTCTTTCAGCGCCAGCACCACCGGCTTGAACGCTCCGGCAGTCAGCACGGTCAGCGTCGCCGCGCCGCTGCCGGTAGGGGCGCAACCGAGCGCGAGACCCAGCAGGGCCGCGGGCAGCAGGGCTGGCCGCTCGGGGCGGCGGCGGGTGGCCTTGAGAAACCTGTGCAGGATCATGGAAACCCTCGGCGGGACCGGCTGGACCAGGGACGCCTGTCCCCGGGGATGCCGATTCAAGCATGCCTTATCTATATCGCAGCTTTCGCGATGCGGCGCGAAAGCCCTCCTTCATCCCATAGCCGGGCGCCGGCCTGTGCTGCCGGCGCGAGGATCGGGGGTCGTGGATGAGGCCTCATTTCCGGTTGACTTGTGCCGGAGCCCCTCACATAAAGCCGATCCTTGCGGTCCCGGCGCATTGCTTCGGGTGTGCATAGAGGGTCCCGCCGGGCTTCCGGCGCGGGTCAGCGCTTGAAACCTCGGCTGAAAATTTGCAGTCGGGGGACGAGACGACGGGCGTCGATGTGGAGGGGTGCCCGAGTGGTTAAAGGGGACGGACTGTAAATCCGTTGGCTCTGCCTACGTTGGTTCAAATCCAACCCCCTCCACCACCCGTCGTCGCACACCGGTGCGCGCGTTGTGGCGATACCGGCAAGAGAGGGCATCGCGGCCCTCGCCCATGCATCACTTTCTTCAGCATCGGTTTCGCCGGTTTTTCTTTCCCATGGGTCATCTTCAGGTCTACCCGGCCTGTGCATTGATCCAGATGGGGCTTTTGCGGTGGAATCTCCTATGTTATGGCTGCGCGGCGCCATGAACGGGCATGCGGGAATGGGCATCGGCGAGGCACTGACGGTCTGTTCCGACGATTGGAACAACTGGTCGCAGTGAGCAAACGCCGCCGCTTCCCGCGCCGTCCGACATGGTCCGCCGCGCTTGCGCGGTACGCGGGTGTAGCTCAATGGTAGAGCAACAGCCTTCCAAGCTGATGACGAGGGTTCGATTCCCTTCACCCGCTCCAATCAGGGACGCCGACGACTTGGGACTTCGGGCTGTTCAGGCCTCGAGCTGATGGACGGGCCGTGGGGCCGGACCGGATGGCGCGTCGGAGCGCCACGCATGCCGCCTGTGCGCTTCGGGCGCATGGCGGCTCTTGCGAACTTGTTCGAAACCCCCTATCCCACGGCGGCCTTTTTGCAGCCTGACACGGCGCCACCGAAGGACTGAGAGATAAG
>NZ_JBAFWT010000105.1:0-2733 GCF_043195195.1 Roseixanthobacter psychrophilus
ATCATCTGGCACGACGGGCAGGCGGCGAGCCTCTACGTGCGTCGCCTGGAGAAGGGCCGCTTCCTGTGGCCGTCGCCCGCCGACGGCGTCGTCGCGATCACGCCCGCGCAGATGGGTTACCTGCTCTCTGGCATCGACTGGCGCAATCCGGTGGAGACCTGGCGTCCGACGGCGATCGGATAGAGCTTCGAGCCTTGTTTTTGCTGGCGGATGTGATTCCCTCTCCTTGTGAACGCGCCCGCTGAATCGCCCGTGCCGCCGACCCTGCCGACCGACTTGGCGGCGGCGCATGCGATGATCCTGGCGGAGCGCCAGGCGCGGATCGAGGCGCAAGCCCAGGTCCTCGCCGCGAAGGCTGCAGCGTCATCGACCGAGGCGACGATCGCCCATCTCAAGCTGATGATCGAGAAGCTCAAGCGCGAGCTCTATGGCCAGCGCTCGGAGCGCACGATGCGCCTCATCGACCAGATGGAGTGAGGTGGTCCCGCATTGGCGGACAGTTTGGCGGCTTCGCTAAGCTTGGTTCTGGTGTTTTTCACGCCGCCATGTTGATGCCGTCGCAGGCCATGTGGACCTCCTCCGGCGTTCTGCCGCCGAGAGCCGAGTGGGGCCTCGTGCGATTGTAGTAGGTGATCCATCGGCCGATCCCGGCCCGCGTCTCGGAACCGGTCTCGAAGGCGTTGAGGTAGATGCACTCGTATTTCAGCGACCGCCAGAGGCGCTCGATGAACACGTTGTCCATCCACCGGCCGCGGCCATCCATGGAAAGCCGTACGCCGGCGTCCAGCAGCACCTGGGTGAACCGCAGGCTGGTGAACTGGCTGCCTTGGTCGGTGTTGAAGATGCCCGGCCGCCCGAACCGGGACAAGGCCTCCTCCAGCGCCTCGATGCAGAAGTCGGCCTCCATGGTGTTGGACAGCCGCCAGGACAGAACCCTGCGGCTGTGCCAGTCCATGATGGCGACCAGGTACAGGAACCCGCGCCGCATCGGGATGTAGGTGATGTCGGCGCACCAGACCTGGTCAGGCTCGTCGATCGCCATGTTCCGCAGGAGATAGGGGAAGACGCGGTGCTGCGGGTGCCGCACTGGGGTCTTCGGCCGCTGGTAGATGGCGGCCAGCCCCATGCGGGCCATGAGGCGCCGCACGCGCTTGCGTCCGACCTCATGTCCCTGCCGGCGCAGATGACGAACCATCTGCCGCGAGCCGTACCAGGGCGTCTCGAGGAACTGGCCGTCGATCGCCCGCATGACGGCAAAGGTCTCGAGGCTTTCGGTCCGCGGGCCGCCGTAGAACGCTGACCGGCTGATGCCGACCAGGGCGCATTGGCGCTTGATCGGCAGTTGAGGGTGATCCGGTTCGATCATCTCGCGTCTCGCCCCCACGCTCAGCGCCCGGAGGCCCGACGCAAAAAATCCCGTTCCACCACCAATTGGCCGATCTTGGCATGGAGCTGGTCGATCTCGCTCTCGCGGACGGCATCGGCCGCTTCCGCCTTGCCGGAAAACACCGTGGCCATTCCCTCGACGGCCTGCTTCTTCCAGGCGTTGATCATAGTCTGGTGGACGCCGTACTTGGCGGCCAGATGCGCTACCGTCTGCTCCCCGCGGAGCGCCTCAAGGGCCACCTTCGCCTTGAACTCCGCTGAATATCGCTTCCTCTTCCCGGTCATCGGGCTCGTCCTTCCGTCAGGCCGAACCAAGCTTAGCTCCCTGTCCGGGTTTCGGGGACCACCTCACTATTCCTCTTCGGCGACGGCGCGCTGTGACAAGGCGAAGTCTTGCAGCAGCAGTGCGACGGAGGGCTTCGTTTGCGCCGACTCGATCATCATCGCGAGGGCTGCGCGCGTGATATCCTTGCGCTTCGCTTTAGGGTGGCGCGCCTTAACGCTGTCGAAGAGCTGCTTGGGAGTGATGCCCGGACGAGCGAGTTCCGTCAGCGTCAGGCCTATGTCTTGAATTTCTTGCGGCTCCATAGGCTTGCCCCCTGACATAACAGATATTCAATCATAGCATTAATGGCAGCGCTGCGCATCAATCGACCGATCGAACTTCACCCAGGACGGCTGAGAAGAAGCCCTTAATGTTTCTGCCTCTTCTCAGCTCCTCAGCCTGCGATTGACGAATGGAGGCGGACGAGTCAATCCGGTCCCGCAGATGCGTTGCATCGAGGCTTCGAGGCGGCTCGGCCAGCTAGCCTCTTTAATTCATGGCGGCCCATTCCGGTCTGGCTGGCGGGGGGTTTGAGCGGCTTTTGGACATGCCTTTGCGGCCGCCGGCTTTTCAGATCGTAAGCGTCGTCGCGGGCTTTCAATTACCCACAAGAGCGATCGTGCGGGAATGTAGCTTGAAGCCCTTGAATCATTTGTGATTCTGTTCGTGACGCCGAATCACGAGGGCGTCACCGATGGGCATGGCCGTACCCGAAGGCAAGGAGAATGGTTGGCTGGCTGGCGAACTCGGCGGCAGTACGCTTCCAGACCAGCGTTTGGCTCGTCGATTGTTGCATATCGCCGGCCGCATGTCGGCCAACCGTTAGCAGGTCGCTTCAAACCGAAGCCTGAGGCCATTCGGCAACAGGCTCTCCGGATGACGGAATAGCCCGGTGCAGGGCGTGCGATCAGGACCATGCTGGTTAGCCGGCCTGCCTTCCGAATGCTCCCCGATTGTTTGTCCATGCCTGTGCGCTCAGTTCGGAATCGCGCTGGCGCCGCGGAAGCGCATGAACACGCTCG
>NZ_JBAFWT010000106.1:0-2711 GCF_043195195.1 Roseixanthobacter psychrophilus
CATAGAGCGGGACCGCCGGTGTCATTCGTAGATCCCGTAAATGTCTTCGCGGATCTTCCGCAGTACCTCGGCGCCATCAATGGAGGCGCCGCCGGCACCGGCCTTCGACAAGGCCGCCTCCGTCGCCTTCAGAACCTTTTCCTGCGCCCGCTTCTCCACGGCGAGCGTGCGCGCCACATCATCCTTCGCGGCCTTGCCCAGGTGGTCCAGGGCTTTGGCAAGCTGCATGATTTCGCCGGTGGTCAGATCGACCGCGCCGTCGCCGCCGGAGGCAGCTTCCATGGCCGCCACCTGAAAACGGGTGAGAATGGCGTGCAGCATGACGATGTTGCCGCGCACGACGCGGCTGTCGTCCACCTCGCCCAGCTCCTTGACCATGGCCTCGGCCACCAGGCGCTGCCGGTCCACCATCTCCTTCGCCTTTTCGGCGTCCTGGATATGACGATGAAGCGCGGAGCGCGAAGGGATCGGCACCGCGAGCGTATCCAGCTCGCGCAGCTTGGTGACGATCTGATCATAGGTCGCGCCCTGGTCGCGCAGCCGCATGATCCAGTCCTGCACGTCCTTGGGCAGGGCATCGACGGACGAGCGCCGGGCCATCTCAATAGCTCGGCAGCTTAGGGGCGACGTGCGGGTGCGTGCGGCCGCCGGCGACGTCCAGGCCAAGCCCCGTCAGGGTGGCCCATTTCTGCGGGCCGAGCGCCGAGGGCAGCTCCTCGACCGTCAGCAGATTGTGCTGCGCGAGGTAGGCGAGATCCGCCTCGATCACGTCGCGATAGATGCCGTGCCGCCCCTCGGCGATCAGGGTGGTCAGCACACCGGCCCCCAGGCCGAGGCCCTCGGTGACGGCCAAGTGCTCAAGAATCGCGCGCCGGCGATCCCTCGCAATGTTTTCCGCGAAGCTCATCGTCCGCGCTCCTCACGTAATTGATTTTCCAGAAGCATGTTGGCCGTGTGCATGACGCTGCCGAGCATCTTCTCCATGCCCCGCGTCGATTCGGCCGTGACGGCCGTGGAGCGTTCGACCGCGCCGAGGCGCAAGCCGAGCTGCTCGATGTCCAGCCGGCTGGGCAGCTTCTCGGTGACCATTTCGAGGCGGGACAGACGTGAGTCGGTGTCGCTGCGGCGCTGCTCGACTTTTGTCGACAGGTCGGCCACCGCGTCCTTGAGCGCCTTGGTCTGTTCCGCATGCTCGGTTTTGGTGGGAAAACTCTGGCGCAGGTACAGCATGCCGACGCCCACGAGCAGAGGCGCGATGGCGCCCATGATCCAGACCCAATCCTTGATGCCCTGAATGAATTCGCCGGCCATCACAGCCCCCTCTGCCGCCGCTCGGCGATGGATTGGCAGGCGAGGCAGCGCGTCGCCCAGGGAGCGGCACGCCGACGCGCCGGCTCGATCTCGGCGCCGCAGGCCTCGCACGCCTCCGTGCCCTCGCCCTCGGTGCGGGCGCGGACACTGGCGATCTCGGCGCGGCGCACGCGCTCTTCCACCTGCTGGGCGATGTCGATGACGTCGCTCAAGAGCGCCTCCGCATCAGGCCTTCGGCGATCTTCTCGAATGGCCGGGTGACGAAATAGGCGGCGACGATCCAGCCGGCCCATTCGTCCAGCGGCTTCGGCAGGGCGGCGATGTTCCAGCGAAACAAGAAAATCGAATCGAGGATGACCAGCCACCACCAGGCCAAAAGCGGGTACACGAACAGCGGGCGGATGATCGCCGTCACCCACCAGCCCTGTTCAGCGATGACGATGTCGCCGGCGACGCGGCGGCTCTCCACCTCCGCCTGCACGGCGCTGATGGTGATGTCGGTGCGCAGGCGCTCGTGCGCCAGCTCGGTGTCGGCGCGGGCGCGCAGCGCGCCGAGCACCTTGTCCAGCAGGCCGCCAGAAAGGAGACGCAGCAGGAAGGCGAAAATCCCGGCGAGCATCAGACCACCTCGGAGGGCGGCAGGGCGCGCCAGTCGGTGGCGAGCAGATCGTCCTGGCTCGGCGTCCAGTGTCCGCTGTGGCGCGGCAGCAGACGCCACCAGATGGCGCCGATATGCGGCTGAGGTCCGGGCACGAAGAACAGGTAGCGCGGATCGCTCAGGCGCCGCGGATCGTTGCCGGTCTGGTCCCACGCATCGCGCGTGATGGTTCGGCCCGCGCGCAGCAGGGCCATGGCGGCGCCGATGTCGAGCCGGATGGTGGGGAGGTTGGGCGCCGGACTAGACATTGCGGTCGGCCCGGAACTGCTCGACCCGGCGGGCGACGATCTTGCCGCCGAGATAGATGCCGGCGCCGCCGGCGAGCACGGCGAGCATGGACCAATTGGCCGATGCCCAGGACAGCAGGCCGGCGGCGCTGTCCACCAGCGGGCGCACGGCGCTCGCGGTATCGAGCGCCTGTTTCGCACCATCGAGCACGCCGGTCTGCTGGCCCACACCGCCGAGGCCGAGCGCGACGAGGGCCTTGGCCCCGAAGGAAATCTGATCGGCGGTCTTAACGGTACCGGAGCCGGCCGCGCGCAGGTCGGCGGCGGTGGCGGTGGCGCGCTGCAGGCCGATCTCGCGGCGCGGCGTATCCGGGTCGGCCAGCTTGGACTTGGTCTCTGGTCCGTAAAGGCCGTCGACCGTCAGGCCGTTGTCCGCCTGGAAGCTGGAGAGCGCGCCGACGGTCTTGCTGCCGATCCGGCCATCGACCATGCCGACGCCGGTGTAACCGAGATCG
>NZ_JBAFWT010000107.1:0-2534 GCF_043195195.1 Roseixanthobacter psychrophilus
TGGTCGCGGAAGAACCGGCTGAACGAATGAACCACTACCACGTCGAACGGCGCGGGCTTGCTGGTCCCCGCCTCGATCATGCGCTGGAACTCCGGGCGGCGGTCATTGGTCGCCGACGCGCCTGGCTCCACATAGGTTTCGACAAGCTGATAGCCGCGCGAGGCGCAATAGGCTTCGCCCTGCCGCTTCTGGTCGGGAATGGAGACATCATGCTCGGCCTGTCGCGCCGTCGAGACGCGCAGGTAGAGGGCGGCGCGTAGCATCACATCGGGAGAAGATTTGCTGTCGTTCGATGTCATGGCGTTTCTCCCGACAAAAGGCGCTGCGCCGTTCCGACAGGCAGATAGAGGGTGTTCGGTCGATCAATCAGCGCCGTAAATCCGAACGCCGCGTAGAAGGCTGCGGCCTTCTCGTCGATTGCGTCGGCGAAAATGGCATGAGCGCCTATCGGGGCTTCGGCGACGGTCTTGATCGCGTCGAACAGCAAGGCTTCACCCAGCCCAAGCCCCGAATAAGATTGATCGCGCCCAAGCCAGCCGATCAGCACGGCCGGAACGGTCGGGTAGCGCGGTAGCCTGCTCGCCAACGGCTCGGGCACGGCCATGAGTGGCACATTGCTGGATGAGAGCGTGTAGAAGCCCGCTACCCGGTCGGTCTCAAGGTCCCGGGCGACGAAGCAGGTCGCGTATCGACGCTTGATGTCCTGAGTGACGGCCTCGTGGAAATAACGGTCGATCCGCTCATTGCCGCACGAGAACGCCTTGCGCTGGTGCGCTTTGGAAAGCGCCTCTATCGCAAACCTCGCGCTCACCTGGGCGCGATCAGGTCGGCATGGCGCTTCGCGGCGCGAGCCAGCCGGGCGTTGGGTGCGGGCGGATCAATCAACGCCTTGGCGAAACGCACCTGATCCTCGGCGGCGAGACGTAGCACGTCGGCCTCCTCGACCGTGCGGCGAGCATCCTCTCCCGCCGTAGCGATGAGATACCCGGTCAGCGTCATGCCGCGCAGCCTGGCCGCGCGCTGCATCTGCTCATAGACATTAACGGGCACGCGCGCCTCAAGGCGGGCGGTTTCGACTTCACTTGCGGGTCTGGGCATGGCCGATCTCCTTGTCTTGGTTATATACGGCATATTGCCGGAATAATCAAGGATCGGATGAGCCGAACAATTCATCGAAGATGTCGCCGAACCATTGCTCGAACACCTCGATCTCGGCCTCTGTGACCGGAACAGGATGGGGCCAGTCGTCGATGACGGTCCATGTGGACAGGTCGTGCTTGGGCGGCCTGCCGGGGAACGGCCACGGATAGCCCAACAGCGCCTCAAGCTGCTCGGATGCCGTGGGCGGCCTGACGCGCCGGGCGCGGGAGCGCGCGCCGCGATCAGACGGCATCGAGGCCGCGCCAGCTTCCGGGCCGCCACGCCACGGGGTTGGCGACCCATCGGTCGATGTCGGATTCCCGCCAGCCCGCGCCGTTGACGCTGATCCTGATCTGGGGCGGGAACGTGCCCTCGGCAATCTTGCGATAGATGGTGGACCACGACAGGCCGGTGCGGTCGAGGACGGTGTTCAGGCGGATGATACGGTCTGGCTGGCGCATGGCCGCGATGCCTCCTGCTGGCTGTTTGTGGGACTGCCAGGACAGGCAAAAGCAAGGATTTATTGTTGTGCAATAGATAGTTAGGCGTCGTAGGGCTGTGGCGAAGAGGCGGCGGAAAATAGGATGGTTCTACAGTCCGAGACCCCGCCCCCGACCGAGTCCGAAGGTGAGGGTGAGGTCGCGGCCGACGCCCATCCCCGAATCGAATGAGATGCCGAGTTCGCGTTTGCGGCCCGCCAGAAGGGATTCCATCTGCGGGTCGCGTTCCAGGCTGTGCGCCATGTTCCCCATCTCCGCCCGCGCGGCCCTGTGACCGGCATAGTCGCCCGCCGCATACCGTTGGTCGCTGGCCCTGTGGAGATTTTGCCAGCGCTCCACGAAACGGTCGGCGCGCAGGCCGGGATCGGCGCGCAGCTCGGTTTCCAGTTGCAGGGCGCGGATTGCGCGCCGGGCGTCGCCGGATGCCGCCTCCGCCGCAAGCGCCGGGTTCTTCTTGTAGGCCGCTTCAGCGTCGTGCGAGCCGTAGGGGCGCACCTCCTCGAACCGCTGGCGCGCCTCCTGCAACTCCCTGATCTGATCGGGGCTGGCCCTGCCGCCCTTGTCCTGCGCTGCGAAAATCGCGACCACGGCGCGGGCATGGCGGACGAGCGCCCGGCCACGGGCGCGGCGCAACGCCGCCTCCGGGTCTTCCTCCACCTTCCTTTCCGGCCCTTGTCCGCTCTCGGCGGGCAGGCGCAGCCCGTCGAAGATGCCGCGCACTTTTTCGGGAACCTGGCGGACGATCTCGACAACCTGCTCAACGCGCTCGCGGAAGGTGATGCCGCGCCGCTCGGCATAGTCACGGGCAGGTTCATAATCGCTCGCCATGTCCTTGGCGCGCTCGCGCGACAGGACGCCGACAAGCCGGTCCCGATTGGCGAAGTCGTCATGGCC
>NZ_JBAFWT010000108.1:0-2509 GCF_043195195.1 Roseixanthobacter psychrophilus
TCGACGATCAGTCTGCGGTCCGGGATCGGATGATCCATGTCGCTCGGCTGCTGTGGAAGCCGCCTCGCCCGCGCACCGGGCGTCGCACACCATTCGTGGCCGATGTCGTTCCGGATCTTCGTCTGACGCCGACGGCACAGGCGCGGGTCGATCCCGCCGAGCCTCTGGCAACGGCGCCGATCGGCTGGCGCATGGTGACGCTTCTGGGCGTCGTGGCGTTGCTGGACTTCGGCCGCTCCTCGATGAGGGGCCGCCCGGCCTTCACACTGGACCAGATGGTGGCCTGGACCGAGGAGCCGCGCCCGCGGGTGAAGGAGCGACCCGCGCCGATGGCGGCTTCCTCGTGTGCGAAAACCCCGGGCCGATCGGATGGGACGATCTGGCGCTTGCCCGGTCCATCCTGGCCCGTGCGGAATGGCGTGCCGCTCAGGGGCAGGATCCGCGCCCGCAGCGCCGAACTCTCAACACCCTCTCCAACAAGGCCCTGGCCCGGCGGCCTCGGGCCGATGCCCCGGCTCCGTCGGCAGTGCGGTTGGCGGCAGGGCGTGGCGCCGCCCAAGGACCGGCGCACAGCGCCACCAGGGCCGCAGAAGTCCCGCGGGTTCCCCCGCGCGCGCGGGGCTCTCAGGAGCCGCGGGCTTGTCGCCGGCGCCAGCGCGCGCGGAACGGGCACGTTGCGATCTCAGGCATCGTCCCGCGGCTGCGGCACCACGCGCCCCAGCCGGCGCGCCTGGTCGAGCAGGGACTTCACCGAGGAGGCCGCCCACTGCCGCCCGCCACGGGGCGTGCGCTCGCGCATCCGCTCGAGCTGGGCGGCGATGTCGCGCAGGCTGAGATCCGGGTCGGCGATGGCGATGCCGGCGACCAGCGTCATCAGCCGGTCCTCGGGCGGGCGCCGGGGCGAGCGCTGGAGCAGTTCCGCCTCCGCCATCCGCTCCTGCACCAGCCGATGCACGGCGCGCCGCAGCTTCTCGATGGTCCAGGTCTGGCCACCATGGTTCAGCACCCGCACCACGTCGTCCCAGCTGTGCTGCGGCCGCATGCGCCGCACGATCGGCAGCCAGGTCGAGGCCGAGGCGATCAGGTCGCCCACATAGACCTTCTGGCGTGCCGCCGCGGCGGCGCGGATGGCCTCTGGCCGGCGCTCGCGCAGGCCAGGATTGCCGGCGCGCTTGCCGCGCGCCTTGGCCGCCTTCATGCCGGCTTTGGTGCGCTCGGCGATCAGGGCGCGCTCGAGCTGGGCGACGGCGCCGAGCACCTGCAGCGAGAACATGCCTTGTGGCGTCGAGGTGTCGATCGGGTCGCGCAGCGAGCGGAAGTGGGCCTGACGTCCCTCCAGGTCCTCGATCACCGCGAGCAGGTGGCTGACCGAGCGGGCGAGGCGGTCGAGCCGCACCACCACCAGGACGTCACTGGGCCCGATCTCGCGCATCAGCCTGGCCAGCACCGGCCGGGCCCGCGAGGCCCCGGAGCCGTGCTCCTGGCGGATGATCTGGCAGCCGGCCGCACGGAGCTCGTCGACCTGCGCATCGGTCGCCTGCTCGTCGGTCGAGACCCGGGCATAGCCGATCAGGCGGCGGGCCGGCCGGGGAGGGGAGAGGACGGGGCGGGCCATGGGGTTTCCAGGGGGCGAGTCTTGGGGGCGAGTCCAGGCCTTTGTACAATCAATACAGATTTGAGCAAACGAACCTTTGCAGGCGTGTTTTATCGATCGCGTCAGAGGACCGTGAAGGCGGCCGGTGGGTTTCAGATGGACCCAAGGGTCATCTAACGTCAAAACGCTCGCCTACGGCCTTCTGTGCGGAAAAGGGGCGCTTTCAGGGACCTTGGAGGCGCGTGAGGTGGGATGGTTAGGCCGCAAGGATGTCGGTTTTGGAAAAATCGTTGCCGATAAAGAGTAGGCGCTCGTTGGAGCGCTTCGACAGGGCATAGGAAAAGCAATCGGCGAAATTCAGGGCGGCCGGGTGGCGCCCCTTACCATGAGCAAGCCAGGCCTGCGTTGCCAGGTCCGCCAGCTCCGCGTCGACCGGAATGATGTCGGCCCCAATTTTGGTGAGCCACAGGTCGATCTCGGCGAGCGCGTGCTCGCCGCGCCGGCTGACCAGAACCATTCGGGCCTCAAACACGCATGTAGCGGGGACGAGGCGAACAGGGGCGCCGACGATCAATCGCTCGAGCGCATCGGCTTCAGGCTCATTGCGCAGGATCGCAACAATGGCAGAGGTATCGATCACCATCAGTTTGGGATTCCGTGCTCGTCGAAGCCAACGATCTCCTCGTCACTCCTGGTGTCGAGCTCAGGTAACCGCGCCACCCGCTCGCGGATTGCACGCAGCTCGCCGAGAAGACGTGCTTGAGCGGTATCTCCATAGCCCATGCGGTGCAGGCGTTCGCTCAGGGCCTGGTGAATGGCGGCAGTCTTGGTGACGCCCTGGCGGCGGGCGAGCTCGTCGGCAAGGGCGACGGTCGCCGGATTTTTGATGTTCAGAGACATGGGAAGGGTTCCGAA
>NZ_JBAFWT010000109.1:0-2293 GCF_043195195.1 Roseixanthobacter psychrophilus
GGATCAGCAGCGGGGTGCCGCGCACCACCTCGATATAGACTTGCGCCAGCCGGTCCAGCAGCACGCCGCCATAGACCCGGCACAGCGCCAGCGCGGCGCCGAGGCCCACCGCAATGATCATCGCCAGGATCGAGATTTCCAGCGTCATCACCGCCGCCCAGCCGAGCTGCGGCAGGAAGCGCATGTAACGCTCTAGCTGCATCTTCCAACCCTGGGGCTGGGTCGCCTGCACGAAATGGTCATAGGCCGAAGGCTGCGCCTGCATGGCCCGCTGATCGCCCGTGATCTGCGCCATGAGCGGCGTCCAAATAGCCCAGCGGTCGAGAATGGCCCGCAGGGAGCCGTCTTGCACCATCTGCGACAGGCCGGTGTTGATTTCGGCCAGCAACTCGGGATGGGCGCCCTTCTTCAGCGCGATGCCGTACTCGATGCGGCCGATGGGCTGACCGGTGAACTGAAGCTCGCGATCCGGCTGCGCGTAATAGACCGCGATCGGGAAATCCATCACGGTCGCATCGATGCGCTTCAGCTTGAGATCGGAATAAGCGTCGATTTCTTCATCATAGGTGCGCAGATCGATGCCGCCAGCATTGCGCAGCACATATTCCATCTGGCTCGACTTCAGCGTTCCGACCTTTTTGCCCTTCAGGCCTTCCAGATTGTCGATCGGCGCATCGCCGCGCCGGATCACGATCTGGCCGAACGTGGTGTAATAGGGCGTGGAGAAATCCGCCGCCGCCTGATGGGCGGGCGTGATCTCAAGGCCGTTGATCACCGCGTCGTAGAGCCCCGCGTTAAGGCCGGGGATCAGGTTGCTCCAGTCGTTTTGCACGAACACCGGCTTGCGGCCGAGCTTGGCGGCAAGTTCGTTCATGATGTCGACTTCGAAGCCCACGGTCAGGTTGGGATCGGCCGGATCCTTAAAGGTGTAGGGCGCGCCGCTGGTGCTATCGCCCCCGTAGGAGAGCGTGCGCTGGCCGGCACCGGCGGGATTGGCCGGGGCGGTCTGCGCGACCGCGAGGGAGGCGGAAACCGCAATAAGCAGAGCCGAGAGGGCGAGGCGGACAAGACGCATGGCGATCCCCGAAGCGGGAGAGAAGGACGAAGGTGCGTGCGGATCCGTCAGACGAAACGGTGCAGGAACTGGCGCGTGCGCGGGTCCTTGGGACTTTCGAAGATCTCATCTTCGTCCGAGATCTCGATGATCTCGCCTTTGTCCATGAAGATGATGTAATCGGAAGCATCGCGCGCGAAGCGCATCTCGTGGGTGACGATGATCTGCGTCATGCCCTCGTTGTCCAGCTCCTTCATCACGTCCAGAACCTCGTCGACGAGGCCGGGATCGAGCGCGGAGGTGGGCTCGTCGTACAGCATGATCTTGGGCGACATGGCGAGCGCGCGGGCGATGGCGCCGCGCTGCTGCTGGCCGCCCGAGAGATTGATGGGGTAGCGGTCCATCTGCTCGAACAGGCCCACCTTCTTCAGCAGGCGCTCGGCATTGGCGGCCGCCTCGTCGCGGCTCACCCCCTTCACCACCATGGGCGCCATCATCACGTTCTGCTGCAGGGTCTTGTGGGGAAACAGATTGAAGCTCTGAAACACCATGCCGACGTTCTTGCGCAAGCGGTGGGCGATGTCGTTCAGGGGCGTGCCCGCGCCCTGCTTGCGCTCCATGCGCACACCGCAGGCCTCGATGGTGCCGGAATCCATGGATTCCAGGCCATTCAGGCAGCGCAGCAAGGTGGATTTTCCACAGCCCGACGGGCCGATCA
Organism: Roseixanthobacter psychrophilus; assembly: GCF_043195195.1. NCBI lineage: Bacteria > Pseudomonadati > Pseudomonadota > Alphaproteobacteria > Hyphomicrobiales > Xanthobacteraceae > Roseixanthobacter > Roseixanthobacter psychrophilus. The sequence continues at coordinate 1,773 of NZ_JBAFWT010000109.1, forward strand.
TGGAGACGAGGTCGCCTTCCTCGATCTGAAAGCTCACGCCCTTGAGAATGGTGTGTGCGCCGAACGACTTGCGCACATCCTCAACGCGAAGGATCGGGTCCATTTGTGTTCAGCCCCCCTGCGGCCTGCACACCGCCAGCTTCCTCGCTCCCTATCGGTGAGCGATGACGCTGGGGTGACAAATCTGCCGCAAGGGGAGGGTCGGGAAGAGTTTGTTTGTGAGCAGGTCGGCAGGCAGGCAGTCAGCGGGCGGGCACGGGGGCGCAGCCCGCCATGTCCGCCCGCCATATCCGCAAGCTGAACGCACCGGGGCGAAGCGCGCCCGGTGCTTTGCTCAGGACTTCGTCTTGGCGAGCGCGTAGCACATCTGCAAGTGCATCTCGATCATCGGCAGGGTCTTTTTGGCAAATGCCTTGAGGGTGGGGTTTTCGCCGCCCTTCGCATAGCCGCCAAACAGGCCCACCGCGTCCTGGTGACCCTTGGTCTGAACCGCAATGTAATCCGCATCGAACGCGGCGCCG
>NZ_JBAFWT010000110.1:0-2289 GCF_043195195.1 Roseixanthobacter psychrophilus
CGCGCCTTGCCCGGCACCTTGACGTCGACCGATTGTGACGACGTCACCTCGATCGCGCCATCGGCGCGGATCAGCACGCGGCTGCCGTCCGTGGTGTAAAGCGCGACCTCGCCCTCGGCGAGATTGCCCAGGCGCGAGCCCGGCGCGCCCACCGGCAGCGCCACGAGGTCGCCCTGATCGCCGCCCACCGCCAGCAGCAGCACCAGGCCGTTTGCCGGCGCGCGCGAGGCTATGCCGAACGGCTGCATCACCTCGACGGCGGTGCGCTCCACGCCGGCCCACTGGGCGACGTCCACCGTCTGTGTCTCCTGGCTGTCGTCGCTTTTGCTCACCACGCCCCGGCTCACCATGGCGCGGATCAAATAGGCGGTCTCGCGATCGGTCATCCCAGCGGCTCCGCGTGGCGGTCCAGGGGCTGCTGGCTCTTGTGGTTCTTCCGCCGCGTGCCCTCGTCTTGCATGTCGTAGGCCTCCGGCCCGGTCACCCGCAGATGGGTCGCCGCGCCCTCGTCGTCGTATTGATAAGCGACGCCGGCGATCAGCATCTCGCGATAGACGCCCTGGAAGGCATCCTGCACCATCCCCAGCTCGTTCGGCCGCCACAGGCGCCCGTTGTGGCGAAACCCACGGACTTGATAGGTCAACTCTTCCGAGCGGCCGCGCGCGGTGCGCCGCATCCATTCGGCCTGATCCTGCGCACCCTTGGGGGTGAGCTGGGTGCGCCCCATGGCCACCAGCGGCCGATGACGGCGCTTCATCGCCGCATCATCCGCCTGCCCCTTGATGGTGACGCCGGCTTTTTCGTGTGGCCCCTGCTGCGCCTGCCAATCGCCCTGCTCGCCGGTAAGCGGCTCGGCGTGGCCATCCAGATGCACAGTCTTCCGCCGCCGCCCGCCGGCGCGCTCCGCCTGCCCCTTGACGTGGTAGGCCGAGTGCCGCCCGCGCAACGAAAAGTGCCCGCCGCTCTCGACGATATTGCCGGGAAAAATCAGGTCTCCCGGCGCTCTTTTGCCGCCCGATTGCGTGAGCAGCAGCGTGTCCATGCCGTCGCTGGTCACGAGCAGGCCGCGCTGGCGCGCACCCTTTTCAATCGCCGAAAGAGCCGTCTCGCCGACGTCGATGGCAAAGCGATCAAAGGGATCGCCGACGTCCGCCTCGGCCCGCACCTTGAGCCCGTAAGGCTTCAGGATCTCGCCAGCGACGGTGTCGATCGTCTTGCCGAAATACTCGGCCGGGCCGTCCACCGTGGCGGCGCAGTCACTCAGGTCGCCGGTCTTGTCCTGCCCGGAGATCGAGACGGAGACCTGCCCCTCGGAGGCATGCGGGGCAAGATCATCCACCCAGCCGCTCAGCACCTGCTCGCCGTCCAGCAGGATGGTGGCTTCCAGCCCCAGCTCAACCTCGCCCTTCATGTCAGCAAGCGTGGCAAAGGGGAAAGTCCGCCAGCTGCGCGCCGAATCCCGCAGCTCAAGGCGGAATTTTCCGGCGATGTCCTGCAGGTCGCGCGCCACCTCGACCCGCGACCACTCTTCAAACCGCATGCCCGCCATGAGCAGCGTGACGGGGCGGGTGCCGCTGGCCTCGATCATCGCAGCAGCACCTCGATGGCGGTGCCGGCGGGGATGGCGCCGGGATGGCGCAGCCGGTTGCGGCGCACGATGTCGTCGAACATGGGCACCACGTCGCGCGGATCATCGCCGGCGAAATGCTGGGCGAGGATCCAGGCCGAGACAGTGGCCTGCGGCGTAAAGAGCAGCACCGGCGGCAGGCGGCCGATGATCTCGTGCATGTCCCGCGCGAGCGCGCCGCGCAGATCGGCCAGTGCGCTCCACAGCGTCGCGCGCTCCCCCGCCCAGGCATCCTGCGCCTCGGCAAGATCATCCGCCGCGCGATCCAGCGCGTCGTCGAGGCGGGCGCGCCAAGCCATCGCATCCTGGCGGCTCTCATAATCGATGTCGGCCGCCGTGCGGACAGCCTGGCCGAGCAGCGCCACCTGCGCCGAGAGCCGCACCGCCTCGGCAAGCGCGCCGTGGGCGGCAAGGCCGCGCGCTTGATCGGCGAGGCCGAGCAGCATGTCGGCGCCGGAACGGGCGGTGAGGGTCGGCACCGTCTCGGCGCTCACCAGGGGACCGGCGCCGATCGCCGCCTCGGGCGTCCCGATGGCGACGTCGGCCAGCGGGCGCGGCAGATCCACCAGGGCAGCGGCGACGGCCTGCGCGGTCTCAAGGCTGGCGCCAAGCCCGAGCGCGGCGGTGAGCGCATCCTGTGCCGGATCGAGCACCGGGGCGAT
>NZ_JBAFWT010000111.1:0-2282 GCF_043195195.1 Roseixanthobacter psychrophilus
GAGATCGTGCGGGAGCTGCACGTCTCGCGGAACACGGTGCGCAAGGTGCTGCGGACCGGAGCGACGGCATTCAGCTACGAGCGGGAGGTGCAGCCGCTGCCGCGGATCGGGCCCTGGCGGGAGGCCCTGGATGGGCTGCTCGCCGGCAACGAAGGGAAGCCGGCGCGGGAGCGGCTGACGCTGATCCGCATCTTCGAGGAGCTGCGCAGCCAGGGGTATGAGGGCAGCTACGATGCGCTACGCCGCTATGCCAAGGGCTGGCGGCGGGCGCAGGCGACGATGACGGCTGCGGCCTACGTGCCCCTGAGCTTCGCGCCCGGCGAGGCCTACCAGTTCGACTGGAGCCACGAGATCGTCCTGATCAACGGCACCACGGTGTCGGTGCGCGTCGCCCATGTGCGGCTGTGCCATTCGCGGATGCTGTTCGTGCGGGCCTATCCGCGCGAGACGCAGGAGATGGTGTTCGACGCCCACGATCGGGCCTTCGCCTTCTTCAAGGGCTGCTGCACGCGCGGCATCTACGACAACATGAAGACCGCGGTGGATGCGATCTTCGTGGGCAAGGAGCGGGCCTATAATCGCCGCTTCCTCCAGATGTGCAGCCACTTTCTCGTCGATCCCGTGGCCTGCACGCCGGCCTCAGGCTGGGAGAAGGGGCAGGTGGAGAACCAGGTCGGCCTGGTGCGGGAGCGCTTCTTCACCCCCCGGCTTCGGGTGAGGAGCTATGACGAGCTGAACGCCTGGCTGCTGGACCAGTGCATCGCCTATGCCAAGGCCCACTCGCACCCCGAGCGGCGGGAGGAAAGCATCTGGCATGCGTTCGAGGCCGAGCGCCCGGCCCTGGTGCCCTATGCCGGGCGGTTCGACGGCTTTCACGCCGTCCCGGCTTCCGTATCGAAGACCTGCCTGGTCCGCTTCGATAACAACCGCTACTCGGTCTGCGCCGGCGCCGTTGGGCGCCCGGTCGAGGTCCGGGCCTATGCGGAGCGGATCGAGCTGCGCCAGGACGGCCGGCCGGTCGGCTCCCACCCGCGCTGCTTCGGCCGGGACCAGACCATCTTCGACCCCTGGCACTATGTGCCGGTCCTGGCGCGCAAGCCCGGCGCCCTCAGGAACGGCGCTCCGTTCAAGGACTGGGTTCTGCCCACGAGCCTCGATCGCGTCCGGCGCAAGCTCGCCGGTGCCACCGATGGCGACCGGCAGATGGTGGACATCCTCACCAGCGTGCTGAGCGACGGGCTACCCGCGGTCGATGCAGCGTGCGCCGAAGCTCTGCACCAGGGCGTCCACTCGGCCGACGTGATCCTCAACATCCTCGCCCGGCGCCGGGAGCCTGCCGCCCCCATCACCATCGTCACGCCCGATGCCTTGCGCCTGCGCCATGCCCCGAGCGCCGACTGCTCACGATACGACCTGCTGAGGAGATCCTCATGATGGAGCGTTCCCAGATCCTCGAGGCCATGGGCGAGCTCAAGCTCTATGGCATGAAGGCCGCCTACGACGAGATCATCGCCACCGCCGTCAAACGCCAGCATGAGCCGCAGCGCATCGTCGGCGACCTTTTGTCGGCGGAGATATCCGAGAAGCAGGCCCGCTCCATCAAGTACCAGATCACCATCGCCAAGCTTCCCCTGGCCAAGGACATCGACGACTTCGTGTTCGACGACACACTCATCAACGAGACCCTGGTGCGCGACCTCGCAGGCGGCAACTTCCTCGCCCACCAGCGTAACGTCGTGCTGATCGGCGGGACCGGAACCGGCAAGACCCACCTGGCCATCGCCATCGCGCGTGCCGCCATCCGAGGCGGCGCAAGAGGGCGTTTCTTCAACGTGGTCGACCTCGTCAACAAGCTGGAGGCCGAGGCCCGATCCGGCCGCCAGGGCCGCATGGCCGACTATCTCTCCCGCAAGGACTTCATCGTCCTCGACGAACTCGGCTACCTGCCCTTCGCCCAGTCCGGCGGCCAGCTCCTGTTCCACCTCGTCAGCCGGCTCTACGAGCAGACCTCGGTCATCGTCACCACCAACCTCGCCTTCGGCGAGTGGCCGAGCGTCTTCAACGACCCCAAGATGACCACCGCGCTCCTCGATCGTCTCACCCACCACTGCGACATCGTCGAGACCGGAAACGAGAGCTGGCGCTTCAAGAACCGCGCCTGACCTCCGCCACCATTGACCCCACTGCCGCTGCGCCACACCAACGCTCCGCGGCAGTGGGGTCAATGCCCCAGGCCGGGGTCAATATTCGGTGCCGATAGGGGGTCAGGTTTCCACGCCGAT
>NZ_JBAFWT010000112.1:0-2102 GCF_043195195.1 Roseixanthobacter psychrophilus
CCGGGACGGCTGGTCATTTCCATGGCCAGGACCGGTGTCTTTAGCGTGCCTGTCAGTGGATTGAAGCTCGGCGGGTGCTCGTCCCGGAACCGCTTCATAATCATGGTCTTTCCCATACCGCTGTCGCCATAGATCGCGACCGAGGGCATGCGCGTGCCTCGCGGATGGTCGAGGAGGCCACTCAGCCGGTCGAGCGCCTGCTTGGCGCGCGGGTAGAGAACCCAGCGGCGTGATCGTATCGCTCGAATGCGTCGCTCGTCAGTTTCGGCAAGCAGTGCTGCTGCGCTGGCGGTCAGGTGGGAGACTTCATCGTTCATATTCACTCCAGCTCAATCCGTATCCTCAACAAAGGGTACAGGTTTGCTGGAGTCGACACCGCGGAGCGAGCCCCATCCCCGATCGTCCACCTTCGATTTTGACGAAGCCTCGCCGCGGCGCGCCGCCGCCGTCTTTCTGGTCGCGGCGTCGACCAGTTCTCGCTGCACCAACGCGGTGCGGACGATGGCGCGGGTGTCGACTTCACGGCGGCCTTTCGCCAGCAGGGTGCGTCGGGCGGTCAGCGCCTCGTGCAGGGTTATCGAGGGCAGGGTGACGTCGGCATAACGGGCTTCCACAAAGTTTCCTGATGGCCGTCGAACGAAGATGCGCGCCAGGTCGCGCGGATCGTACTTCACAACCAGGCGGCGCTCAGAACGCCCGACGTCGGCGGTGAGCGCTGCCGACCAGTAGCGCAGGCCGAACAGATGAATCCCGGTCGGCCGCAAGGTGCGCTCCTGCTCAGGCAGGAAGGTCAGCCAGAAGCGGAGCCGATCCTGTGGCAGTCGAAGCGGGATCTCGCCTTCGTGCTCCCGCCAGACCGCAATCGGCGGGCGGCTCAGGGAGCTGTGGATCGACTGATGGTAGGAGCCGACGATATCGAGGGCGATGTAGCGCTCGAGTTCCCTCAACGTCAGCGCTGCGTGCCGCTTTGAGTTGTATTCGCCGAGCTCCTGTTCGTTGCTGAATGTTGTCCCGGGCAGCAGGTGCAGCTTTCCCATCTGCGTGCCGATCAGACGCTCGATGTGACCGCCGAAGCGCGGCTCGCCCGGCGGCCGCCATTCGATTGCCATCCCGGCATCCTCACAACCTCTCTTGAATGCTCGACTTCGGAAGTCGGATCCGTTGTCGACATGTACCGTGTTCGGCAGGCCAGCCACGGGCCACGGCTCCCTGATCTCGCGTTCTCTCAACCATGCCGACTTATCGAAGACGGAATGCAAGAGGCACAGGCTGGTCGACAGCCGCGACGGTGCGTCCATGGTGAGATAGAACCCGGTGACCATCCGACTGCAGATGTCCATCGCCAAGGTCAGCCACGGCCGGCCGATCGGCTGCCGGGTCTCCTCGTCAACAACGAATACATCGGCCTTGGTATGGTCGATCTGGACCACCTCGAGGGGGCGGGAGGCACCGAACGCTCCGGGAACGGCCGTTGTCGCCTTGACGATCTTCTGTTCACCGCGTCGCCTGGCACGCTTCTGGAGGTCTATGTCCTCAAGGCGAGCGACGATCGTTCTGCGATGCGGCGGCTTCAGCCCCGCCGACATGGAGTTCGTCTGCACGTCCCGGACCAGCTGCGAGACCGTCGGTCGTGTCCGCTTCAGGTAGAACGCGTTGATGGTCCTCCGAACGATTTCCTCACGCTTCTCATCCAGGGTGCGATGACCCTCCGGCCGCCCGCGTTTGCGGTCCACAAGCGACAGGACGGTTCCGCCGGCGCGGAACAGCTTGACCATGCGGTAAGCTGTAGCTTGGCTAAGGCCGAGTTCCGCCGCGAGTCCCGCAACATTTCCGGCCGTAGTGCGGCCGGGGTGGCGCCTTAGAAAGCCACGAATCGCATCCGCACGCCGGCACGCTTCATCCCAAAGCGCCTCATCAATTTCGTCGGGAAATGGGTCGCTCATAGAGGCTCGCGAGTGAAAAAACTCCGTAAGCCTGATTCTCACATTAAGTGGCAAACACCAAGAGCGATTATCAAATTAACTGCAATTCTCAATTTAAGTGCCAACCTAAGCATTTGGAATCGTTTATATGTAATTCTCATAATTAAGTGCCAAGTGACA
>NZ_JBAFWT010000113.1:0-2039 GCF_043195195.1 Roseixanthobacter psychrophilus
CCGGCCACGGCCTTCATCCAGCCGAAGCCCTCCTCGATGCGCTTGCGGATGCGCTGGCTGACGGCATAGCGGGAGGGCGGGTGGTGCGGCCGTCGATGGCCGAGCGGCCGCGGCTTCGGGTGAGGTTCTGCGCCACATGCGGGTGCACGTTCATCGAGCGCAGTTCGTTGACGAAGTCCTCGGCGTCGTAGCCGCGGTCGGCGCCCAGCATGATCGGCCGCGGCCGGTCGGCCCGGGACTCGATCATCGCCAGCGCCGCGATGCGCTCGGCGTGGCCGGAGACCTTTGTCAGGCAGGCATCGACGAGGAGGCCGGAGCGGTTCGTCCCGGGCGCACCTTCATAGGTCGGGCGTGAGAGCGCACTTTGATGATCCTGATTGGAGGATCGTTTTGTGTTTGGGCTTGACCATAGACTTGAGCCGGAGGTTGAGGTCCGGCGCTTCGAGGTGATCAACGGCGCGATGGGGCGTCGGCGCTGGACGGCGGACGACCGGGCACGGATCCTGGAAGAGACTCTCGTTCCCGGCGCCGTGGTCTCGGTGGTTGCTCGCCGCCACGGCTTGACACCGTAACAGCTGTTCACCTGGCGCCGCGAGGCGCGGAGGACGGCGGAGACGGTGCCGGCGTTTGTGCCGGCGGTGGTCGCGCCGGAGGTTGGTCCGGCATCGGGGCCTTCGGCCACACGGTCACGGCCGAAGCGGCGCACTCGGCAACGCCGCGCGGCGGCCATCGAGGTCGACGTCGGCGGGGTCAGGGTGACGATCGAGAGCGGAGCTTCACCGGCCACCATTGAGGCGGTGATCGGCGCGCTGAAGGGTAGATCATGATCGGCCCGAGCGGCGCGGTCCGGGTGATGGTGGCGACGCGGCCGGTGGACTTCCGCAACTATGCGCCGACCATGATTATGCGGAGTCGGCGCGGAAGGAGCCCGTAATTGTGCCCGCCTGCACGACCCGGATCAGAGCCTCGACGTCGACATCGCGATCTACAAGCACCCGCCGCCCGTTCGCCATCACGATCTCGATCCGGCCGCTGCCGTCCGCCATCAGCGGGCCGGTCGCCGCCGCGACCTCCAGCACGATCACAGCCGGAACAAATCCTGCTCTCGAAGCCGGACCAAACCGCCCGGCCCGCGCCGCGTCACGCCACTCGTTAACTGCGTGCGCGTGATCCCGTATTTGCGGGCCGTCGCCGAGCCCAGGCGTCGACCCGAATAGCTCTGCTCGACGATCCGCAGCTTCGCCTCATCGCTGAAGCGCCGCCGGCCGCCGCTCTCAACGATCTCAAGCCGACTGATCGGCGTGTCTGGATAGACGTCCATACAGACGAATTCTCACCACCAAGCCTCAATTCGCAAAACGGCCGCCGTCGGAGGGATACTGCAACGCCATCGCCTGGCTAACTTTCATCTCGGCAGCGAGTTCGGCAACTTGCGCCGCCGACGCACTGCCGGCCCGACCTTTCAGGAATTCACGGATCGCATCCGTCCGCCGGCACGCTTTGCCATCTCACTGATCTTTGGAACGGTGGTGTCCACCGCGCTCGCCGTGTTCGTCGTCCCGATCCTGTACGATCTCGACGCCCGCCGCCGGACGCGGAACCTCGGAGCCGGCGGCGAAATCCGAGCGGCGGGAGGCGGGACAATGCCCTGATTGCTTGGACATGCCGGGCCGGAACAGGCGAGATGGGGGACCTGCAACCACGGAGGCAAGGCCGCCCATGCCGGGGACGAAGATCCAGGAGTTCACCTTTCTCGCCACCCTCGTGCTCGTGACGGTGGCGTTCCTCTGGCTGCTGTCGCCTTATTACGGCGCGATCTTGTGGGCAGTCATCCTGGCGATCCTGTTCGATCCGCTCCAACGCGGGCTTGAGAGGTGGCTCGGTGGCCGGCGCAACCTCGCGGCGGCACTCAGCGTCCTGGCCTGCATCTGCGTCGTCGTCATCCCCGGCACACTGATCCTCGCCGCCCTCGCCAACGAAGCCGCCAGCCTCTACACCCGCATCGGCACGCGCGAATTCGATCCGGGCACAATGCTCGC
>NZ_JBAFWT010000114.1:0-1974 GCF_043195195.1 Roseixanthobacter psychrophilus
CATTCTTGCTCAAAGAAAATTCTGTCAATTTGTCTCACCTATGTGCAAGACACTTATTTCAAAGGCTCCAATTATATGGTCCCCTGGCTTTCATGGGAGTTCATTTTTCCCGAACGTCGATCAAAGGCTGTATCTTTTCCATCTTAAACGGGCAGATCTCAAAACCAATCTTGAACGATTGGAGCTGACGCGTAAGATCAACTGGAAATCTGATAATCTTGGTCTCCATCAAAGATCGAGCGACGAGGAAATGATTAAGCTTTTCGAATCCTATACACGCTATTCGGTAACGGATGATTTTTCATTTTCCCAAGAAATAAGCGAATTTATTTCCGAGACAAAGCTCGATTCCAAAGGGATTTATTCGTGTAAAGATATTCGGGGTAAACGAATGGTGACCATCCCCGAGCGGTTTGTTGGTATCCTTTAATTTAGGATGATCTCTCCATAAAAAATGACACGCGGGACGGCGCTTCGCCTCTCGCGTCCAGCCCCGGAAAGTCACAGGGGCGCCCTCTGAGTAAACGCCGCGGCGCCATGCGTTAACGTGCGCCGCAGCGCGGATCTGCTTGCCCCTTCCGATTTGGACTTCTGCAGGGCTCCTTAGTCAGGCGATAGAGCATAAAAACACTCCGCTGTCCCAGTAATGGGGCAGCGGTATATTGTTTTGCAATAAGATCTATTACCTAATTTGCTCTTCGCAGCGTTGGACCGCGATGCCGCCCGCTTACAATGCCGCGGCAACTTCGCCTGAAACCGTGCTACCCAGCTTGTGCGGCAGCTTATTGGTTTCGAGGAAGGTCCTGTATGCCGGATACAGCTCCGCGTAGCGTCGTGCCAGAGGCGCAAAGTCCGCCTTCTCGTACAGCTCGCGGGCATTGACCGTGTCGAGATCCTTTAGGCTAACGTAAGGAAGTCCCAGGAAACTGCACATCTCGGTCGTGCGTGAATCGTGACAGACAAACATGGCCGGCACGCCGCTTTGGATCGCGATCATATTGCCGTGAAAGCGCTGGCCAAAAACGAAGTCGCAGGTCTTAACCTCTCGGATCCAGTCGTCGACGGACCAATAAACACGCATATGATTCTTGAGCCATTCCCGCAGCTTGGGTTCATCCGCAATGCCTGAGAAAAATCCATACGCACGCTCAAGCGCGGCTTCGGCTTCGGGGGTGCCGGGGCATTCCGCAAGGATGATTTCATCCATTTCCGTCTGGGCAATGAAGTCCGCTCCATATCGAATGGCCTCCGACGCAATTTGGCGGATGACCTTTCGCATCTGGTCGGCGTCAAACGAATGTTTGAGCACGTCGCGTGACATATTGATTGCCATGCGTGGCGTTTGGGGCAGGGCCGGCTTTTCTATCTTAAGCTCAGGCTTGCAGGACATGTAATAAGATGGGCAGCCGGTTACCTGTACATTATTGATTCCCATATGCGCCAGCACCTCCGCGCTGAAGGGACCGCGCACTCCAATCACCTTGCTGCGTTCGGAGACGATCTCCATCAGCCGCTTCGTGCCGGGCTTCAGCTCGATGTCGGGGGAGAAGGTGTTCGACTGGGCGCCGACACCGACCATCACGCACGGAAGGTTCGTGCGCTCGATAAAGGCGGCCATGCCGGCGAAATCAAAGGCTGGGAATAAGAAGTTCGCGGCGGCAACAACAATTACGTCATACTCGGCATTAACGCGATCTGTGCCAATGGAATAGTCCCACGAGACCGTGCTGTAGGACAATTCCTGCAGAAGCCCGTAAGCAATAACTTGATTGCCGGAATTTCCTCCCGTCGCGGCAAGCCGCCCGGACGGCGTCGAAACGGCATCCATATTGAACGAAGGAGTAGCGCCCAGCAAAAAAATACGCATATGAAAAATTCTCGTTCGGTCATGACGGATGCGACCGCAACGCTTTTAAACCACATGATAATATTCGGCAAGCGACGGGGCTTTGGTCAAGGATCGCGCAGGCTAGC
>NZ_JBAFWT010000115.1:0-1953 GCF_043195195.1 Roseixanthobacter psychrophilus
ATCGCGGTAGGGACGCCCGTTGCCGAGCGCCCCCCGCACAGATCCACGCGAGCGGCTTTCCCGCACGTGGCTCCTACCTTGGATGTTTGACGGCGAAGCGAACACTTGGCCATGGATGGAGATTGCGGGGCTTGGGGAGATGATCGTCGGCTAACTTCACGATGCGCGCCCAGGCCCCATCGTCCTTTTGGCTGCGCCGCCGAAGCCATCGCTGCCAAAGGCCGATCACCTGATATCTGAACGCCGTGAGCGCTCGGATATTCGTCGGCACCGCGAAGTAGGCGAAGTGGCCGCCTACGATCTGCCTCAGCCATTTCCCCTGTTCGGAGATTGGCCAGTGCATCCGCCGTCGCAACTCGACCTTGATGTCCTGGAGCTTCTTGCGCATGCGGTCGCCACGGGTCTTCCGTTGAAGCTGGAAATGCCCGCGACGCGATTTTCCGCAGATGAACGTGAACCCCAGAAAAGTAAAGGTCTCCGGTTTTCCGAACCCACGATTCTTTCGATTGACCGCCGCGAGGCGACCAAACTCAATCAGGCGGGTCTTGTCCGGGTGAAGCGACAGCGTGAACTCCTCCAACCTTGCGCGCATCGCATCGAGGAAACGACGGGCGTCGTCCTCGCGCTCGAAGCCAACGATGACATCGTCCGCGTAGCGCACGATAATCATTTCGCCTGTGGCGTCGCGCTGTCGCCAGCGATTCGCCCAGAGGTCGAGAACGTAGTGCAGGTAGATGTTGCCGAGGAGCGGTGAGATCACCGAGCCCTGCCCCGTTCCCCTGTCATCCACGGTCACGATCCCATCTTCGAGGATGCCCGCCCTTAGCCATTTCTGGATCAGGCGGATGATGCGCTTGTCGCCGATCCTGTGTTCCAGGAAGCGGAGCAGCCATTCCTGGCTGACCGCCCCAAAGAAGTTCTGGATGTCGGCGTCAATAATCCAGTTCACCTTCCGCTGGTCGATCGCTACACAAAGCGCATCCATCGCATCGTGCGGCCCTCTGCCGGGTCGGAACCCGTAGGAGAAACCACAAAAGTCGACCTCATAGATGGCGTTGAGCACCATGACGGTAGCCCCTTGAACGATCTTGTCTTCCAGGGCTGCAATCGCCAGTGGCCGCTGCCTCCCATCCGCCTTAGGTATGTACGTCCGGCGAGATGGTTGCGGGCGGTATGCTCCCCCGTGGACCCGAGCGTGCAGATCGGCGAGCCAAGGCTCACGATTTGCCTCGTAGTCCCGCCACGTCACGCCATCCACGCCTGGGGCGGCTTTGCGCCGAAGCGCATAGAACGCCATCCGGAGCGTATCGACCGTGATGTGGTGGAGGAGCGCGGTGAACCGCTCCCTCCTTTTCAGCTTAGCGGCTTTCCGTACGCGTTCCAGCGCTTGGGTCACGCGAGCCCGGTCCTGTGCCCGGTGCGTGCTTTGCTGGCCCGCGTTCCCCTCGGTCCCCGGCCTTGGCTCCACCGGCTCCGCCCCCGGTCGCCCGGCTTTGTTCGTCGGCTTCGCAGCTACTGTGCCGGAGTCTGACTTCTCCTGCCCGTTCATCCTCGGCTACGGCTCCTCGCCTTCCCGATGCGGACCGGCGTGGCTGACGCCATCCGGCCAGACAGGAGACCTCCCAGGTTCCGACGCGTTCCTTTTATACGTGATGTGGCCCCAGACCCCGGCAGGGCGACGGCGCCTCGCATAGCGGCGCCGCACGTGTCGCCTTCGACGGATGAGAACGTCTCGGCCCCTGCGATCTTATCATTATCGTGGCTCACTCCCACACCCCGCATAATTGCTGTGTACGCTTCGCCGCGGTCGTCGCCTTCCGCGCCGCAACACTCGCTACCAGGCGGGCGCTACCCCTTTCCTGGGCCGGACTTGCACCGGCTGGAACTCGCCAGCTTGGCCTGGCGCACCTCACCTTGATTGTCGCGCGTTCTCATGCTGATTGCCGCGTCGCA
>NZ_JBAFWT010000116.1:0-1951 GCF_043195195.1 Roseixanthobacter psychrophilus
CGCAGGGGCCGGGGCCCGAAGGCGATATCCGATGACCGAAACGCCGGCCTACGGCCTGTGGGGCCTCGTCATCCTCAACTCAGGGGTCTTCATCCTGTTCGCCGCGAGCTTCACCCGGCTCAGGACGCCACGGGATTGGCGCACCCTCGGGGCGTTCTCGGCCTTCATCGTCGCCCTGTTCAGAGCCTGTTGCCGAATGGCCCCAGACTGCGGGTATGGAGGGGTCTGCTGATGGTTGGGACGTTGCCCATCCGTCCCGCCCGGCCGCGGGGCTCAGTTGATGAGCCATTTCCCGCCCTTTTTGCCCTGGCGGACGGACTCCGAGTGGAGTTTCCTGAAGTTGTGGCCGGCGCAGTGGAGGCTCCATTCGCCCCTGGTTTCCTCGTCGCCCCGCATCATGAAGCCGTCCGCGCCCTGGATCTCCTTCATCTGGCCGAACACCGGTTCCACGGTCTGCCCGCGCAGCCGGTAAAGGGCCCGGCCACGCTTGGTCAGCAGTTTGCGGTCCATCCGCTCGCGGGTGCTCAGGTTCCCGGGCATCCGACTCCGGGGCGGCGGCGCGGCGCGCATCGCCTTGCGCTGCTTCCAGTCCTTGGTGGTGGCGATCAGGTACTCGCAGTCCGCCGTCTCCAGCGCCGCGTTGTCCTCCGACCAGTAGCCCGCGTCCATGAGCGCCGTCCCGATGCGGGCGTCCTCGCCCATCACCGCCTCGGCCATGGCCAGGGCCTTGTCGATCATCGGCCCCAACTGGCGAACGTCGTTGGCCTGGTTCGTCACATCGGGGGCGAGGATGATCTGGCCGGCCGTCACCACCGCCTGGGCGTTGTAGCCCTGGAGGTAACCCTTGCGGCTCTTCATGATCCGGCTGTCGGGATCGGTCACGTTGGCCTTGGCCTCCTCGTCGACCACCGCCTCGGCAGGCTTCGGCTTGCGGCCCCGCTTGCGTTTGCCGGTCGCTTCCTCCTCGGCTGCGCGGGCGTCGATCTTCTCCTGCTGGCGGGCGGCCTGCGCATTCGCCTCGGCATGAAGCTGATCCAGACAGGCCTGCAGCCTGGCCGGGCGGCCGGAAGCGTTCCGCAGGTCGGCGGGAAGGTCGTCGCCCCGTTCGTCGCCAAACATGGCGTCCTCGGCCGTGTCGGTTTCCTCGGCCGCCGACACCATGGCCGCCAGGGACCTGACCGTCCGGTTGGCCGCCAGCGACGCGTTCGCCTTGACCTTGGTCCCGTCCAGGGCCACCACGCCAAGCCGCACCAGGCCCGCCCTGTGGCACAGCTTCAGCACCTCGGCGAACAGCGCCTCGAAAGCGCTCCGGTGGCGCTTGCGGAACCGTGCGATCACGCTGTGATCGGGAACCTCGTCGCCGACGATCATCCGGAACCCCGCGTCCCGCTCACACAGGCGTTCAATCTTGCGGCTGGAGCGGTGCCCGTTGGCGTAGGCATAGATCAGCACGCACACCATCATCGACGGCGAGAACGGCGGCGCGCCGGTGCCGCGCCTAGTGTAATGGGCCTCGAACGCCGACAGGTCCATCAACTCGATCGCATCCAGCAGCAGGTGAACCATGTCCGTGTCGGAAACCCAATCCGACATGTCCACCGGAAGAAGAAACCGCTGTCGCCGATCCGGTTCGCGATAGAAGTTCGCCATCTCTTCCCCCTCACGTTGCCTGTGCCAACGGAATCAGCACGCCGTCATTGGCGCAAGCGGTCCGCCTCGGTCGAGGTGGCGATTCTGCAACAGGCTCTTCACCGAGATGTATGGGTTTCCGCTGACCATCTATCTCCTGTCGGGATGGCTCGGCCGGCAGTTCCCCGGCGTCGATTTCTGGTCCCACGACGCCGGTCATCTGCTCGAGACCCTGTTCGGATGGCGCGTGAACCCGCATTTCGGGCCGTTCCACATCCTCAGCACCATTCTGATCTTCGGCGGCTTCTGGCTGCTCGCGGTA
>NZ_JBAFWT010000117.1:0-1928 GCF_043195195.1 Roseixanthobacter psychrophilus
ACGCTCGGCGCCGCGGAACCAAAAGCCATCACGTCGTAGGTCTCGGGTTCCATCCCCGCAACGTCCATGCCCGGCGATCCCACCGGCATGCCGGCAACGGCGATGCCGCGTGCGGACGGACGCGCAGCCAGGAGCCGGGCCAAAGCCGTGGCTGGAACGTGGCCTTCGAGAAGGAAGTTTTCGACCTCGGCCGTGCGGCAGGACCAAAGCGCCGAGGGAATCCCAAAGCGAACTTTGATTGCGTTCATCCTTCGCTCCCCGACGATCTTCGTGGAAAAGCCGGCCTTCGCAATATGGTCGGCCGAGGCCCCGCAACAGGCGCAGGACGGATCCTTGTAGACCGTGACCAAAGGTTGGCCGGCGGCCTTGGCAGGGACTGGCGAGAGCAGCGTCGCGCCAGCGCGCAGGAGCACGCGTCTGCGATCCATGTTCATCGGGTGGTCCTCCGGGGACGGGGAGCGCCGCAGCGCTCCCCGGGGATCGCGAGATGTCACTTCGCCTTGGCGATCTTGGTGACCGTCAGACGGCCGCTCACACGATCAGCCTCGAACTTGACCTTGTCGCCCACCTTGACCGCTTTCAGCATGGTGGGGTCGGCGACGGCGAACACCATGGTCATGCCGTCCATGTCGAGGTTCTTGATCGGCCCGTGCTTGAGTGTGACCTTGCCCTGGGCCTCGTCGATCTTGGTTACCTGCCCGTCGACCGCAGCGGTCTGCGCCAGGGCGACGGTCGAGAACGCTGAGATCGCGGCTGCCATCATGAATTTGCGCATCATTCTGCTCCTTCTCTTCGACTCGGTCACTTGACGACAATCTTGCCGAACATGCCGGCTTCTCGGTGACCCGGGATCAGACAGGAAAAGTCGAACTCGCCTGCCTTCGTAAACTTCCACACAATCTCCCCCGTCTTCTTCGGAGCGAGACGCTTAGCGTTGGGATCGTCGTGCTCCATGTCGGGGTTCTTCGCCATTTCGACGGCGTGTTTGAGATTTTCGTCCAGAGTGGCAAGGACGATTTCGTGGTCGAGCTCGCCGTTGTTACGGAGGACGAACTTCACCTGTTCTCCCTTGCGGATTTCGATCCGGTTTGGGATGAATTCCATTTTCCCGTCCGCTTCGCGCATAGTGACCTGGACGACTCGGCCCGACTTCTTCGGATCGCCGGGTTCGCCATACGCACGCTCATCGCCATGGGAGTGGCCAGCGTCCGCCAGAGCGGCCGTGGATAGTGATAGGGCCGCGAGAGCGGCGACCAAAATTCTCGTCTTCATCTGGAATTCCTTCTCAATGATTGTTGTGGGGGGATTTGACGCCGGGTTTCACGACGTTGAACTCGGCAGTCTTGGTCTTGTCGAACTTAGGGGAAGGAGCGCGTTCAGCCTTTTTCGGTTCGCCCTTCCACTCGAAGGCGACCGTCCCTTCCGGGTGCTTGAACCAACCCGGATCCTTGTAGTCGCCGGATGCGAGCCCCTCGCGCACCTTGACGACCGAGAACATGCCGCCCATCTCGACCGCCCCGAACTGGGCGAAGCCCGTCATCATCGGCAGCGTGTTGTCGGGCAGCGGCATCTCCATCTCGCCCATGTCCGCCATGCCCGCCGTGCCCATCGGCATGTAGTCGGGGACGAGCTTGCGCACCTTCTTGGCGAACTCCTTCTTGTCGACGCCGATGAAGTTGCGCACGTCGTGGCCCATGGCGTTCATGGTGTGATGCGACTTGTGGCAGTGGATCGCCCAATCGCCGGGCTTGTCGGCGACGAAATCGAAGGCGCGCATCTGCCCGACGGCGCAATCGATGGTGACCTCTGGCCAGGCCGCGGCCTCCGGCACCCAACCGCCATCGGTGCACGACACCTTGAAGTCGTAGCCGTGCATGTGGATGGGGTGGTTCGTCATGGTGAGATTGCCGAACCGGATGCGGACCTTA
>NZ_JBAFWT010000118.1:0-1696 GCF_043195195.1 Roseixanthobacter psychrophilus
GGTTCTTCCTCACTTTATGTGGAGCGGCGGTAGCATTCGCGCCCTCAAAAGTTCAGGACCTGCCCGACCGTACATTGAGCGCTTGAGGGTCTTGAGGCGGTTGATCTGGCCTTCGGTCTGTCCGTTGCTCCAAGGTAGCTCGATGGCGCTGTTTACGGCTTCGATGTCCCTGCGCAGTACGCGAGCGAACCGCATGATCGGAATGAGTTCGGAGTCGATCGCATCGTCGATCCACGTATCCAGCGGTGCCGATCTCTTGCCGCGAAGGATGCCGTTGAAGCGCATCGCCAGGCGCCGCATCTCGGCGAACGCCTCAGATCCATGCTTCAGGGCATCGACCTTCCTTGCCTGCCAGTCCGTCAGCAGGCCTCGCGGCTTGATACACAGCGCGGCGGCAACCACTGGCGAAATTGCATGACCGGTGTCCGGATCTCGAACCGGTTCCAGCTTCGACGCGACTGGCGGAACGGCATCGCCCTGACCCCTTTCGCCTCGCCGCCAGGCTCCGAGCAAGCGTTCCAGATTGGCGAAGCTGCCGGTGTAGCCGCGCTGCTTGACGTCATGAAACAGATGCCGTCCGCACCGGTTCCCATCCTTCCAGCATTGGGCAAGGAAAGCTTCGAAATACCATGGCGATGTGGGATTCAGTGCCGCCCGCCGCCGGTCTGGCGGAGCCTCGAACTTGAGCCACTTCGTTACGCTGCGACGTTCATAGCCGGTCCGTCTGGCGATCTCGCTGTAGGACAGCCCTTGCTGGCGCAAAGCGTGGAGCATGTCGAATATTTCCTGGCGGGATTGCCTATGCGCAAGACGGGCGCGCCGGCGATGCGTGGCAGCGTCAACAATTGCGTCTTCCGAAAGAATGGCTCTGCCGGTGGCACGCCCGGAAAGGCTCATCTGTTCTTCGATGGCCGAGCGTAGGTTCTGGACCAGATGAAATCGATCGGCGACCTGCCGGGCCTGCGGGGCGCCTTCACGGGTTGCCTGCGCATACAGGCCGCAGCGGTCCCTGCTGACGATCTCGACGCAAGGATGGTCACGCAGCCAGGTGGCCGCACTCTCGACGCTTCGATCGTCCAGGATGTCGATGACCGAGCGGCGCTCGAGGTCGACTATGATGGTTCCGTAGCTCGTCGCCCGCCGCCAACTCCAATCATCGATACCGACTACCCGTATCTCGGAATTGCGTTGAGCAACCCCGGCATCCCGCTTCAACTGCCGCAGGATGGTGTCGTCACTGACCGGCATGCCGAGCCGCTGCATTAATCGCTCGCCAGGACGGCCACCGGCGCTGTGGCCGAGCAGGCCGACAATCTCTCCGACCCTTCTCGTCCGGCGCGCATACGGAGCAGCAACCGTCGGCAGTCGGTCGGTGAATGTTTGTCGCTCGCATTGCGGATGTACACATCGCCAGCGGCTCAGCAGGAGCTTCACTGTCACCGACTGACCCTGGACCGGCAGATCCTGGAGGCTGCGGCGGGACCGGCCATGCCGACTTCGGCTTCGACGTCCACAATCGGGGCAAATGCCGATCGCGGACCCGGCAGCGGAAACAACCCATCCGTCATCAGCAGTGAACGCGACACCCAGTATCTTGACCCCTGGGCCGGGCGACCATTTCGATTTCGTTCGCATGCTCGCCCATAGCGACCCTGTCGCTAACGGCGAATGAACCACACAAAGTGAGGAAGAACCC
>NZ_JBAFWT010000120.1:0-1663 GCF_043195195.1 Roseixanthobacter psychrophilus
GAAGGTCCGCATCCGTTTCGGCAATCTCACCATGACGAACCACCCCATCCACATGCACGGCTACGACTTCAAGGTGTCGTGCACCGATGGGGGCTGGGTGCCGGAGGCGGCGGCCTGGCCCGAGGTCACCATCGACTGCGCCGTTGGGCAGATGCGGGCCTTCGATTTCGTCGCCGACAAGCCCGGCGATTGGGCGATCCACTGCCACAAGTCGCATCACACTATGAACGCCATGGGCCACGACGTGCGCAACTTCATCGGGGTCGACAAGAAGGAATTCGCCAAGAAAGTCCGCAAGCTCGTCCCCGACTACATGCCGATGGGCACGGCGGGCATGGCGGACATGGGCGAGATGGAGATGCCGCTGCCCGACAACACCCTGCCGATGATGACGGGCTTCGCCCAGTTCGGGGCGGTCGAGATGGGTGGCATGTTCTCGGTCGTCAAGGTGCGCGAGGGGCTCGCATCCGGCGACTACAAGGATCCGGGATGGTTCAAGCACCCGGAAGGTACGGTCGCCTTCGAGTGGAAGGGCGAACCGAAAAAAGCCGAACGCGAGCCTCCCGCCGCGTTCGACAAGACGAGGACCGCCGAGTTCGACGTCGTGAAACCCGGCAAAAAAACTCCCCACGGCAATCATTGAGAAGGATTTATACATGCAAACACGATTCCTGATCGCAGCGCTTGCGGCCCTTACTCTGTCGACCGCAGCGCTGGCCGACGCTGGTCATTCCCACGAGGATGACCGCGCCTATGGCGAGCCTGGAGATCCCAAAAAGGCAGCACGCACCATCCAGATCACCATGCGCGAAGCGGACGGGAAGATGGTGTTCATCCCGAACCGGATCGACATCCGCAAGGGAGAGCAGGTCAAATTCGCCATCCGTAACAACGGCGAAATGGATCACGAGATCGTCGTCGGCACACTCGACGAGAACCTCAAGCACATGGCCGAGATGATGAAGAATCCGGACATGGAGCATAACGATCCCAACGCCAAGCGCCTGGCCCCGAAGAAGACCGGCGACATCGTCTGGAAATTCACCAAGGCCGGGGAGTTCGACTTCTCTTGCCTCATCCCCGGTCACCGGGAAGCCGGCATGTCCGGCACCATCATCGTCAAGTAACGTCACCGAACGAAGGAGCATAAACATGCGTAAGTTTATCATGGCAGCCGCGATCTCGGCATTCTCGACCGTCGCCTTGGCGCAGACCGCGCCGGTTGACGGGCAGATCACCAAGATCGACCAGGCCCAGGGCAAGGTCACGCTCAAGCACGGGCCGATCAAGAACCTCGACATGGACGGGATGACGATGGTGTTCGCCGTTGCCGACCCGGCCATGCTGAAGGCGGTCAAGGTGGGCGACAAGGTGAAGTTCGAGGCTGATCGGGTGAGCGGCCGACTGACGGTCACCAAGATCGACAGGGCGATGTAGCACTTCGTTGTTCCGGGGAGCGCTGCGGCGCTCCCCTTCTACCGGAGGATCGCCCGATGAACATAGACCGCAGACGCGTGCTCCTGCTCGCAGGCGCGACGCTGCTCGCGCCAGCGGCTGCCAGGGCCGCCGGCCAACCTTTGGTCACGGTCTACAAGAATCCGTCCTGCGCCTGTTGCGGGGCCTGGGCCGACCACATTGCGAAGGCCGGCTTTTCCACGAAGAT
>NZ_JBAFWT010000121.1:0-1639 GCF_043195195.1 Roseixanthobacter psychrophilus
GTCATGCGCTTGGTATCGCGCTCGGCGGCCTCACGGTCGACGAGAATACCCACCCGCTCCTCGAAGGACAGGGCGGCGATGTCTGGGGAGGAGCGCTGTTCCTCGAAGGCCTTGGCCATTCCGGCCAGCCCCAGCGCTATAAGGCGTTCATGGGTGGGATGTGCGAGCATCTGGATCTCCTGATGGTGAGAGTCAGTGGAAGTAGTCCCGCCCACGGATATTGCCGTGGCGCAGGGGTTCGGGATCGGGCTCTGGATCGAGGAAGGCGCGATCCAGGCCGGTCTTGAGGATCGAGCGGATCGACGAGACCGACCTGGCCTTGATGACATCGCCGCGCTGACAGGCCGCCTCCAGACGCGCCTGGCCGTAGATCTTCTCCAGGGCCAGGATACCCAGACAGGTGCGGAAGCCCTGCTCGGGATGGGGTCGATCAGTCATGATGGCCTGGGTCAGGGCGGCGGTGGCCGGGCCGATCTTCTCCGCCACGGCCGTAATCCGGGCCGGCGTCCAGGAAGCGTGTCGCCGATGAGCACTGGGCATGTGGTCGGCGATGGTGGTGTGACCGCTGCGGCCGCGCGACTTGGCGTGGCTGGCGACGCGCTCGCCCTTGTGGAAGACCTCCACGGTCCTGTCGGAGATGCGCACGTCGACCAGTTCACGGACCAGACGGTAGGGAACCGAATACCAGCAACGGTCGATCTCGACGTGATAGTCTGGCGCCACCCGGCAGCGCTTCCAGATGGCGAAGGCGTAGGGTTCTGTGGGCAGCGGCCTCATCGCCGGGGCGTCCACCGTTGCGAACAGCTCGGCGCGGCTCATGCCATAGGCGCGCATAACGCGAGCGTTGAGTTCGCCGACCAGGTCGGTGATCGCCAGGTTCAGCTCCACCAGACTGAAGAAGCGCCGGTTGCGAAGGCGCGCCAGCACCCAGCGCTCGACCAGCAGCACCGACTGCTTGACCTTGGCCTTGTCGCGTGGCTTGTAGGGTCGGGCCGGAATGACCGTGGTTCCATAATGGCGGGCCATGTCCTGGTAGGTGCGATTGATCCCCGGCTCGTAGCGGTCCGGGTTGGTGACCGCGGCCTTGAGGTTGTCGCAAACGATGATCCCCGCCACACTGCCGAAGAAGGCGAACATGCCCACGTGGCAACCGATCCAGTCGGCGAGCCCCTCGCTGGGCCGGGCCTCGCAATAGACGTAACTGGAGGCGCCGAGTGCGGCGACGAACAGCTTCATCGCCTGGGCAACGCCGGTCAGTGGGTCGATGACATCGATGGTGTCGCCGGCGAAGTCGACAAACACCTTCTCCCCGGCGGCGTGGCTCTGGCGCATGGGCGGCGACACCCGGCGCTTCCATGCCTCGTAATGTTCGCAGAACCAAGCATAGCCGTAGCCACCCGGGTGCTCGGCCCGATATTCTTGCCAGAGCAGGGATCGGGTAACCCCAGTCCGGCGCAACTCCTGATCGACATGGGCCCAGTTGGGCTCTGGGCGAGGAATAACAGAGGCCTTGGGTTGGCCTGGAAACAACAGGCGCTCCAGGGCGGTGTCGGTCACGCCATCCGGCAGGGGCCAGCTCAGACCGGCCACCTGAGCCCGCTGCAGATACTCCCCAACGGCCCCTTTGCTGACACCCAGC
>NZ_JBAFWT010000122.1:0-1627 GCF_043195195.1 Roseixanthobacter psychrophilus
CCGTCCTATTCATGACGACCACGGATTTTGCCGGCCATCGCCTGGCGCATGATTTCGGGCGCACGCCATCGTTCGGATTTTTCACCGTCTGACGAACCGTACTTGGGTGAACGCGCTGGAGGGAACGGCTGGATGATGGGGGCTCACGCCCCGCCTGTTTGTTACGGGCCGCAGGGCATGAGGGCTGCGGGCAATCCGCGGAACAGATCTGCTTCCGGACAGCAGGCCGCGAAGGCAAGGCGCACGCGGCTGGCCGTCTCGACGACCCGGGCGGCGATCTTGAGCAGCCGGAGCCGCAACGTCGCGAACTCCGCCTTCGCCAGATCGCGCACCTTGGGGATGGCGTCGCGCACAGCGAGCATCAGCCAATAAGCTGCGGTGTGCAGCACGAGGCGGACCTGATTGGCGACGGCGGAACGGCACGACGTGCGATCCGACGCCAGCTGGGTTTTGTGCAGCTTGATCAGGTTCTCGGCCTGACCGCGCGCGCAATACAGGCTGTCGTAGAGCCATTGCGGCGCGCCATGCGAGAGATTGGTGACGACGAAGCGGATGTCGAGGCCGAGCCGCGTCGCTTCGATGCGGGCGATCGCGCGCCGTTCCCTGTCCCAGGATTTGGCGCGATGGCCCGTCTCGGCATAGCCGCGCACGACGTCCTTGTCATCGAGGGCGCGCTCGACGCGGACAGCGTCCGCCGTCTCGTCGACTTTCTTGGACAGCGGCCTGGTTCCGGGAAGGCCGAAGATGTAATCGACGCCGTGATCTTCACACCAGGCCATCGCCTCTGGCCGCGCATAATGCCCGTCGCCGCGAAACAGGATGCGGGTCGTCGGCCAAGATTTGCGGATATGCCGCACGAGCCGGCGCAGATGCGCTCTCACCTCGACGCCGGATGGCGTCTTGCCCGGGCGCAGGATCATGGCGACGGGGCGGCTCTGTTCGGTGTCGTAGACATGGATCGGCAGAAAGCAGCGCTCGTCGTAATGTGCGTTGAACAGCGACAATTGCTGATGGCCATGCGCGATGTCGCATGTGTCGTCGATGTCGAGCGTGACGGAGGGCGGCGGCTCGTCGTAGGAGGCCATCCATTGGTCGACGAGCGCATAGGTCAGGCGGATCACATCGCGCAGGGCGGGCGCGTTCTCGAGCCGCGACAGCGTCGGTTGCGAGCAAAGATCGCGGCCCGTGTCGGGCAGGCGCCCACAGGCGAGCTTGAACGCCGGGTCGGAGCGCAGAAAATCGAGATCGTCGGCGTCCTCATAGCCGCAGCCGATCGCGAAGATGCGGGCGCGGATCATATCGGCGAAGGTGTGGGTGATGCGCGAAGGATCGCGGCGATCGGGAAAACAGCGCGCCAGCCGCTGGGCGACGCCGAGCCGGCGCTCCGCCATGGCCAGCAGCAAGACGCCGCCGTCCGAAGAAATGCGACCGCCGTCGAACGCGGCTGTGACTTTCTTGCCCTCGACGGCTGGAAACGAGAAGGCGGGAAACGTATCGTCCGTCATGGCGAGCGTGGCAGGTCGGTGGAAGCGGAAAGGGTTGGTGTCAGCAACCAAATCCTACGCCGTTTCAGCGCTCTATGCTACGCTCGCCAGCCTTCGAACAGCGCCGTCATGAATAAGATGGG
>NZ_JBAFWT010000123.1:0-1572 GCF_043195195.1 Roseixanthobacter psychrophilus
CGACGCCACTCGGCGTATTCGTACCGGGCCTCGCCGCCTGGCCTAGGATCGTCTCGAGGCGGACGCAGCCTTCTGGGATGCCGCAGCGTCCAGCCGCTTTGATCCGACGGCATACGTTGGTGGACGCACATACCTCATCCGGATCTCGTGCGCAGCACGTGAAGCCGAGTGGATCAACCCATCGTGCTGGGTGCGCTCCGGATTGCAACGCCGATGGACTTCAGCGCGGGAATGAGGTCCGGGTGGCGCACCAGATTCACGGCCCGTGTCGAAACCAGTTTGACCTCTACCGCTCGATCGTACACCGCCAGGCATTCGGCTGAGGTCAACCGGGAGGAATAGAGCAGCCCGTCAACCGCAAAGGCGTTGTAGACGGCCTTGCTGAGCTGCTGTCCTTCTCGATGTGCCTTCGCGCGGGTCGCGTCTGTGCTGACCCCGAGCCTCAGCAATCCCGTCGTTCGCAGATCGAGAACCACGAGAGAAGAGGGCGCGGAAACCTCTGCAACGGCCCATTCCTCGATCTCGCTGTGATCGAGCACGCGTTCCGTCGCATCCTCGAAACGGTCCCGGACGATGGTTTCAGCGATTGCAGTTGCGAGATCGCGCGCAAGGTAGATCAGCCGAAACGTCCGATCGGGACTTGAAAAGCGAGTATGACTGAGACCCATGCCGAGCGGGGTCGCGGCATGGGCCGCCGGTATCACGCGCAGGTAGGATTGCGGCTGGAATGCTAGGGCAAGCTCCGCGACGATCTTGGGATCAAGCTTCACGATCAGCCGAAATCACGTTCGGCGGCGTCGATGACCTCTTCCAGATGTCCAGCTTTGAGCCGGTCGAGCGGTGTTCCGCCGATGCTCGGCTTCGATTGGATGAGCCACTGCCAGGCGGCTCTCGGATTGCCGATGATTCCAGTGACGTCCGACATGCCCTCCACGGGCCGGCCATCGACGAACTGCGCCAGGGGGAAGACATGCTTGCGCTCGCCCTTGAGCAACCCGATAACCGCGCCCCGCTTCTGCCAGTCGTGCAGGGTCGACCGCTTTGTTCCAAAGGCTTTCTCGATGTCGCCCGGTCCCGCAACTGGCCCCGCCCAGTCTTCGAGGCGAACAGGCGTCGCGTAGGCCGCAAGACGCCGGCGGCCTTCGTCGACATCCACCACGTCGGCCAAGCCGGCCCCCTGGCTGACCTCGACGGGTTTGCCGATATTGAGCTCGATCAGCTTTTCGACACGCCGGCCGGCGAGGTCGGCGACCACGGTCTGCATTGCCTCGGCAAGATTGTTCTCATGGGCCAGGATCTGGCGCTGCTGTTCGTCAGACAGCCTTACCGCGGCCGCCGTGACGGCAGCGACGACCTTGCTCTTGCCCTTCAGCACTGATCTGGAAATTCCAGGGTTGTGCCGGGCGAGGACGTCGAGAATGTCGGCGACGGCAGCGCTGTTCACACTGAACCGCGCAGCTCGCGCCTTGCGAACCGTTGCGACCATGTTGGCCTCCATACTCTTCGGAGGTTGATATAGTCCAGATTGTCCGGAATGTCCAGATCGCACGAGCTTTCGAGAGTCGTTCATAT
>NZ_JBAFWT010000124.1:0-1558 GCF_043195195.1 Roseixanthobacter psychrophilus
ATTACCGAGCTGAACGAGCCCACCTCCCTGGTGGAGCGACGGGGATGGGCGGGTGACGCGCTTGATGCCGAGGGGCGGCTGATCGGCTCGCGGCTGTGGCTGCTGGATCGCGCCAAGGAAAACGAACTCACCCGCATGATGGGCGAGGAGTGGACCCGCGAGGCCTATGCCTGGGTCGAGCCGGACACCGGTCGGGCGCCCGAAATCGAGGTCGCGTGGGTGCGCTCCGAGGTGCTGGGCGTCCGCGCCAGGGTGGACGGCCGAGCGGTCGCCATCGCCCGCCGCGTCGGGCGGGAGGCGGCCTGATGCCTTTTCCCCTGCCATCGCCCACCGAGCTGACCCGCCGCCTGGAAGGTCGTGCGGAGGCGGCCATCCTGCGCGCCCGGCCGAGCGCCGAACCCGCCGCCGTCGCCCGCGCGGTGCGCTCGCCCCGTGGCATGACGGCGATCCTCCTGCGCGTTTTTGCGATGGAGCTGTACGAGGCGCACCTGCATCTGCGCTGGTGGGGTGACCAGTATTTTCCGGACACGGCCGAAAGCGAGCAACTCCTGAGGCATGCCTCGATCTGGGGCGTGAACCAGCGGCCGGCGACCAAGGCCATCGGGCTTGCCATCGTCACCGGCACGGCAGGCACGCCAGTCCCGTCCGGCCTACGCCTGCAGGGGGCGGGTAGCGCGGTCTATGAGGTGCTCAATCCCGCGACCGTCTCCGACGCGGGCACGGCCACCCTCAGCCTGCGCGCGATCGCCGCCGGCATCGTCGGCAATGCGGCGGCCGGGCTGCGCCTGACACCGCTCGCACTGGTCGCCGGGCTCGATCCTCAGGAAGCGGTGGTCGATGCGGAAGGGCTCGCCGGCGGCGCGGAGATCGAGAGCGACGCCTCCCTGCTGCAGCGCCTGCTGGCCGAGATCCAGGAGCCCGCCCACGGTGGCGCGCGATTCGATTATCCCCGCTGGATCCAGAACAAATTTCCCGCCGTCCAGGTGGCGTGCATCGCGAACTGGGTCGGCCCCGGCACTGTCGGCGTGGTCGCGGCCATGGGCTCGGCCGCGCTGCCGCGCCCGCCGACGTCCACCGAGATCGCCGCCATGGCCGCCGAGCTGGAGATCCAGCGCCCGGTCACCGCCGAGGTGCATGTCCTCGCGGCGGTGCTCCTGAACACGCCACTCACGCTGATGATCGACCCCTACGAGGCGCGGGTCAGGACTGCGGTCGAGGCGGCGCGCGCCAGCTTTTTCGCCCGCGAGGCCACCATCGGCGGGCGCCTCTATCGCTCGCGCCTGTCCGAGGCCATCTCGGCCGCCGTGGGCGAGTATCGGCACGAGATCATGTCGCCCACCTCGGACATCATCCCGGCGCGCACGCAGCTGCCGATACCGGGCGCCATCTCCTGGGTGGTGCCGTCATGAGCCGCAGCGCTGCAGCCGTGCATGAGGAGATGCTCTCGCTGCTGCCGGGCGGCTGGATCTGGCCGCGCCGCAGTGACGCGAGCCTGCTCTCGGCGCTTCTGGAGCCCATGGCCGGCGAGATCGCCGCGCTTGAGGCGACCGCCGAAGCG
>NZ_JBAFWT010000125.1:0-1558 GCF_043195195.1 Roseixanthobacter psychrophilus
GTCACAGAACTCAACGAGCCCACCTCCCTGGTGGAGCGCCGGGGCTGGGCGGGCGACGCGCTCGATGCCGAAGGGCGGCTGATCGGCTCGCGGCTGTGGCTGCTGGACCGCGCCAAGGAAAACGAACTCACCCGCATGATGGGCGAGGAATGGACCCGCGAGGCCTATGCCTGGGTCGAGGGCGAGACCAACACGGCGCCGGAAATCGAGGTCGCCTGGGTGCGGGCCGGAGTGCTCGGCGTGCGGGCGCGGGTCGACGGGCGCGCCATTGCCGTTTCCCGTCGCGTCGGGGCGGAGGCGGCCTGATGCCCTTTCCCCTGCCATCGCCCGCCGAACTGATCCGCCGCCTGGAAGGCCGCGCCGAGGCCGCCATCCTGCGCGCCCGGCCGGCCGCCGAGCCCGCCGCCGTCGCCCGTGCCGTTCGCTCGCCCCGTGGCATGGCCGCCATCCTCCTGCGCGTTTTTGCGATGGAGCTGTACGAGGCGCACCTGCATCTGCGCTGGTGGGGCGACCAGTATTTTCCCGATACCGCCGAGCGCGAGAAGCTGGAGCGGCATGCGTCGATCTGGGGCGTGACGCGCCGGCCGGCGACACCGGCCATCGGGCTTGCCGTCGTCACCGGCACGGCCGGCACGCTCATCCCGTCCGGCCTGCGCCTGCAGGGCGCCGGCAGCGCGGTCTATGAGGTGCTTAATCCCGCGACCGTCTCCGACGCGGGCACGGCCACCCTCAGCCTGCGGGCGATCGCCGCCGGCATCGCCGGCAATGCGGCGGCCGGGCTGCGCCTGACGCCGCTCGCGCTGGTCACGGGACTCGATCCGCAGGAAGCGGTGGTCGATGCGGAGGGGCTCGCCGGCGGCGCGGAGATCGAGAGCGACGCCTCCCTGCTGCAGCGGCTGCTGGCCGAGATCCAGGAGCCCGCGCACGGCGGCGCGCGATTCGATTATCCGCGTTGGATCCAGAATAAATTTCCCGCCGTCCAGGTGGCGTGCATCCCGAACTGGGTCGGCGCCGGCACCGTCGGCGTGGTCGCGGCCATGGGCTCGGCCGCGCTGCCGCGTCCGCCGACGTCCACCGAGATCGCCGCCATGGCCGCCGAGCTGGAGATCCAGCGCCCCGTCACCGCCGAGGTGCATGTGCTGGCTGCCGCGCTGCTGCCGACGCCGCTCACGCTGATGATCGATCCCTATGAGGCGCGGGTCAGGACGGCGGTCGAAGCGGCGCGCGCCAGCTTTTTCGCGCGCGAGGCGACCATCGGCGGGCGCATCTATCGCTCGCGCCTTTCCGAGGCCATCTCGGCCGCCGTGGGCGAGTATCGGCACGAGATCATGTCGCCCACCTCGGACATCATCCCGGCGCGCACAGAGCTGCCGGTGCCGGGCGCCATCTCCTGGGTGGTGCCGTCATGAGCCGCAGCGCCGCCGCCGTGCACGAGGAGATGCTCTCGCTGCTGCCGGGCGGCTGGATCTGGCCGCGCCGCAGTGACGCGAGCCTGCTCTCGGCGCTGCTGGAGCCCATGGCCGGCGAGATCGCCGCGCTTGAGGCGACCGCCGAGGCC
>NZ_JBAFWT010000126.1:0-1552 GCF_043195195.1 Roseixanthobacter psychrophilus
GTAATTGCTCAGGCTCCATCCGCGTCGGCTCTGTGAGTCGGATGCGGGCCGGGTTTGGCGCGGTCGATGTTGCGGCGGGCGGGGAGGTTTCGGCTTGCGGAGGGTCGCTCACGATGGGACGGGCGTCTCGAGCGGCTTTCCGGCGAGGGTCAGGCGGATCGCCTCGAGGGCGTCGATGGCGCGGCGGCGGCCGGTCTCGATCACTGAGCGGATGTCGGCGTAGAGTTCGGCGCCCCAGCCGCTGCGAAAGCAATAGGTCACCTTGCGGAAGATGACGCAGGGACGGATCGCCCGCTCGGAGCCGTTGTTGGTCGGCGGCAATTCGCGGTTGGTCAGGAACACGAACAGAAAGCGTCGCGTCCGCTTGATCATCGCTGCGAGCTTGACGCCCGCAGGATGCGTCGGCGCGCGCGCCATCAGGCGATCGAGGCGCGCCTCCAGCCGGTATTTGTAGTTTTTCAGCGTCGCGTCCGACAGATCGGCGCGCCTCGCGCCGATCCCGCAAGCCTCCTCCAGCAGGCGCCGCAGACCGGGGCCGAGCACGTCGTCGCCGCAGTCGATGGCGTATTGCACGTCGCGGATGAGATGCGCGAGGCAGACCTGGTGATCCTTCGTCGCCCATCCCATCTGGCCGGCGTAGCGATCCGAGACCCAGTAGTCGGGCCTCACATCGCCGAGAAAATCGGAGACGACGGTCTGCGCGCGCGTGGGCTTTGCGACGAAGACGGCGCTGTCCTCGTGGTGGAACACCCACAGATACCAATTGGCCTTGCCGACGCGCAGGCCGGTCTCGTCCGATTGCAGCACGGTTCCCGCGAGCAGCCGCGCGCGGATCGCCTCGCGCTGGCTGGCGAAGGCCGTGCGTGCGGCGCGGAGCATGTCGACGATCGCGCCTTCGCTGACATCGATCCCGAACAGCGTGGAGAGCAGCGTCGACAGCCGCTCCATGGCGATGTTCTGCGCAAAGCGCAGATAGAGGACGAGGGCGCGCAGATTGTTGCCGAAGGGCGAGCCCTTGGGCATGTCGGCGGGCGGCGCGGCCTTGAATTTCTTCGCGCAGCTCGGGCAGGTTCCGCCGTGCAACGTGACGCGGGTCACCTCGGGCCGGATCGGCGGAAACTCGATATGATCATAGGCCTCGCAGGCGAGTTGCGTCGCGCCCGAGACGTCGGCGCCACAATGCTGGCAGGCGCAGGCGAACATGTCGCGCTTTCGCGTCGGGCTCGGGTGCAGCGGACGATGCGCGCCGGGATGCGATTTACGCGTCTTCGCGGTCTTGTCCAGAGCCGGCGCCGAAGATTTCTGGCCCTTGCTCGGCGGCGTGCTGGAATTGTCCGGCGTCTTCTTCGGCAGACCGAGCTTGGCTTCGAACTCGGCGACGCGCTTGGTCAGACGCTCGATGATCTCCGCCTGCGCCAGGATCAGGCGGATCAGAGCCTCCTTGTCGAGCGAATCAAGCGCCGAGCGATCCATTCGCAGCTTGAATCAAGCCGCGATTCCCGTGTCAATCATATACCGAAAGCGCTGCCGAAAACCGGGGGTGAGCAGTTAC
>NZ_JBAFWT010000127.1:0-1534 GCF_043195195.1 Roseixanthobacter psychrophilus
GCGCATTCCTCATCAATGGCGCGGGCGCGGGCCAGCAGCTTCAGGCGGCTGCTGGAGGCGCCCTGGTCCTTGTACTGGGTGGTCGGGCTCCGCTTCGCGAGGGCGAGTCCCTGCGCCACCGCATCGGCGAGCTTCGAAGGCGCCCGTGCCTTCAGCTCGCGATAGAACACGTGCCGTTCGAACAGGAGACGCGGCGTCTTGCCGTCGTCTTCCAGCACCTTTCCGGCACTCTCGATCTCCACCACCGCCAGCAATGCCGCCTGCGGGATGCCGGCCGCGTCGGCGGCCTTGCGCACGGCGGCGACCAAATCCTCGTCGAACATCTGCGTCTCCTATCGCACGCCGCAGGCGAGCAAGCCGGCGACCAGCGCGACGATGAGGAGGCTCGCGCCCAGCTCGTCCCAGGTGCGGGAGCGAGACACGATCGATGCGCCAAACAGGCACAGCAGGATCAATGTGAGGACGATGACGACGGACACGATGCTCCCCCCGGCCGCGCGGCCGATGGGGCAAGGTGACGGATTAGAGCGGGATGGATCATGCCCCAGTGCTGGGGCGGCGCTCAGGCGCGTTCGAACAGGTCGAGCTGGGAAGCGGTCAACTCATGCTCGTGAAGGATGCGCCAGACGTTACCCTCGGAGCAGCCGCACAGGCGAGCGATCTCCGCATATGACCGCCCTTGCGCCCGATAGGCAAGCACCCGCCACTCGCGCGCGATAGGCACCTTCAGATAGTTGCTGCCGAGTTTTTTCACCAGCGCGTCGGTGGCAACCTCGCCCATCAGGGCGACGAGATGCGTCCGCTCCAGCTGCGGGACGTACATGCGCGTGCCAGCATGCGCCTGGATCAGCGCGAGCGTGGCATCGTCGCCCAGGAGCGCGATCAGGCCTCCCAGCTCGGCGGTGCCTGTCCGCTTACGGCGATCGCGGGTCACGCCAGCACGAGCCCCCGAACCAGGCAGGTGGCCGAGACAGGCACGGCACCGGGTCGCCGCCAGACCACCCGCGCCGTGTGCGATCCGTCCTGGCACGGAAACAGTTGAGCCTTGGTCGCGACGGCGCCCATGGAGCGCCAGAGGTCATCGAAGCGCTTCAGGTCCGGCGAGGCGGCGATCAGCTGCTCGATGGTGATCGTGTGCTTACGCTTGCGACGCGACATGAGGTGCATCCAGATCCAGGGCGAGTTGCCCGGTTGCGGTCTGATCGGCGCGCGCCCGGCGCGCATCCCGTCTCGTCGTCTCGGCCGCCACCTCGGCGCGCAGCTGGGCGTGCAGGGCGGCCTGGAGCTTCGTCAGATCGCGGGCGGTGGAGCGGTGCGCCTTGCGCTTGCGCTCGATCCGGGCCGCGATCTGGCGGAGCGTCGCCATCGGCTATTTCCGGCGTCGCTGCTGTGCCCGGCGCAGGGTGCGGCCGAGATCGGCGGTGAGCGTGTCCAGCGCGGAATCGGTCATGGCGTCCAGCGCCGCCCGGCTCGGCCAGGGGCCGTGCTCGCCCAGCTCGGCGAGACGGGTGATCTGTGCCCGCAACACCGCGCC
>NZ_JBAFWT010000128.1:0-1497 GCF_043195195.1 Roseixanthobacter psychrophilus
GGGCCTCGCTGCTCGTGGTCCAGATCGATGGGCTGCATGGTAAGCTTACGCCGTGGGCCGCCTTGTTGGGAGGCGATTAATCCGCTGTTTTTCATGGTGTGAGTGTTTCGCCACGGTGCAAGCAGCGAGGATAGCCACGTGACCGCTCAGCGGATGGAAATCATTACCGGGGTTGGTCGGCGACGAACTTGGCCGATGGCTTTGAGGGAGCAGATTGTTTCGGAGACGCTGGCGTCGGAGACCACGGTGACCGAGGTGGCGCGCCGCCACGATGTTGATCGCTCCCAAGTGTATCGATGGCGTCGCGACATAGAGGGCCTGTCGGCGCTCACGGCTGCGCGTATTCTCGTCAATGTCGTGGGCACCATAGTCCGGCAGCCCTGACCCGACTTCGCAGTGGAACGCCTATCGACCGCCTTGGACAGAGCCGCACCTTGATGTGCTTGGAAATGTGCATATATTGTGCATGACACAAGCGAGGTTCTGCCATGGCCCAGGCTCAGCTAGCTCACATTGCAATGGTTTCCGGCTTCGTCGACAGCCTTCAGGAGCCCCGGACGCCCTATATCTCGCCGAAGCGCCTGTCTAAGGCACTCGGCGTCAACGTTGCCAACCTGGCCCAGCTCACCGGCGTTCATCGCAACACCTTGCGCAACCCCTCTTCCGAGCGGCTGCAGGGACGGATGCGCGAAATGGTGAAGGTGATCTCGGCAACCGCGGAACTCACCGGGGATATCGACAAGGCGATTTATTGGTACCGGAACGAGCCGATCGCCGATTATGGGCATCGCACGGCGGCTGAGCTCGTGGCCGATGGCCAGGTAGAGGCGGTGCTGGCCTTCATCCGCGATCTCGAGAACGGAGCCCGTGGGTGAAGATCGCCCACCTCGGTCCGGACGAGATATTCCACCGCTATCTAACACCTAAATGGGCGTTCGTGCCGACGAGCGGCGCGGGTGCCGCTATAGATGGTGGCCGGTTTAACCGGCCCGGCGTCGAGGCTCTTTATCTCTCCCGCGCGCCGCAGACAGCCCTTGAGTAATACCGGCAAGGCGCCAGCATCACGCCGCCGGCAACCCTTGCCGCCTACACGGTCACGCTCGGCGAAGTCGCGGATCTGTCCCAGGGATTCGATCCGAGCGTCTGGGATGACGCCTGGAAGGACTGGGATTGTGCGTGGCGCCGCATTGCCCGCATCGACGGAAAAGTCCCTCTATCGTAAGCTTACGCCGTGGGCCGCCTTGTTGGGAGGCGATTAATCCGCTGTTTTTCGTGGTGTGAGTGTTTCGCCACGGTGCAAGCAGCGAGGATAGCCACGTGACCGTTCAGCGGATGGAGATCATTACCGGGGTTGGTCGGCGACGAACTTGGCCGATGGCTTTGAGGGAGCAGATTGTTTCGGAAACGCTCGCGTCGGAGACCACGGTGACCGAGGTGGGTCGTGTCCCTGGACGTGGTGTAACTGCGGCGGCGTGATCACCGCGCTTCCGGCGGGGT
>NZ_JBAFWT010000129.1:0-1432 GCF_043195195.1 Roseixanthobacter psychrophilus
TATGCGTCGCAGCACGACATCCGGTGAAGGGGACCCGCCAGGCTCATGAGCGAAACGTCTACCGCAAGCCCGCGCCGCGCCGCGCCTTTGGGGCGCACGCGAGCGGCGTTCGATCGCGACGAACAGCGCCGTCGCAAGCGCGAGGCCGTCTTGCGGGTCGCAGCCTCTGCCTTCAACCGGCGCGGCTTCGCCAACACGTCCATGGACGATGTCGCCTCCGTGCTCGGGGTCTCGAAGCCCACGCTGTATCAATATTTCAAGAGCAAGCAGGAACTGCTCTACGCCTGCCATCAGGTCGCCATGGACAATGGCGAGGCGGGCCTCGCACTCGCGGCCGTCCACAATGGGACGGGGCTTGAGAAGCTGATCGTCTATCTGCGACGCTACATGCTGGGAATCTTCGGCGACCTTGGCAATTGCCCGGTGCTCACCGACGTGGATTCCCTCACGCCGGATGATCGCGAGGCCGTGGTGGCGCGCCGCAAGCGCATCAGCCTTGCGACCAAGGAGCTCATCGCGCTTGGCGTTACGGACGGCTCCATTGCGAACTGCGACCCCAAGCTCGCCAGCCTCTTCGCTTTGGGCGTGGTGAACTGGATCCCGGCTTGGTACCGCGAGGACGGGCCTAACACCCCTGAAGAGATCATGGAGAGTTTCGTCACCCACCTCACGTCGGGCCTGGCAGCTCCCACCTCCCCGCCAGCATCGCGGCGCAGGCGGACCAAGGCTCCTGCCAAGCCGTCGTGATCCTGGGCCGAGGCGGTTGAGCCTCGGCCCAGGATCACGACGGCCTATTTTCCTGCGGGCACCACCGTTCCGTTCTTCCAGACGCCCAGGAAGATGTCGTCCTGCCCGAGGCATTCATGGTCGGTGGGGCTGAAGGGCGTGGCCGGCGTGGCCGACACCGCGACGATGCCGTCAATGTTCTCGATGGCGTCGCGGATCTTGCTCGGATCGGCGGTGCCCACCTGGTCGACCGCCTTGAACACGATCTGGCCCGCGTCATAGCCGAGCGCCGCGACCACCGGCCAGCGATAGTCCTTGCCGTATTTTTCGGTCATACGCTCGTTGAAGGCTTGGGCCTTGGGGTTGGAGAGGTCGAGCGCCTGTCCCATGGCCGTGCCTTCCAGGGCCTCGGCGCCGACGATCTCCTTCATCTTCAGCGAGGACAGTCCCCAATTGCCAGCGAAGATCGGCTTGTAGTTCAGCCGCGGCAGCGGGCGATAGGGCAGCTCAAACGCCTCGTAGAAGTTGAGAATGAGCTCGGCGCCGGCGTCGCGCATGTTGATCATCTGCGGCGCGAGGTCGTTCACGCCCGGTGCCGCGGCCTCGATGGCCACGAGTTCCACCCCGCGGGCCTTCAACCCGGCTTCCGCCTCCTTGGCCGCGAAGTTGCCATAGCCTGTGGTGGAATGCAGAAGGCCGATCTTCT
>NZ_JBAFWT010000130.1:0-1403 GCF_043195195.1 Roseixanthobacter psychrophilus
AATGTGATTTCTCGATTCCCAAGGAGCGATTTCCCTGATTCATAGGGAGCCAGCTTTATGGGAGGCTGGCGATGGCAGAAGATTGGCGTGGGGATTTGGAGGTCTGGCTCGCGCCATTTCTGGCGGCTTTACGGCACAAGACGCGGATGAGGCTTTGCCCGGCGTACATTGCAGGCCTGATTGGTCCCGGTGACCGCAAGAGTGTTCAGCCGATGGCGGCTCGAGGTGGAGAGTTTGGCTATGACCAACTTCACCATTTTATCTCCGACGGCGTGTGGGAAAGCGCGCCGCTCGAAACAGTCCTCTTCAAGGAGGCCGACCGCCTGGTGGGACACGAAGCCGGGTTTTTGGTTATCGACGACACAGCTTTGCCGAAAAAGGGCAGTCATTCGGTCGGGGTCGCGGCGCAATATGCATCTTCGCTTGGCAAAACGTCAAATTGTCAGTCGCTCGTTTCGGTGACGCTGGCATCCCGCGAAGTGCCGGTGATGGTAAGTCTGCGCCTCTTTTTGCCCGAAAGCTGGACGGGCGATGTCGAGCGTATGGAGCGGGCCCGGGTTCCGCAGGAGCGCCAAATCGCCCTGACAAAGCCAGAGATTGCCATTGAGGAAATTGACCGTGTTATCGCCTCAGGTGCCCGGTTCGGCTGCGTGCTGGCCGATGCCGGCTATGGGTCGAGCGGGCCGTTCCGCCAGGCGCTGAGCGAGCGTGGCTTGCTATGGGCGGTCGGCATGTCACGGCGACAGAATGTGTACAGGGCGGACATTGGACTGATATTCCCGAAAGCTGCGACCGGCAGGAGACGCAAATACCACGTGCCTGATGACGTTGCCGTCTCTGCCGAATGGATGCTGGCCGATGCAAAATGGCAGAAGATCAGTTGGCGGCGCGGGACAAAAGGCAAGCTAACCTGCCTATTTGCTGCTTGCCGTGTCCGGGTAGCAGACGGCCACAGGCATCGTATGAGCGACGGTCGTGTCCAGGCCATGCCAGGGGAGCAGGAGGTGTGGTTGGTAGGTGAGCGGCGCACGAGCGGAGAGCAGAAATATTACCTGTCAAACCTGCCCGCCGACGCCACACTCAAGACGCTTGCCGCGGCAATCAAGGCGAGATGGATCTGCGAACAGGCACATCAGCAACTCAAGGAAGAGCTTGGATTAGATCACTTCGAAGGCAGATCATGGACAGGCTTGCACCGACATTGCCTGATGGCGATGATCGCCTTCGCTTTCCTTCAATCCCGCCGCCTCAAAGCAGCGGGACGGAAAAAAAAGAATCGGAGCGCCGCCGCCGCAACCGACCATGCCTGCGATCAGGCAAGCCATCCTCGACCTCTTCACACAGCCACCACCAGGCAGATGCCCTCACTGTGACAAGCTCCTCGCCGAAGCTGTCGCGCGAAA
>NZ_JBAFWT010000131.1:0-1401 GCF_043195195.1 Roseixanthobacter psychrophilus
GGTAGCGTCCCGGGTGATGGTGTATGAGGAGGCCGCGCGCGGAGCCCCGGCGTAGCGCAGCGCGCGGCCGGGGTGCCGCTGGCGGCCATCGCCGGTCTTCGGAGAAGGTTCGGGTTGCGAGAGCTTGAACCGAACCGGAGACGACGATGACCGACGACAGAATGGCCCTTATCGAGTTAGTGGAGAAGGCTGCCGACATCGATCTGGTGCGCGAGATGCTGGCGTTCGCCGCCGACCGCATGATGGACGCGGAGGTGGAGACCGAGACCGGCGCGGCGAAGGGGGCGCGCACGCCCCTGCGCGAGAACCAGCGCAACGGCTACCGTGAGCGCGACTGGGACACCCGGGCGGGACGGATCACGCTGGCGATCCCGAAGCTGCGCAAGGGCAGCTACTTCCCGAGCTTCCTGGAGCCGCGCCGAACCGCCGAGAAGGCGCTGGTGGCGGTGATCCAGGAGGCTTACGTCCACGGCGTCTCGACGCGCTCGGTCGACGATCTGGTGAAGGCCATGGGCGCGGGCGGCATGTCCAAGAGCCAAGTATCGCGGCTCTGCGCCGATATCGACGAGCGGGTGAACGCCTTCCTGCAGCGGCCTCTGGAGGGCGCGTGGCCCTACCTCTGGCTCGACGCCACCTACATCAAGGTCCGTGACGGCGGGCGCATCGTCAGCCGCGCGGTCATAGTGGCCGTAGGCGTCAACGAGGACGGCAAGCGCGAAGTGCTGGGCGTGCACGCCGGCCATTCCGAGGCCGAGGTGTTCTGGACCGACTTCCTGCGCAGCCTCGCCGATCGCGGCCTGCGCGGCGTGAAGCTGGTGATCGCCGACGATCACAAGGGCCTGCGCGCCGCCGCGCGCCGGGTTTTCAACGCCACGCAGCAGAGGTGCCGAATTCACTGGATGCGCAACGCCTTGGCTCATGCGCCCGCCAAGCAGCGCGGCGCCGTGGCGGCTATGCTGAAGACGATCTTCGCCCAGGAGACCAAGGCCGAGGCCGTCGCCCAGTGGGAGGTGGTCGCCGACGCGCTGAGAGAGAAGCAGCCCAAGCTCGCCGCCTTGATGGACGGCTCGCGCGAGGACGTGCTCGCCTACATGGACTTCCCTCGCGAGCACTGGCCGCAGATCGCCAGCACGAATCCGCTGGAGCGCGTCAACAAGGAGATCAAGCGCCGCTCCGACGTCGTCGGCATCTTTCCCAACGACGACGCCATCGTCCGGCTGGTCGGCGCGCTGATGCTCGAGACCAACGACGAGTGGACCGTCGCGCGGCGCTACATGGGGCTGGAGTCCCTCGCGCGCATCACGGATAATCCCAATCACAGGCTGCCCGCCGTGGCAGCCTGATCGAGACCGAGCCTTTCCGAAGGCCCGCGCTCATACACCATCCCATGGGGCACTACCC
>NZ_JBAFWT010000132.1:0-1369 GCF_043195195.1 Roseixanthobacter psychrophilus
TCACTCGGCGGCCTGGATGGTGTCTTTGGGGGCACCTTTGGCGGGCCGGCCGACGCTGTCATAGCTGAAGCCAAGCTCCGCCATCTCCTCCGGACGGTAGATGTTGCGAAGATCGACCAGCACGGGCTGCGCCAGCAACGCTTTCAGCTTCGCAAAATCAAGCGCCCGGAACGCATCCCATTCCGTCACGATCACCAGCGCATCCGCGCCCGCAGCGATCTCATAAGGCCCGGAACCATACTCAACCCCCGACGGAAGCACCTTGCGCGCCTCCTCCATCCCCTCGGGATCATATGCGCGGACCTTCACGCCACGGTCCAGGAGCGCGTTCACGATCGCAATCGACGGGCTGTCCCGCATGTCGTCCGTGTTCGGCTTGAACGTCAGGCCAAGCACCGCAACCGTCTTCCCCCGCGGGTCTGCGCCGAGCGCCCGGATCACCTTCTTGCCCATCGCAAGTTTGCGCACCTCGTTCACCGCAACCACCGTCTCGATGATCCGAAGCGGCGTGCCCGCCTGCTGCGCCGTGCGCGTCAGCGCCAGCGTATCCTTGGGAAAGCACGAGCCCCCATACCCCGGTCCCGCATGCAGGAACTTGCCGCCGATCCGATTGTCCAGCCCAATCCCCCGCGCCACTTCCTGAACGTTCCCGCCAACCTCTTCGCACAGGTCCGCGATCTCGTTGATGAAGGTGATCTTCATCGCCAAAAACGCATTCCCCGCATATTTGATCAGTTCAGACGTCCGCCGGCTCGTGAACAGCAGCGGAAGATTGTTCAGCGAAAGCGGACGGTAGACCTGCGCCATCACCTCGCGCGCCCGCCCCTCCTCCGTTCCCACAACGATCCGGTCCGGACGCTTGAAATCCTCGATCGCCGCACCTTCCCGCAGAAACTCAGGGTTCGAAACCACCGAGATGTCCGCGTCGGGGCGCGCCTCGCGGATCACCCGCTCCACCTCATCTCCGGTCCCCACCGGCACCGTCGATTTCGTCACCACAACCGTATAGCCCTGCGCCGCAGCCGCGATCTCACGCGCCGCCGCATACACGTACGACAGATCCGCATGCCCGTCGCCGCGCCGCGAGGGCGTCCCGACCGCGATGAAAACCGCATCCGCTTCGCGCACCGCCGCCGTCAGGTCCAGCGCAAAATCAAGCCGACCCGCCGCAACGTTGCGATGCACAAGCTCCTCGAGGCCTGGCTCGAAAATCGGGATCTCCCCGCCCTCAAGACGCGAGATCTTCCCCGCATCCTTGTCGATGCACGTCACCCGGTGCCCAAAGTCCGCAAAACACGCCCCAGACACAAGCCCGACATATCCCGTCCCAATCATCGCTATTCGCATGGCACACTCGTCATAGTGGCGC
>NZ_JBAFWT010000133.1:0-1324 GCF_043195195.1 Roseixanthobacter psychrophilus
AATGCCAATGCCGGTGGCGATCACGCCGGCGCCGGCGGCGATGACGGAAAAGACGGGGCCGAGCAGGCCGAGCGCGGTTACCAGAACAAGCGCCCCGCCGCCGAAGGAAAGCACCTTGTCGATCACACCCGGAAAGGCGGCGTCCACCTGCTTGATCCACCCGAGAAGGGCCATAAGACCAGAGTTAATCCACGGGAGGTTTCGCCCGAATGCCAACCCAACCCGCCTGTTCAGCTGCGTTACAATCTCCTGAAAGATGGTGAGCTGCGTTTGCAGGCCCACCATTTGCGTGCCGAAGTCCTTCGCAATTACGTCCAGCCCTGAGTCCTCGATCGCCTTTTTGAATTCGAGATACTTCTGCTTGTTGAGCAGGAACGGCACGAGGAAATCGAGCACCTGAGTATCCTCGAAGAGCTGACCGAGCTTGGTCCGCCCCAGCACCGCCTGGATGCGGCCCTTAACCTCCTGAGCGGCCTGTGCGTCGGTCATGCCGCTCGCCTTAGCCCCCTTGAAGATGTCGTCGATTTCCTTTTGCGATGTACCCGTGACCTTAGAGATTTTCTCCAGCGCCGCTTCGACTGGGTTGATGCCCCGCTTTAGCGCGTCGGTCATCACACCCTGGATATCGACACCCATCTTCTGGAACTTCTTTATCGCATCGGGTGCGAGCACTTTTCCCAGAAAGTTCTTGAGGTTGTTCGCGGCCGTGTCGGGGCTGTCCGTTCCGAACATGGCGACCTGGAGCGCGGCGCCCAGCGTGGAAACAGCCTCCATGCCCGTCACGCCAAGGCCCTTGAGGCTGGCCGCCAGTTCGGGAATCACCTTCGCCATGTTCTTGAACTCAAACCGCCCGAGCTTGCCCGCGACGATCAGTCGGGCGTAGGCGGTCTCCATCTGGTCGGCTTGGATGCCCAGCGTGTTGTTGAGCGCGAAACCCACCTTCGCCACGTCTACAGACGCGGCGCTGGCGGCCTTAGCCACTCGCCCGATGATAGGCATCAAGCGATTGGCAAGACCGTCTTCCATGCCGGACGTTGATAGCGTGTTCAGTGCGTCGCCGAGATCATTGGAGGTAAGGCCGACCTTCAGCGCCAGCTCTTCGAGGCTGGCGGACAGAGCGCGAATGCGTTGTTCTGCGGCCTCGGCGAAGTAGCCGGCTGTAACGATTGTGTCCCGCATCTTCTGTTCGAACGCCGCCGCCGACTGAATCGGCGCCATGAAGGAGATCGCCGCGACCGCCCCGCCCAGCACGCCGATGCGCTTGGCGAGGCCGGAAAGCCGCTCGAACTGCCGCTGGATGCCGCGCAGCGGGGCCGTGAGGCGG
>NZ_JBAFWT010000134.1:0-1324 GCF_043195195.1 Roseixanthobacter psychrophilus
TCGCCTCACGGCCCCGCTGCGCGGGATCCAGCGGCAGTTCGAACGGCTGAGCGGGCTTGCCAAGCGCATCGGCGTGCTGGGCGGCGCGGTCGCGGCGATCTCCTTCATGCTGCCGATTCAGTCAGCGGCGGCGTTCGATCAAAAATTGCGGGACATCGCCGTGACGGCTGGATTGTTCGGGGCCGAGGCCGAGGCGCGAATCCGGTCAATGGCCGTGAGCTATCGCGCGCTCGCCCTTCAGGTGGGCCTGACGTCTGATCAGATCGCGGACGCCTCCGGTATCCTCGTCGCGGCGGGCATGGACGATGCCCTCGCCAACAAGCTCCTGCCGACGATCGGGCGCGTGAGCAAGGCCGCATCCGCCGTGCCCGTGGACGTGGCCAAGGTGGGTTTCGCGCTCAACAACACCCTGAAGATCCAGGCCGATCAGATGGAAGACGCGTTCGGCAAGCTGGTCACCGCCGGCAAGCTCGGCCGTTTCGAATTCAAGGACATGGCCAAGGATCTCCCGGAGCTGGCCGCTCAAATGGATAAGTTCGGGATCCGCGGCATGGAAGCGGTCGAAACGATCGGCGCATCCCTGCAGATCGCCATGTTCGGGACCGATTCCACTTCGGCAGCAGCGAACAACTTCAAGAACTTTCTCACAAAAATTCTGTCGCCGGAAACGATCAAGAACTTCAAGAAAGCCGGCGTCGATATCATGAGCGTCATGCAGTCTGCTGCGGCGCAGGGCCTCAACCCGATCGAGTCCGCGATCGACAAGGTTCTGAAGCTGACCGGCATGTCGAAGAAAGACATGCTGGACATCTACAACCGCGAGAAAGCTCACGGAAAAACCGACAAAGAGGCCACAGATTCCGCGCTTGAGCAGATCAAAAAAATCGCTGGCGCGGAGAAGCTCGGCGGCCTGTTCGGCGACGTGCAGGTGTTGGACTTCATGCTGCCAATGCTGGCCAACGTCGAAAAGTATTTGGAGTTCAAACGCGCCATTAACGCCTCCGATAAGGGCGTCATCGGGCAGGACTCCGCGACCCAGATGGCCGGACCCGCGACGCAGCTCAACATTTTCAACGAGAGCGTCAAGCAGCTGGGCGACCGCGTCGGCGCGGCGTTCGCCACCAACCTGCCCATGCTCAATGCGTTCATGGCGCAGATGATGGGCCTGATCGGGCAGGTCGATGCCGCCTTTCCCGGCGCGATCGACCAGGTGCTGTCGTTCGCCGGCGCCGGGCTGCTGCTGGTAACCGCGCTCGGCCTGCTCGGCCCCGTCTTTTCCGTCATCGCCGCCGGCGCCGGCGTGATCGCCACCGGCATCGGCATC
>NZ_JBAFWT010000135.1:0-1319 GCF_043195195.1 Roseixanthobacter psychrophilus
ACGTTCTTCTCAAGCTGCTTGTCCGAATAGAAGATCATCAAGCCGGTCACGATGGTCGTGACAAGCACGAGGCTGAATGCCAGCACGATTTTGGTGCCGATCGAAACGTTCTTAAAATTCGTAACTGCTCACCCCCATCGTCACGCGGTGAGGCAGATTGGCTTTCCGGCGATGGCGTGTTCGATGGCCTGAAGGGGCGTTATGCCGTTGAGAGCGCCGGTTCCGATGACCGAGCGGATGGTGGCATGTCCGTGTGCGCCGTCCCATGAGCGAAAGCCGTTGGTGACCTTGCGCATGATGACGGATGGCCTGAGGGCTCGTTCCGAGAAATTGTTGGTGGGCGGCACGTCGGGGCGATCGAGACAGGTGAAGTACCAAGCCCGCCAGCCCAGCACCTGTTTGCGCAACTTCTCGTGCGCCGGCCCGCTCACCGGCAGCGCCATAAGCGCGTCGAGCTTTTCATCGGCCTTGCGCCGATGGGCGGCCATGGTGGCGGGTTTGACCGCGCCCCAGCTTCGGTGTTTGGCGACGACCCAGCGCAACAGCTTTTGCACGCCCGGCGCGAAGGTGCGGTCGCCCTCGTCGATGGCGTATTGAACATCGCGCAGCACATGAGCCAGGCACACCTGCGCATCCCGGCCGTGGCCGGTCTGGGCGGTGAAGCGGTCCGAGACCCAGACCTCGGGCCGATGGCCATCCAGAACGATCCTGGGAACCACCGCGCCGCGCGTATCGGCCATTTCGTGCAACACGGCATCGGGGCCGGCAAACACCCATTCCCAGGCGGATCGTCCCTTTATCCGCGCCCCGGTCTCGTCCGAACACATGACCCCGGCTTCGCGCAGAAGCTTCAGGATGTCCTGGCGCGTCCCCGCCATGCCCCGGCCGCAGCGCTTGAGGGCATTGGCGATGGCGCCCTCGCTGATGGAGAGGTTCCAGATTTCCTTGAACAGGCGCGACAGGCGGCCATAGGCGATGGCGTGATGGTGATGCAGATAAGCGACAAAAGCGTGCAGGCGCGGGCCGAAGGGTGTGCCAGGTTCCATCCCCTCGGGCGGCGTGCCGCGCACCTTGGCCCCACAGCCCGGACAGCGGCAGGAAAAGATCCGCACCCGTGTCGTGTGGGCGCTCACCGGCGGGATGTCCACATGGTCGTATTCATGCGCCAGCGTCTGACCGTCCGGCGGCAGACCATGTTCGCAATGCGGGCAGGATATCGCGCGGCGCTCGGCCACCTCGTCCGGGGTCCCGGCCAGAACCCGCGCCACGCCGGGACGTCCCTTGCGACCCTTGCGCTCCCGTTCCGGCCGGTTGGCCTT
>NZ_JBAFWT010000136.1:0-1314 GCF_043195195.1 Roseixanthobacter psychrophilus
TAATTTTACTTGCCGCTTGTTGGACAACAACCTTCGCCGCCGATGATAACAGTCTCGTTCGAATTCTTGCGAAAGCGGATATTGTTCACAATTTTGTTGTATATTACGCTCAATACGATCCATCGATCATTGAAAGGACAAGAGGCAGTGTCGGCGATGCGCAACAGCTCATGCTGCACGTTCGAAGCGAGGTGATTTGCTGATGGGCCTGCTCACACACCCAGCGCACCTTGATGGCGGCCGCCAGCTTTCGCAGAGAAACCCCGGCGGGCAGGTTGGAGAGATAGTATTTGCGCTCGCCCGAAGACCGCCACTCGCCCACCAGCCAAGCCTCTTCCCCTGGCATATGCTGCTGGCCTTTGTCATGGATGCGCTGGGGCGGCCCGTCGGCGATGCGGATGCGACAGGCGGCAAAGCGGGCGCTTAAGGGTCCCTTGGTGCCGCGCCGCCAGGAGACCTTGCGCCATCGGGCTGTAGCCAGCACCGTCTCGGCGGACACGGACAACTGGTCCGGGATCTGGTTCTTCCGAGGCCGGCCACGCCCAGCAACGGGGAAGATAAGCGCAACATCGGCCGGATAGACCTTCTGATGCTTCGGGATGCCCACGGCCCAGGTGAGACCGCGCCCGCTCAGGCCTTGGCGGAAGGACGCGGACAGGCCATAGCCGGCGTCGGCCAGCACCAGGCCGAAGCGCACGCCATGCGCCGTGACGCGATCGATCTCCTGAAGGGCGATCTCCGGCTTGGAGCGCGGCGCCTGGAACGGCTCAGGCACGCCGGCAGTGACCATGCGTTCGACATCGCTGGTCCAGCTCTCGGGCAGGAACAAGCGCAATCCCAGGGCGACGGGCACCTCGTCCCTCGCCAGGGTCACGGAGACCAAAGTCTGGCAGTTGGCGCGCTTGCCGAGCATGGAAGCGTATTGCGGCGCCACGCCCACCGAATGGCTGCCCTTCTTCGGGATGCCGGTATCGTCGATGACGAGGACGGCATCGGAGCCGCCCACGAGGCGGTCGGCGGTGCGGGCGAGTTCCGCTTCGAGTGGTCCCTCGTCCCACAGGCCGTCGCAGATGAAATGGTGGAAGCGGTCGTACCGCGCCGGATCAAGGCGCTCGGCCATGGGCTGCATGCTCTTGCGCTCGCCCGGACCGATCAGCCCCGCCACATAGAGCGGGCACATCTGCCGCCGCTTCTTGTGCCCCAGCAGGGCGACAAACGGCTTCAGAAACGCCCCCAAGCCTCGTCCCAATCCATCATGGCCTGCGCTCCAATCCGAGCGCAAACCTCAACACGTCAGCGTTATCAATCCGTTAA
>NZ_JBAFWT010000137.1:0-1304 GCF_043195195.1 Roseixanthobacter psychrophilus
TTCGTCCCTGCTGACGCTCGCTACTCAGGCACAACGTCTTCGGCGTCGTGCTCGGCGCAGAAGGCACCGGCTGGGTTGGGCGTCACATAGTGGCAAGCGAAGCTAATCTTCCTCCGGTCCACTCGCGGGCTTTTTAGCTGGAGCCTTAGATGCTCAGGCGGCTGCTCGGCAATCATTTTGTGTTGGGGAGCGTCACCGGCCTCATGCCGTATTTGAGGACCCGGCAGGGCCGCGCCGGTTCGAATCCCGCAACAAGGACGCAGCGCGATCGTTCAGGCGCGACCTCGGCAGGGGCACAAAAGGTCTCGAACGGAAGACGCCACTTCGCGCGCCCGAGGCCGCTCCACGTGCCGGGCTCTATTCTTCCAAGCGAACGCGCGCGCCAAAGCGGACGGGCTTGCGGTGAAACAATTTCTCGTGCAAGCGCCGCGCCTGCTTCAACAGCCGGCCTTGATAAAGGCGGCCGGCGTCGATCACCTGATCATGCACCTCGACATGCTGCGCCGGCCGGTCCGCCAAAAACTGCTTCAGCGTCTCGAGATCCTGATATCCGCCGAGGATCTCCCGCAGCTTCTGCGCCTTCTCAACGCGTCTCAGGAAGCGACCTCCCGAAATCGCAGCGAAGAACGACATCTGGTAACGATGCACCACCACTCGCTTGCGTAGGTCATGCAGGTGCTCCGCCTCTTCCCAGTTCCTCACCTTACGCGCCTGAAGATAGGCCTCACGTAGGCCCCTGGAGATGTCAGCTTTCATGGCTTGTGCACGCAGATGTGTGCCGTGAAGGTCATGAGCTTGCGAAAGCCAGCGCTGCAATGTCTCGCGATGGACGGCTGCTTCCACTCCCTGGGAATCATCCGGACCGATGTGCTCTATAATTTGCGCGGCATCCTCGGCCGTGATCAGAGCGGCTTCCAGCAAAGCTGCAACCGCATCCCTGCAAGCCTGGCGGTCGCGTGCGGAGGAGAGGCTGCGCGCGGCGTCGGCTGCGGCACGACGCGCCTGCTTTGCCTCAGGCGTATCGATCAGCCTCAGCAGCGCGCGATACTCTTTTATCGCCTTGCGCGCTTCGTGAAGCATGATCGTTACGCTGCGCTCGGCCAGCGCGGCCTCGACCTTGCTCAGGCTCCGGTCCAGCTTCTGTACCAATGCC
Organism: Roseixanthobacter psychrophilus; assembly: GCF_043195195.1. NCBI lineage: Bacteria > Pseudomonadati > Pseudomonadota > Alphaproteobacteria > Hyphomicrobiales > Xanthobacteraceae > Roseixanthobacter > Roseixanthobacter psychrophilus. The sequence goes on from NZ_JBAFWT010000137.1 coordinate 1,154, forward strand.
GCGCGAGCCCCTGAGAGGGTAGCTGCCTGCCGCTCTCGGCCCAGGGCACGTCGGCCGGAACGCAATGTGCGTGCTGAGACTGTTGAATTCCGCATCATCGGGAGAACTTGCCATATTTTCCGGCGGACGTCTGCCTCGACGCGCCCATCTC
>NZ_JBAFWT010000138.1:0-1304 GCF_043195195.1 Roseixanthobacter psychrophilus
GTCGTGTCCCAACCCGTGGTGTAACTGCGGCGGCGTGATCACCGCGCTCTCCGGCGGGGCCGGATTGGTCAGGCTGCCCCGATGTGCAGACTGACGAGGGGATCATCGCTCAGCTGGGCGACGGATTCCACCGTCATGTAGCGGGAGCGCTGAACGGCCCATTCGTCATTCTGTTCGAGCAGGATGGCGCCGACCAGCCGGATTATGGCCTGTTCATTCGGGAAGATGCCGACCATCTCGGTGCGGCGCTTGATCTCGCCATTGAGCCGCTCGATGGGATTGTTGGAGTGCAGCTTGGTTCGGTGCTCCTTGGGGAAGGACATGTAGGCCAGCACATCGGTCTCGGCCTGGTCCATGAAGCCGGCGAGCTTGGGGACCCGCGGCCGCAACTGGTCGGCGACCTGACGCCATTGCGCCTTGGCGGCGGTCTCGTCGTCCTGGGCAAAGGCCGTGCCGACGAAGGCGGAGACCACCCGGCGCTGGGTCTTGCCGGCATGGGCCAGGGCGTTGCGCATGAAGTGGACGCGGCAGCGCTGCCAGCTGGCGCTGAGCACGCGGGACACGGCCGCCTTGATGCCCTCGTGGGCGTCGGAGATCACCAGCTTGACGCCGCGCAGGCCGCGCCGGGTCAGCTTGCGCAGGAACTCGATCCAGAACGTCGCCGCCTCCGAGACGCCGATGTCCATGCCCAGCACCTCGCGCCGGCCGTCGGTGTTGACGCCCACGGCGATGATCACCGCCACCGAGACGATGCGGCCGTTCTGGCGGACCTTCAGATAGGTGGCGTCGACCCAGACATAGGGCCAGTCGCCCTCGATCGGCCGGTCCAGGAAGGTGTGCACCCGCTCGTCGATCTCCTCGCAGAGCCGCGAGACCTGGCTCTTGGAGATGCCGCTCATGCCCATCGCCTTGACCAGGTCATCCACCGAGCGGGTCGAGATCCCCTGGATGTAGGCCTCCTGGATCACCGCCGTCAGGGCCTTTTCAGCCAACCGCCGGGGCTCCAGGAAGCCGGGGAAGTAGCTGCCCTTGCGCAGGCGGGGAATGCGCAGCTCCACCGTCCCGGCCCGCGTCTCCCAGTCACGGTCGCGGTAGCCGTTGCGCTGGGCCAGCCGCTCGGGGCTCTTCTCACCGTGCGCCGCCCCGGTCAGCCCGCCCACCTCCAGCTCCATCAGCCGCGTCGCCGCGAAGCCGATCATCTCGCGCAGCAAATCGGCGTCGGGGCTCTTTTCCATCAGCCCGCGCAGGGCCATCATCTCGTCGGTCATCTTCGGTCCTTGGTTCAGGTTGCGTCTGCAAACCCG
>NZ_JBAFWT010000139.1:0-1281 GCF_043195195.1 Roseixanthobacter psychrophilus
GGGTCATGCTTCGGCATTGCCTGCCGGAGGCCTCCTCATTGCGAGCGGCAGATCTGCAGCTGAGCAGTGGTCAGGAAATCCGCCTGGCCAACATGTTTGCCACCGTGCGACGCGGCAATCAGCATGAGAACGCGCGACAATCAAGGTGAGAAAGTCTTCTGACGCTTGCGGCGCAGGGAGGGCGTAGCCCGACCGGAGGCGCAAGCGTCAGAAGACTTGGCCTGAGCTCCCGCCGGGAGCGCGGGCCGACTGTTGATCGTGACCGGCTGGAGGATTGGATGGATCTCTTCGTGAAGGGATCCGCCATTGCCCGGCCGCCATGTCACCGATCACCAGATGAGGCTCTACATGACATTCCGACAGACAGACGGACCCGCGGTCTCGGCCGCGAAGGCGTCGATCAGCACAGCCACCGCCTATCGCTTCGAGCAGGATCACCGACCGCCCTCGGCCAAGGCGGAGCCACGCGGGCGTCGGCGCCCTGATCCTCTCGTCTCGTTCTTCGACGCCGAGGTGGTGCCGATGCTGTCCGCGGCGCCGGAGTTGCGCGCGGTGGCCATCTTTGAAGAGATGCAAAGGCGCCATCCCGACCTGCCCGACGGCACGCGGCGCACGCTGGAGCGCCGGATCCGCTCGTGGCGGGCCCTGCATGGTGCGAACCAGGAGGTGATTTTCCGCCAAATCCATGAGCCCGGCCGGATGGGACTGTCGGATTTCACCGACATGGCCGATCTGGCCGTGACCATCGCAGGCGTTCGGCTTGACCATCGGCTCTATCATTTCCGCCTCGCCTACTCCGGTTTCGCGCATGCCCATGTCATTCTCGGCGGCGAAAGCTATGTGGCGCTGGCGGAAGGATTGCAGAATGCGCTGTGGGCCCTGGGTGGTGCGCCGCACGAGCATCGCTCCGACAGCCTCTCGGCGGCGTTTTGCAACCTCGACAGCGACGCGCGCGAGGACCTGACCCGGCGCTATGACGCGCTGTGCCTGCATTACGGGATGGAACCGACCCGCAACAACCGCGGTGTCGCGCATGAGAACGGGTCGATCGAAGGTCCGCACGGCCATCTCAAGAAGGCGGTGGAGGATGCGCTGCTGATGCGCGGCACCCGCGACTTCGTCGATCTCGCTGGCTATCGCCTCTTCATCGACGAGATCGTCAGCCGCAAGAACGCCCATCACGCCAAGCGTATCGCCGCCGAGCGAATTGTTCTGCAACAGCTGCCCGGCCAGCGGACCTGCGACCATGAGGAGACGATCGTCACCGTCACCTCCTCGGGC
>NZ_JBAFWT010000140.1:0-1275 GCF_043195195.1 Roseixanthobacter psychrophilus
GCTTCTTTCTGTCGGGGAGGGGAGGCGTGCATGTTGCGGATGCCGGCCAGGACGGTGGCGATGTGCCGGTCGCTCCGGTCGAGCGGCGTGCCCCGCTGGGTGTAGTTCCAGGAGATGGCGGACAGCCGCCGTTCGATGGTCGAGACCGCGTTGGGCTTGCTGCCCGGAATGACGGCGCCCGAGGCGCAGGCCGTGATGTAGAGCCCGACGACCTCCGGGGCAGGGGGCAGGAGCTCAAGGCCCTGCCGGCGGCACCAGGCGGCGAAGTGCTTCCAGTCGGAGGCATAGGCGCGGCGGGTGTTCGCCGAGCTCGCCGCTTCGAAATAGTCCCGCGCCCGCTCGGTGAGACGCTCGAGGTGCGCCGGAAGGGCAGGGGAGGGGGCAGGGAGGACGCTGCCGGTTGCGGGCGCAATTACTACCAGGTTCGCGATCAAGATCGGGGTTGTCAACCATCGCTAGGCCGCCTGGATGTCGGTCTGGGCAAAGTCGCGGCCCTTAAACAGCAGTGGCTCGCCGGTCGCCGCGGCGAGGGCGTAGGAAAAGCAGTCGCCGTAGTTCAGGCCGGCCCTGTGCCGGCCCTTGCCATAGCGCCGCCAGACGCGCCGGGCTTGGTCAGAGTGCTCGGCGGTCACCGCAATGATCTCGATCTCAGCCTTGTGCAGCCAGAGATCGAATTCTGCGCCGCCGGCCTCGCCAAAGCGCCCCTCAATGACCATCGCTGCTTCAACAACTGTCGCCGCCGAGATGAGCCGGATGGGATCGTCGGCGATGCGTTCCCGATAGCTCGGGGCATCCGGCTCGTTGAAGAAAATCGCGATGATCGCGGACGTGTCGATCACCATCAGTTCGGAAGGCCGTGTTCGTCGTAGCCGATCATTTTCTCGGGACTGCGATCATCAAGGATCGGCAGGGCACTCAAGCGCCGCTGCATCGCCTCCATGTCCTCGAGGAGGGCGGCCCTGCGCGTTTGTGCTCCCGTTCGCCTGAGGCGTTCCTCGATCGCCCGGCGCGTCGCGACGGTGATGCTCTCGCCGGTGCGCGCGGCGAGCGCGCGTGCGAGCCTCTCAGTCTCAGGGTCTTTGATGCTCAGCGCCATTGTGTAGGTTCCAAGTTCCTGATTATCAGTATTCTACCTGAATAGGGTGCGGCGGGCAATTTTTCCGACACCTGCAGGAGGCGGATTCTCGCGCTCCGGAGCCCCGAACGCGGCCGCCGGCGGGCGTTTGGACGGCCAAATCGCCTGTTGCTCCGCCTTTTCAAGGGACTGCATTCGAT
>NZ_JBAFWT010000141.1:0-1240 GCF_043195195.1 Roseixanthobacter psychrophilus
GATCGAAGCTGGGTTCGACGCCTTCGTCGAGGAGGTCTGCAAGCCGTATTACGCGCCGCGCATGGGCGCGCCCTCGCTGCCGCCGGGCCGATATTTCCGCATGCACATGGTCGGGTATTTCGAAGGCATCGACAGCGAACGCGGCATTGTGTGGCGTTGCTCGGATTCCTTTTCGCTGCGAGATTTCCTGCGTCTGGCGAACCGGGACAAGGTTCCCGATCATTCGTGGTTGTCGAAGACGCGCTCGCGCCTGCCGCATGAGGCGCATGAGAAAGTGTTCGGCTGGGTGTTGAATCTCGTCGCCGCGCGCGGTCTGGTGAAGGGCGAGCGTATCGGCGTCGACGGTTCGACCATGGAAGCCAACGCCGCGCTGCGAACGATCGTGCGCCGCGACAGCGGCGAGACCTATCGCGCGATGCTGACGCGCATGGCGCAGGAGAGCGGCATCGAAACGCCGACGATCGACGATCTCATCCGGCTCGACCGCAAGCGGAAGGGCAAGAAGCTCTCGAACGAAGACTGGACGAGCACGACCGATCCGGACGCCAGGATCGCGCGGATGAAGGACGGGACGACGCATCTGGCTTACAAGCCCGAGCACGCCGTCGATCTCGACACCGGCATCATCGTGGCGGCCCCGATTCATCCGGCCGACGAGGGCGATACGACGACGCTCGATCCCACGCTGGAGGCGGCGGCGCGCAATCTCGCCGATATCGGCCTTGCGCCGACGCCCGAGGCCCCCTGCGAATTGGTGGCTGACAAAGGTTATCATTCACGCGAGGGGCTGAAGGACCTCGACGGCGGCGTCTGGAAGACGCGGATCGCCGAGCCGAAACCCTCGAAGGGGTATTTGCGGTGGCATGGCGATGAAGCGGCGCGGGAGGCCGTTTACGCCAACCGCGCGAGGTTGAAATCCTGTATCGGGCGGGACGCGATGCGCCGACGCGGAGAAATGGTCGAGCGCAGCTTCGCCCATGTGCTCGATCGCGGCGGCATGCGCCGCGCGTGGTTGCGCGGGCGCGAGAACGTTCATAAGCGCTACCTGATCCATGTCGCGGGGTTCAATCTCGGCATTCTGATGCGCGCGCTGTTGGGGTACGGGACGCCAAGAGAGGTTGCGAGCGCCAAGAACGCGTTTTTGTTCGTCATTCAGACCGATGTCGCGCTGGCCATCGTCATCATCGCCGAAATCGACGGCGCACCGGCGTTCCTCGACATCGCGGCCGCGGCAGAGGCC
>NZ_JBAFWT010000142.1:0-1226 GCF_043195195.1 Roseixanthobacter psychrophilus
TTGATGGCGTCCTTTGCGGCACCAGGCAGCGCCCGGCGATCGCGCTGCAGATCAAGGACATTGTAGCCGATGCGCAAGTCTCTGAGCCCGTCCGTGGCGAGGCCGTCGTCGATGGCGCCCGAGGCGAGGCGGGGAATGAGCAGACCGAGGCGGTCGAGGGTGCGGCTCACCAGCACGCGGTGGTCCTGCAGGCGGGTGCCGGCGGCGCAGGCGGCAAGGTCCGCCCAGCCCGAGCGCACGAGGCGGCGGGCGGTGATCTCGGCGCCGAAGGGTTTGGTCGCCAACGCCCAGATCCAGGCGAACAGGAAGCCGCCGGTCACCGCCAGGCTTTCATTCACATAAACGGTGAAATCCGCATTGTAGTGGCTCTGGACCGAGAGGGAGCCCGAACCCGTTGCGGCGAGCAGTAGGGTGACGAGGCCGAGTTCCGGGCGGGGAATGAGCGCCCCAACCAGCAGGAACGGCAGCACCAGCACCAGCACGAGCATCGCGAAATCGTGGATCTGGGGCACCACCGTGAACAGAAGGACCCCGGCGATCACCTGGGCCGTGGTGCCCCAGACCACCATCATCCAGAGGAACGGGGCTGGCCGGTCCTGGGCGCCGAAGAAGCAGCAGGCGACCGCCGCCATGGCCACGAAATTGGCGCCGCCGGGCCATCCGCTCGCGATCCAGATCAGGCTCGCCGTCAGGGTCGCGAGCGCGGCGGAAGCGGTGGAGAATAGCAGCAGGCCGTGATCATGATGGCGCGCGGTGCCGATGACGGGGCGGTGGTGCAGCACGGGCGCCCAGTGTCCCGCAGCAGGGTCTCCAGCCACCTGCCGGCGTAACGCGAGGCAGTCCTGCCAGAGATCGACAAGCTCTTTGAGGCGGGCGCAGAGGTTCGCATGAAGGAGGCTCGGCCAGTCCCTGAGGGCGCCGGGATCCGGAGTCAGCTCAGCGATCCGTGCGCGCAACCGCTCCGGCGTGTCGGGAGCCCCCCCGATCCAGTCCGCGATTTCGCGGGCGAGGGCGACAAGATCGTCCCGCACGCTGCCCATCGCTTCCTCGCGGGTGATCGCGCGCATCCGGTCGTTGAGGGAGGACAGTACCGGCAGGAGCAGCAGCAGGCGACCGCGGAGCTCTCCGGCTTCGCGGGCGAAGGCGCGCGCCTCGGGATCGTGTGCCAGTTGCATGATGAGCGCGTCGAGCGCCGCGACGTCCGCGGCGAGCTTCTGTCGGACCAG
>NZ_JBAFWT010000143.1:0-1200 GCF_043195195.1 Roseixanthobacter psychrophilus
GCTTTGGGGTTGCAGGCTTGTGACGAATCGATTCTAGCCGATGGCCGGATCGGGCGACGGCTGGGGGATCGCATGGAAGGCTTGGCGGCTTGTTTTGAGGACCTGGAAGACCCGCGCACCGGCAACGCCGGGCTTCACGATCTCACCGAGATCATGGTCATCGCGCTGTGCACCGTGTTGTGCGGCGGGCAATACGCCTCGGACATGGCGTTGTTCGCGCGCGAGAAGGAAGAATTCCTGCGGCAATTCTTGAAGCTTGAGAACGGATTGCCGAGCCACGACACGTTTTCCCGCGTGTTCCGCCTCCTCGACCCCGAGCAGTTCCGCGCCTGCTTTTTGACGTTCATGGGCCGGTTCTCGCAAGCCTGTGAAGGCGTGATCGCCATCGACGGCAAGGTGCTGCGCCGCTCCTTCGACAAGGCCAGCGGCAAGTCGCCGCTGCATATGGTCTCGGCCTGGGGCTGCGAGCAGCGCCTCGTGCTGGCGCAGATCGCCACGGACGCCAAGTCGAACGAGATCACCGCCGTGCCGAAGCTGTTGGAGATGCTGACGCTGAAAGGGGCGATCGTGACCGTCGACGCGCTCAATTGCCAGCGCGCCATCGCCCGGCAGATCGTCGATCAGGGTGGCGACTACGCCTTCGCGCTCAAAGGCAATCAGGGAACGCTCCACGAGGATGTCCGCCTTTATCTCGACGATCCGCTGGCGAAGGTCGAAACGAGCATCCCCACGGTCGACGCCGATCATGGCCGCATCGAAACCAGGGCCGTCGTCGTCTCGACCGACATCGACTGGCTGCAGGAGCGCCATCAATGGCCCGGCTTGAAGGCCATTGCCAAGGTCACGCGCACACGCGAGATCCCCGGATCAACGCCGGAGACCGATAAACTCTCCACGGAAACAGCCTGTTATCTTCTCAGCGCGCCGCTGTCGCCCGAGCGTGTCGGCGAGGTCGTGCGCAGCCATTGGGGCGTGGAGAACAACTTGCACTGGCGCCTCGACGTGACGATGAACGAAGACGCCTCACGCAACCGCATGGACAACGGCCCCCATAACTTCGCCGTCCTCCGTCACATGGCGCTCAACGTCATGGCCAAGGAGAGCAGCAAGGCCTCGCTCCGCGCGAAGTTCAAAAAAGCAGCTTGGAATCAAGACTATCTCCTCAAACTCCTCGCGCTAGTCTGAAATGCGATTACCCTG
>NZ_JBAFWT010000144.1:0-1194 GCF_043195195.1 Roseixanthobacter psychrophilus
TGCGGAATCCGGAGCAAGGCGACCAGCGATTCCACGGGAATGCGACCACCGAATCCACGGCAATCCGACCACCTGTTCCACGGGATCCCGACCACCGAATCCGGTGGAAGGCGACCACCTCGTCAGACGCGCGACCGGGCCCACTGGCCATGGCGGCTAACCTCCTCCTCGACGCCCGGAGCGAAGAGGAGAAGCGATGCCCGCCGAGAGAGTCGCGATGCGCAAGATCAGAGAAGTCCTACGCCTGCACTTCGCCTGCGGGCTGACCAAGCGTCGGATCGCGCCATTGGTGGGCGTCGGCCCGTCGACGGTGAGGGAGTACATCGGCCGCGCCACGTCGGCCGGGCTCGGCTGGCCCCTGCCGGAGAACCTCGACGACGAGGCGCTGGAGCGGCACTTGTTCCCGCCGCAGTCCACGCTGCCGGACGAGCGAGCGGCTCCAGACTGGCCGGCGGTAGCCAAGGAGTTGCGGCGCAAGGGCGTGACGCTCCGGCTCCTGTGGGAGGAGTACCGCGCCGCCCATCCCGACGGTTACGGCTATTCCTGGTTCTGTGACTGCTTCCGGGAATGGAGCGGGCGGCTGTCGCCGACCATGCGTCAGTCCCACCGCGCCGGCGAGCGGCTGTTCGTCGACTACGCCGGCCACACCGTGCCGATCGTCGACCCGCAAACCGGCGAGGTGAGAGACGCGCAGATCTTCATCGCGGTGCTCGGCGCGTCGAACTTCACCTTCGTTCGGCCGAGTTGGAGCCAGAAGCTGCCGGACTGGATCGCTGCCCATGTCGCAGCCTTCGAGGCCCTCGGCGGCGTGCCGGAGCTGGTGGTCTGCGACAACCTGAAGGCCGGGGTGACCAAGGCCTCGCGGGTCGAGCCGACGATCAATGCGACCTACCGGGAGATGGCCGAGCACTACGGCGTCGCCGTGCTGCCGACCCGGCCGCGCAAGCCGCGCGACAAGGCCAAGGTCGAGGTCGGCGTCCAGATCGTCGAGCGCTGGATCCTGGCGCGGCTGCGCAACCGGACCTTCTTCGGCCTCGACGAGTTGGCGACCGAGATCGAGCGGCTGACCGTCGACCTCAACGCCCGCGTCATGCGCCACCTCGGCGTCAGCCGGCGGGAGCTGTTCGAGAAGACCGATCGGCCGGCGCTGCGGCCCCTGCCGGAGGCCCGGTACGAATATGCCGAGTGGCGTCA
>NZ_JBAFWT010000145.1:0-1187 GCF_043195195.1 Roseixanthobacter psychrophilus
CTGTTCCGAAACTTTTCCAACCGACGGCAGGTTGCCGCTTATGCCGGATTGGCGCCGACGCCCTGGCGGAGCGGATCCGTCGCGCACGAACAAGGCGTCTCCAAAGCCGGAAACCCGCGGCTGCGAACAACCATGATCCAGCTCGCCTGGTTGTGGGTAAGGCATCAGCCCCGTTCGATACTGACCCTGTGGTTTCATCAGCGCGTACAGCTCAATGGTGGCCGAGTTCGGAAAGTGCTGATCGTTGCCTTGGCGCGAAAGCTGCTGATCGCCTTCTGGAAATATGTGACCGCCGGGGTTGTGCTGGAAGGAGCCGAGACAACGGCCGCCTGAAAACAAACGCTTCCCCCTTTTCAATCTTCCGGGGCCTGATCAGCTCCGGTGGATCCAGGTGAGCGGACCGAAATTTGGCCTGGCTTAAAAAGCCGAAGAAGAGAATGGTCCCGCCCTCCTGAGCCCTCGCCCGACGCAAGCGGGATATTGGTGCGGCCGATGTGAGCGGCGACCGGATGTGAGTTTGAAGCGGCATCGGAAACGGGCCGGGTCATGCAAACGGGCTCAGACCTTGGATACGCAGCAACGACCGGAGATTTACCATGGAATCCTGATCCGAACATCTTGACCCACAAATCCCCATGTGAGCCAGATCCAGGCGCTCGACCGGACCCAGCCCGGCCTGCCGATGAAGAAGGGGCGGCTCGGCACGATGACGCACGACTACGAGCGCAACGGCACCACCACCCTGTTCGCCGCCCTCAACGTGATCGACGGCACCGTCATCGGCAGGAACATGCAGCGCCATCGCCATCAGGAGTTCATCCGCTTCCTCAATGCCATCAACGCCGAGGTTCCCGCCGGCAAGGCCGTGCACGTCATCCTCGACAACTATGCCCCCCACAAGCACCCTAAAGTGCGCGCCTGGCTCGACCGCCACGAGCGCTTCACCTTCCACTTCACGCCGACCTCGTGCTCCTGGCTCAACGCGGTCGAGGGCTTCTTCGCCAAGCTGTCGAAGCGGCGCCTCAAACGCGGCGTCTTCCACTCCGTCGTCGATCTTCAGGCCGCTATCAACCGCTTCCTCGCCGAACACAACCAGCAGCCCAAGCCCTTCACCTGGACCGCCGATCCCGACAAAATCATCGCCGCCGTCAAACGCTGGCACCAAGCGTTAGATTCCGTCCACTAGC
>NZ_JBAFWT010000146.1:0-1160 GCF_043195195.1 Roseixanthobacter psychrophilus
TACCAAAGCTCGCGGGTTGTGACTCTTGAGGGCTTGCCAGTGGCATCCGGCGCTGATTCAAGATGGCAAACGATAGGAGTTTGCCATGCCGATTGCGCTTCGCACCGACTTCGACGCCATCGCCGTAAGGGCGGCCGCCAGACGGTCGAAGGATGGTGCGCAAGCCCGGCGCTTGCTCGCGCTGGCCGCGATCTATGAGGGGGCGAGCCGGACGGAGGCAGCGCGGATGGGCGGGGTCACGTTGCAGATCGTGCGGGACTGGGTGATGAAGTTCAACGCGGCGGGTCCTGACGGGCTGATCGACCGAAAGGCGCCAGGGCCGCAGTCGCTGTTGAAAGCTGCTCATCGCGCGGCGCTGGTCGAGGCAATCGAGCGAGGCCCCGTACCCGCCGCTCACGGGGTAGTGCGGTGGCGGATCATCGATCTGGCACAGATGCTCTGGGACGACTTCTCGCTATCGGTCTCGCGGCCGACGCTGAGCCGCGAGCTACGCGCGCTCGGCTACCGCAAACTTTCGGCCCGGCCCAGGCACCATGCCCAGGATCCGGACGCGATCGAAGCCTTCAAAAAGGGGGCTTTGCCGCCGAGCTGGACAAGGTCAGGGCGTCTCTCCCGCGAGGCACTCCCATAGAGATATGGTTCCAGGACGAGGCCCGGATCGGGCAGAAGAACAAGATCACGAGGCGATGGGCGAAGCGAGGAACGCGGCCCTCCGCACCGCACGACCAGCGCACCAGATCCGCATACATCTTCGGCGCGATATGCCCGCAGGAGGGGAAGGCCGCCGGCCTCGTACTGCCATTCTGCAATACCGACGCGATGAACCTGCACCTCGCCGAGATCGCCTTGCATGTCGCGCCTGGGGCTCATGCCGTGGTGCTCATGGACCAGGCCGGCTGGCACCTGACGCCGAAGCTCGAGTTGCCCACCAACATCTCGATCGTCGCGATCCCATCGAAAAGTCCGGAGCTCAACCCGCAAGAGAACGTGTGGCAATTCATGCGCGACAACTGGCTGTCGAACCGTGTGTTCGGCTCCTACGACGAGATCGTCGACCATTGCTGCGACGCCTGGAACAAGCTCGTCGAACAACCCTGGCGGATCATGTCGCTCGGCCTCCGCGACTGGACCCGCGGGTTCTGATCAGTGAATCTTGGTAT
>NZ_JBAFWT010000147.1:0-1093 GCF_043195195.1 Roseixanthobacter psychrophilus
TGTCTGGTTGTGAGACGTCCTTGGCGTTTTCAACGATGATGCGGGCTTTGACGATATCCTGCGGCCCGGCCTGCCCGGCAGGCTTGGTGCCGCGGAGCTTTCGTCGGACGGCAAGGCGCTCGGTGACCATCTGGTTCGGCGTCCGGCCCTGCAGGACCCGCTGTCGTCGGGCGTTGTAGGCGGCGTTGAACCCGCGCAGCAGCTGCTCCAGGTCGCGATGGGAATGGATCGTGATGCCGAGCACCTCGCTCTCTATGCGACCGTTGAAGCGCTCCACCATGCCGTTGGTCTGCGGCGTGTAGGGACGGGTGTGACGATACTCGGCTCCCAGCTCGGCACAGGCCTTCTCGAAGGTCGGTGAGAAGCAGCTGCCATTGTCGGTCAGCACATGGGTGATCCGGAATGGAAAGGCGGCGGCCGCCTCGCGCAGGAAAGAGACCGCACTGTTCGTGGTCATGTCGTCCTTCACGGCCAGGTGGACGGAGCGTGAGAAGCGATCGATGGCGACAAAGAGATAACGTTTGCGGCGCTGGAAGTCGGCCGTTTGCAGCATGGGCAGCTGCTTGATGTCGATATGAATGAAGCCGAGGTCGTAGTCCCGGAACTTCCCCGTGCCCCTGGCGGGACGCTCCGAGGCTGCGGGACGGCGTCGGTTCAGCCCTTCGGCCTTGAGGATGCGCCAGACGCTGTCGCGGTTGAGGTGCGGCAGGAAGTGCCGAACGACGAACGTCAGATCGTCGAGGGCGAAGTTGGTCCTTTCGCGTAGCAGGCAGACCACCGCGCGCTCCTCGGCGGTGGCCTTCCAGGGCAAGCTATGGGGGCGGGCGGAACGATCGAGGCAGTCGGCGGCGCCGCGCTTGCGCCATTTGCGGATGGTCTCGGTGCTGACGCCGTAGCGCTGGGCCAGCAGGCCAGTGGGTGCCGAGGAGCGGGCGATCTCAGCACGGACGGCGGGGGTGGTGCGGGCATTCGGATGGATCTGGTGCATGGCTCACCTCCGTCCCAGGAAAGCGCGCGGCAGGCGCTCGAAGCTACGGCGATAGTCTAGGATCGCCAGCCCCACCGGGTCCCAACAATGTTCCGCGACCAGACA
>NZ_JBAFWT010000148.1:0-1056 GCF_043195195.1 Roseixanthobacter psychrophilus
GCCTAGATGTTTGATCCCGGGCTTTGATGGTGCAATCTCGACGCATGAATCGAGGGATGCGCTATGGGCCAGATTCACCACGGGAGCGCCACGACGACAGCGGCGGTCCGTCGAGCGATACAGCATAGTCAAGAGAGCCTGAGGGCGCTGGCGAAGCGCTACGGCATCAATCAGAAGACGGTTGCGAAGTGGAAGGGTCGCACCTCGGTCGCCGATGTGCCGACGGGGCCGAAGAACCCGACCTCAACGGTGCTGACGATCGAGGAGGAGGCGGTGATCGTCGCCTTTCGGAAGCACACATTGCTGCCGCTCGACGACTGCCTTTACGCCCTGCAGCCGACCATCCCGAGCCTGACACGCTCGTCGCTGCATCGCTGCCTGCAACGCCACGGCATCAGCCGCCTGCCCGAGGTCGAAGGCGAGACGATTGCGAAGACGAAGTTCAAGAGCTACCCGATCGGCTTCTTCCACATCGACCTCGCCGAAGTGCGCACCGCCGAGGGCAGGCTCTACATGTTCGTCGCCATCGACCGGACCAGCAAGTTCGCCTTCGTCGAGCTTCATCGAGAAGCCAAGCAGCGGACGGCTGGCGACTTCCTCCGGCGGTTGATCGAAGCGGTCCCCTACAAGATCCACACCGTGTTGACCGACAACGGCATCCACTTCACGACACCCGGCGCTGGCGGCTCGGCGGTGCCGCTGATCAAGGAGGCGATGGCGAACGGAGAGCTGTTCCGCGCCCACGCCTTCGAACTCGCCTGCGCCAAAGCTGGTATCGACCACAGGACCACCAAGCCGAAGCACCCCTGGACGAACGGCCAGGTCGAGCGGATGAACCGCACGATCAAGGACGCGACCGTCAAACGTTACCATTACGACGATCATGCGCAGCTCGAACGCCACCTCGCCGACTTCGTCGCCGCCTACAACTTCGGCCGCAGGCTCAAGACACTCAAAGGCCTCACGCCCTACGAGTTCATCTGCAAATGCTGGACTTCAGAGCCAGAGAGATTCATCCTCGATCCAATCCAGCAAATGCCGGGACTGAACATCTAG
>NZ_JBAFWT010000149.1:0-1055 GCF_043195195.1 Roseixanthobacter psychrophilus
GGGGGGCGGCCATCACGCGGCGTCCCGCTGTTCGGCTGAGGCCTCACCCTCGGTTTTCAGATAGTCGAGGAAGCGATCGCGGGCGCGGCGGTCCGCCCGGCGCCAGCCCTTCAAGAGCGCGGCGTACTGCGCATCCGCCTCGTCCACCGGTGCGCTGGCGGTGCCGTCGCCGCGCATCTGCTTTACGGCGGCGCCGACGCTCATGGCTGCCTCGCCGCCGCTCATCAGCCACTGCACCGCAGTGCGCTGCTCTTCAGGCGACAGCCGCGCCAGGGCGTCGAGTTCCGACCCGGTGTTGGCGATCGAGGTGCCGGAGATTCGGTCGCGCACGTCCGGCACGATGGCGGCGCGAGCGATCATCCGCTGCAAGGTGCGCTCGGAGCAGCCGAGCCGTTCACAGGCTTCGGCCGAGAAGCGCGGCATCAAGTCGCCAAAAATGGCGACTTGGTCAGACCGGCGGTCGCCGCCGTGCTTGGCCTGCGGGTTCAGCTTCTCGTAGAGGCGCTTCTTCTCGCTCAGGAACACCGCCCGATCGAGGTCGGAAAGCTCGGCGCGGTAAAGGTTTTCGTTGATCTCCCGCATCCGCGCCTGATCGGCGGTGATGTCGAGGATCTCGGCGTCGATCTCGGTCCATTCGAGCAGCTTCACCGCGTCCAGGCGGTGGCCGCCGGAGATCAAGGCGTAGCGGCCCTTCTTGCCGGGCCGGACCTCGATCGGGAACCGGAGCCCATCTTCTTTGATTCCGGCTGCCAGCAGCAGGGCTTTGTCTGGATCGACGCGACGCAGGCGATCATCGGCGTCGATCAGATGGATGGCGATTTTTGTACGTTCGGCCATGTCTAGGCTGCCCCGGTGATTTGACGGTGACTCGGCGCTTGGCGGCGGCTAGGTTTTTGCCGGCGAGAGGAGCGGGGCTGCCCGCTTCGGTCGTAACGGCTGGGCCAGATGTCCTGAGGCCGCATGTCGAGGGCGGATGCGATGATGCCTTCGACGGCGGGCCAGGGGCGCACCAGGGCCTTGTAGAAGGACGAGGGCTCGTAACCCGCCTGCTCGGC
>NZ_JBAFWT010000150.1:0-982 GCF_043195195.1 Roseixanthobacter psychrophilus
TGCCAGGCGTCGCATCTCGGCGAAAGCCTCAGATCCCTGCTTCAGGCATCGACCTTCCTTGCCTGCCAGTCCGTCAGTAGGCCTCGCGGCTTGATTCACAGCGCGGCGGCGACCACCGGCGAAATCACATGACCGGTGTCCGGGTCTCGAACCGGCTCCAACTTCAAAGCCGCGTGTGGTACATCATCTGCCTGCCCCCCTTTCGACCCGCCGCCAAGCTCCCAGCAGGCGCTCCAGATTGGCGAAGCTGCCGGTGTAGCCGCGCTGCCTGACATCATGAAAGAGGTGCCGGCCGCAGCGGTTCCCATTCTTCCAGCATTGCGAAAGGAAGGTTTCGAAGTACCATGTTGATGTGGGGTTCAGTGCTGCCCGCCGCCTGTGTGGCGGAGCCTTGAACTTGAGCCACTTCGCTACGCTGCGACGTTCATAGCCGGTCCGTCGGGCGATCTCGCTGTAGGACAGCCCTTCCTGGCGCAAAGTGTGGAGCATGTCGAATATCTCCTGACGAGATTCGCTATGCGTGAGACGAGCACGCCGACGATGTGTGGCAGCGTCACAATGGCGTCCTCCGACAAGATGGACCTGCCGGTGGCGCGCCCGGAGAGGCTCATCTGTTCTTCGATGGCCAAGCGCAGGTTCTGAACCAGATGAAACCGATCGGCGACCTGCTGGGCCTGCGGTGCGCCTTCGCGGACGGCCTGCGCATACAGGCCGCAGCGGTCCCGACTGACGACCTCGATAGAAGGATGGTTCTGAAGCCACTTGGCGGCACTCTCGACGCTGCGGTCGTGCAGAATATCGACAACCGAGCGGCGCTCGAGATCAACCATGATGGTTCCGTAGCTCGTCGCGCGCCGCCAGCTCCAGTCATCGATGCCAACCGCCCGAACCTCGGAGTTGCTCTGAGCATCTGCGGCATCGCGCTTCAGTTGCCGCAGGATGGTATCGTCGCTGATCGGCATTCCGAGCCGCTGCATGAACC
>NZ_JBAFWT010000151.1:0-976 GCF_043195195.1 Roseixanthobacter psychrophilus
TGCCGTCAACCCCGCGGGCCACCCCGCGATGCCGGCATCGCGGGCCCCCGACCGGGGGTTCCTCTGCGCTGTGCTGCGGTGACGACGGCGTCCGGCCCCTTCCTTGTGCAGCGGCATGCGAGTATTCCGACGGCCCCGCCCATGCCTTTGAAATCCCTCGGGGACAATCCTGCTGAAGAAAGCTGCTCTTGCTCTCCGGCAATATGCCGCATATGTCTAAGGCGTATTGCCGTTGACTGCAAGGAGGCTCTCATGTCGATTGCCATAGTCGTGGAGGTTGCCCGCAAGCTGGGAGGCCAGAGCGTGCTCGGCACGGTCGTGCGCTCGCAGGCCGACCTGGCTCTCGCCGTCCGCAACAGGCTTCCCCTGTCGGCTCTTCGTGGGCTCAGCCAGGCGGGCATGAGCGAGCAGGAGATCGAGAGATTCGTGATCCCGCAGCGCACCCGCCGCCATCGCGCCGACAAGCAGCAGCCGCTGACGGTCGATGAATCGGACCGGGCCGTGCGCCTCCTGCGCGTGCAGTCCCTGGCCGAGCAGACCTTTGGTGATCAGGAGAAGGCCAACCGTTGGCTGCGCCGCCCGCTCACCGAGCTCGGCGGCGAGACGCCGCTCGTCGTGGCGCAGACCGAGGCCGGCGCGCGCGTGATCGAGACCATCCTCGGCAAGATCGCCTGGGGCGCGGCCGCCTGATGCGGCTCTGGCGCCTGTCGGGCCGGCAGCATGCGCAGGCGCTGGACGGCGGCTATGGCCTGCATTTCGACGGCCGCTGGAACACCGTGGGGCATGCCGTCACCTATTGCGCGACATCGCCCGCGCTCTGCGTCCTCGAAAAGCTGGTCCATGTGGAGGATCCCGCGCTCCTGCCGGAGCTGGTCATGGTCACCTATGAGATCCCCGACACTGTCGAAATTGAAGACGTACCGTTGGAAGGTCTCCCGACCGATTGGCGGCGGCACGAGGCCTGGAGCCAAGAGAG
>NZ_JBAFWT010000152.1:0-966 GCF_043195195.1 Roseixanthobacter psychrophilus
GGATTCTCATCCCTCCGTCGATCCCGATGATCGTCTACGGCGTCATCGCCCAGGAATCCATCGGCAGGCTGTTCATGGCCGGGATTCTGCCCGGGCTCATGCTCGCGGCAATGTTCGGCATCTATCAGATGTGGCTCGCGCGATCGCGATCCGGGTCGGCCCCGCGTCAGGTGATGGGGCCGGTCACCGTCTCCGACCGGCTGCGGGCGCTGGTGGACATCCTGCCCACCGGCGTCCTCATCGCCATCATCCTCGGCTCCATCTACACCGGCATCGCCACGCCCACCGAGACAGCGGCCATCGGGGTTGCCACGAGCTTCCTGCTCGCAGCCGTCCTCTATCGTGAGCTGACCTGGGCCAAGTGCCGGCAGATCCTGATCGAGACCGGGCGCGGCTCCATCATGGTGCTGACCATTATCGCCGGCGCCATGCTGTTCGGCTACGCCCTGACCACCACCGACGTCGCCCCCACCTTGTCGCGGCTGGTGGCGGGAGCAGACCTTTCGCCGTGGCTGGTGTTCATCGCCATCAACCTGCTCCTGCTCTTCCTTGGCTGCTTCCTGGAAACCCTCTCCATCATTGTGATCACCACGCCCATCATCATCCCGATCATCGAGAGTTTCGGCTGGGACAAGGTATGGTTCGGCGTGATCCTGATGATCAACATGGAGATGGCGCTCATCACGCCGCCGGTGGGGCTCAACCTGTTCGTGGTCAAGGGCGTGATGCCGGATGTCTCGCTCGGGCGGATCATCGTCGGCACCTTGCCCTATGTCCTCATCATGGCGCTGGCGCTGGCGCTGGTGGCGCTCGTTCCCGGGCTGATCGTCTGACGCGCGCCGCGGGGCGTGCCTTGTGTCACTTGGCACTTAATTAGGTTCTTCCTCACTTTGTGTGGTTCATTCGCCGTTAGCGAGGTTGAGGCTATGGGGGGCATGCGAACGAAATCGAAATGGTCACCCGCCC
>NZ_JBAFWT010000153.1:0-961 GCF_043195195.1 Roseixanthobacter psychrophilus
GTGGACGACGACCACGTCGGCGTCGTCGAGTTCGTCGCTCGGCATCACGCCGAACTCTCCATCGACCTCAAACAGCGTGACCGGGACCATCAGGGTGCGGGCGAGCTGGAACGCGTGGGACTGTGCGAGGGAAAGATCGTGCGACATCTGAGGGCTCCATCTTGGAGCGAGGCCGATCCCCGCTCGATGGCGTCCGTCAGTGTCCTCAACCGGCCGCGATCACCGCGCAGGCGAAGCCGTAGTCGGCGGCATGCTCCGCATAGCCGACCCCTTGAGGGTTGATCGTGGAAGGCCGGGCGGAGGACCAGGAAAGCCATCCAAGGAGAGCGGGGTCGGGCTTGCCCCAGAGATGGTCCGGACCCTCTTGCACGCTCTTTTCCCGGACGCCGAACCACACTGCCGCGCCTGAACAGATCGGGTCCCGAGCAGCGCCTCAGGTCGAATGGACGGCTTCAGCGCCGAAGCGACGTCGGCGCAGCCGCCCGTTCAATCGCTATGGTCGCGCGAATCCCCTGCGCGGCGCGTCTCGTTGTCGACGATCGCCTGGACCACCGCGAGATCCATCTGCGCATGCGGCGAGATCCGCGCCACTTCGGCCGCGACCTTGGCCCAGTGGATGAATTCGCCGGCTTGCCCGTGACGCGCGGGAACGAGCCGCCAGGCGCTGCGCCTCGTAATAGGCGCTCGGTTCATCGTGATCGATGAGGCGGCGGGCGTCCGCCTGCCACCTCCGGCGGATTTGCCTACGGTTCTCCATCCACCGTCGCAGTGCAGCCAGCATGACGTTCTGCCCCCGGCAGCATTTTCTCGTTTCGCGTCAGATGGGATGGAAGCCCTTGGGATGAAGACGGCTTGCTGGCATCAGCGCAGCCAACAGCCCGGCCCGCAGGGCGACGCCCTTCCCTTCTCGCCTCAGAACAATCGGGGATCGAGCGAGAAGGGCACCTCGCCGATGATGCGG
>NZ_JBAFWT010000154.1:0-960 GCF_043195195.1 Roseixanthobacter psychrophilus
CCTCTTCGCCTCATCCCGACGATGTTCGTTTCCGTCGCCGGAAGGCGCTACGAAGTCGCGTGGACGACACCTCCTTCCATCATGTTCAGCGCGACGCGTGCGCAGCGCTCGCGGATCTGCGCGAACACGTCCAGCATGTCCGCCGCGATCTTCAGGACGACCTGCCTGGCGTGGCAGACGACCTTTCCCGGCGTCTGGAACAGCCGCCAACGCACCGTTCGAACCTGCGAGTTCGACCAGTCGTCATCGAGCGCGTCCGCCCGGAATCCGAGGAAGAGGTTGTAGGCCAGCACGCCGACGGCGAAGAACATGGCGTTAGCGTGGAACTGTCCGCACGGCATGGATTCCATGCCGAAGCCGATCTTTATTTCCTTGATGCGGTTCTCGCTGGCGTCGCCGCGTTTCGAGTACCAGACCATCGTCGCCGCAGCGTCTTCGTCCTCGCGGTTGCTGGCGACGGCGTGGTAGCGCCACGGCGACCCCTGCTCGAACAGATCCACGTCGCGCGGGCGGCGCATGACGACCAGCCGGAAGGCCTTGCCCGTCTTGTTCATGCAGTGGACAGTCTCGGCGATCCAGCCGTCGCGGAAGCTCGTCCAGTCGCCTTCGGGGATGGCGGCGATGGCCGCCTTGACCGCCGAGTCCTGGTCCGCGCCGATGGCGAAGACCTTGCCTGTCGTTTCGCACCAGTTGAGGACCGCCGCCTGATAGGCGGCGCTGTCGGCGCGCACGGCCACGATCTTCTTGCCCTTCGGCATGGCCGCGTCGCAGTCCTGCATGAACTCCAGGTTGCGGGTCTGCGGCGCGACATTGCCCTCGCGGAACTCATGGCCGACGACGAGTCCGAGTTCGGCCATGTGCCCGACCATCGGCATGTATCCCCTCTCGCTCTTATAGGTCCATTTGGCATCGCGCTTCTCCGCGACGATCTGCGTCGCATCGATGTCGAGCGTGAAGGAC
>NZ_JBAFWT010000155.1:0-950 GCF_043195195.1 Roseixanthobacter psychrophilus
GGCGATCCCCGAGAGGATCAGCCCCGCTTCTTCCGGCCATCGTCGAAAAAATGCGCCACCACGGCGGTCGCGTCGGCGATGTCGGCGCCGTCCATCTTGTCGTACACCACGTTCATGATCGCCTCGCGGATGCGGGCGGATCGAGCCAGCAGCACCACCGGTTGCGAGGCCGTGGCGGCCGAGGTGATCGCCCGCAGGTCGGCGCCCAGCAGCCGATGGAAGGTGAGCGCCTTGTGCTCTTCCGTGCGCTCGCCGCCCTGTGTGGAGCGCACGCGCAGCGTCACGGGGTGGCGCAGCGGCAGCGTGATGGTGCCGTCCCCGTTTTGCACGGCGCGCTTGGGCAGCGCCTCGCCGAGGTCGGCATCCTCGTCCACCACGGTTGCGGGATCGAGATCCAGCGTGTCGGAGGCGCCGCCGGCGGCCGTCTTGGCCTCGTCCAGGTCGATGATGAGATCGTTGTCCGTGCTCACGCGAGGATCTCCTGCCACTGGTCGGCCGCCCATTTCAGTTCATGGCTTTCCCCGCCGGTCATCTCCGGCGGATCCTGAAGAAATGCGTCCGGGAAGACGTAGGTCTGGCCGGTGTCGCAGACCACCTGCAGCTCGCCCTCGCCCTCGGAAAACACCGAGCCGTAGGACTGTCCAGCTTCCAGGTAGGTTTTGGCCGTCACTTCCGAGCCGATGAATTCCTGCGCGCGGCCGACCTTGCGGCCATAAGTGACCACGTTGTTCTTCAAGCCGCCGAGCCGGAGCTTGGCGCCTTTCTCGACGGGCAGATTGGCCCCCCGCCACACGATGTCGATGATGCCCAGCACCTGTGCCATGGGTCAGTCTCCTCAGACTTCGAATTCGAGCGAGCCGGCCAGAACCATCAGGTTGCCGATGATCTGGATGGGCTGGCGGGCGTTGAGCCGGTTGCGATCGCCCTGCGCGTCGCGTTCGAACACGCTG
>NZ_JBAFWT010000156.1:0-950 GCF_043195195.1 Roseixanthobacter psychrophilus
TGCGATCCCCGAGAGGATCAGCCCCGCTTCTTCTGGCCACCGTCGAAAAAATGCGCCACCACGGCGGTCGCGTCGGCGATGTCGGCCGCGTCCATTTTGTCGAACGCCACGTTCATCACCGCCTCGCGAATGCGGGCGGAACGCGCCAGCATGACCACCGGCTGCGAGGCCGTCGCGGCCGAGGTAATCGCCCGCAGGTCGGCGCCCACCAGCCGATGGAAAGTGAGCGCCTTGAACTCTTCAGTGCGCTCGGTGCCCTGCTGCGAACGCGACCGCACCGCCACGGGAAGGCGAAGCGGGAGCGTGATGGAGCCGTCAGGGTTCATGACGGCACGCTTTGGCAGCGCATCCCCAAGGTCGGCATCCTCGTCCACCACGGGCGTGGAATCGAGGTCCACGATGTCGGAGGCGCCGCCGGCGGCCGTCTTGGCCTCGTCCAGATCGATGATGAGATCGGTTTCCGTGCTCACGCGAGGATCTCCTGGTAGCCCGAGGCGTTCCACTTCAGCTCATGCGACTCGCCGCCGGTCATCTCCGGCGGGTCGAGCAGGAAGGCGTCGGGAAAGACGAACGTCTGCCCGGTGTCGCAGACCACCTGCAGCTCGCCCTCGCCCTCGTCATAGACGGAGCCATAGGACTGCCCCGCCTCCAAATAGGTTTTCGCGGTCACCTCGGAGCCCTGGTATTCCTGCGCCCGCCCCACCTTGCGGCCATAGGTGACGGCGGTGTTCTTGATGCCGCCGAGCCGCAGCTTGGCGCCCTTCTCGATGGGGATATTTTTACCCCGCCACAACAGATCGATGATGCCCAGCACTTGTGCCATGGGTCAGTCTCCTCAGACTTCAAATTCGAGCGAGCCGGCCAGGACCATCAGGTTGCCGATGATCTGGATGGGCTGGCGGGCATTGAGCCGGTTGCGATCGCCCTGCGCGTCGCGTTCGAACACGCTC
>NZ_JBAFWT010000157.1:0-911 GCF_043195195.1 Roseixanthobacter psychrophilus
GCCCATCTCCATTCCGTAGGTGATCGCCCGGTCCGGTGCGGCAATGGTGGGCACAGATTGAAATTATTCCAATGCAAAAAGTAATCGTCTTATTAAAATAGGTCTAAGTACAATGTTGCTTGATTATGTTGAAGTGAAGGCCAGAGTCAGCATACAAGAAATATATGAGTGTCCTGGATTGTGATTTTCTTAGGGCCGATTTTGCGGAGCTTATGAAATGATGTCGGCGGGGAATTGGGGATATGTGCGGGCGTCGAAGCATGCGGATACTGCGCGCCTCGCCCTGAAGGGGTCACTTGGCGTGACTGTGGGGGTCGCCTCGGCCTTTGGCGGCCCTGCGCTTGCGCAGCAGGCTGCGACTGAGGTGGAGCTGCCGACCGTCCAGGTGCAGGATAATACCGGCGGATTCGTCGCCACCACCACCGGCGTCGCACGCCTGCCGGTGCCGATCTTCGACATGGCCCAGCAGGTCAATGTTGTCACCGAGGAGGTGATCCGGCAGCAGAACGTCACCACCTTGGACCAAGCTTTACGCAACATTTCCGGCATCACCTTTTCCGCCGGTGAGGGTGGTCAGCAGGGCGACAACCCGATCATCAGAGGATTCTCGGCACGCGGTGACATTTTCCGCGACGGCATCCGCGACACCGGCTGGTACACGCGCGACATGTTCAACATCGACGCGGTCGAGGTGTTCATGGGGCCATCGTCCTTCGCGTTCGGGCGCGGTTCGACGGGCGGCGCCATCAACATGGTGTCGAAGCTGCCCAAGGACGCGACTTTCGTGGAAGGCGACGTGACTGGCTATACCAGCCAGGGTTGGCGCACCACCCTCGATGCAAACGGAAAGTACAACGACAATATTTATGCCCGTATCAATTTGATGGCCCAGGATGTCGACACTGCGGATC
>NZ_JBAFWT010000158.1:0-885 GCF_043195195.1 Roseixanthobacter psychrophilus
AAAATGCGTCAATCAGGATGAGAAACTGTGACCGCAACGGGAACGATGTTGTTCGGTCTGATTGTCGCTGACAAGCGCTAAGTTTCGTTTTGATTGTCGGGCAGCGACACGGCTTCGAGATCGTTGATTGTCGCGTAGCTCTGCGGCCGTCCGGCGCCTTTTTTCTTGCGTTCGAGTGCGGCACGACGGCGGTAGCTGTCGACGTTGATTTCGAAGATCGTGGCGTGATGGACGAGGCGATCAACTGCGGCCAGCGTCATGGCGGGATCCGGGAAGACCTTGCCCCAGGCCCCGAATGGCTGATTGGCGGTGATCAGGGTGGAGCGGCGTTCGTATCGGGCGCTGATCAACTCGAACAGGACGGAGGTCTCCGCCTGATCCTTGCTGACATAGGCGAGGTCATCGAGGATCAGCAGATCGAATCGATCCAGTCTGGCGATGGCCGCCTCCAATGCCAGTTCGCGCCGCGCCACCTGAAGTCTCTGCACCAGGTCGGACGTGCGGGTGAACAGCACGCGCCAGCCGTTTTCCACCAGCGCCAGACCGACGGCGGAGGCCAGATGCGTCTTGCCGCCGCCAGGTCCGCCGATAAGAATCAGATTGGCGCCTTTGTCGATCCAGCTGTCACCGGCACAGATCGCCATCACGTGCGCCTTGGAGATCATCGGCACCACGTCGAAGTCGAAGCTGTCGAGGGTCTTTCCCGGCAGCAACTGGGCCTCGGCAAGATGGCGTGCCAAGCGGCGGCGGTCGCGTTCGGCGATCTCGTGTTCGGCGAGGGCCGCGAGGAAGCGTGCGGCAGGCCAGCCCTCCTTGTCCGCCCGTTCGGCAAAATCCGGCCAATTCTGCTTGATTGCGGGCAGGCGGAGATCGTTGAGCATCAGC
>NZ_JBAFWT010000159.1:0-774 GCF_043195195.1 Roseixanthobacter psychrophilus
TCATCGCTCCATCGACAGCGTATGGAGGACATGATGCGCAGGCCACGGGACTTTGACGCGGAACTGAAGGCGCTGGAGGACAAGGCGCAAGACCTGAAGAATCGCAAGGTGCAGCAGCTTGGCGAACTGGTCATCTCGACCGGAGCCGACGCGCTCACCGCCGACGAACTGGCGGGCGCGCTGATCGTGCTGGCCGAAACCAAGGATGCCGGAAAGAAGGAGGCATGGGCGAAACGCGGGGCCGCGTTCTTTCGCAGCAAATCTCGGCGATCTGCTTCGGCGCCTGACCACAACGCGGGAGGCGCTACGGCGCAACCGGGCAGCGCGCAACCGGCGTCAGGCAGCTCGCGCCCGGCATGACATGCGCACGTGGCAGGTCGAGCGCCGCAAACGCACGCGGCATCTGATCGAACTCGGCGGCCTCGTCGTCAAGGCCGGGATCGTCGACCTGACCGGGGACGACCGCATCATGATCTATGGCGCGCTGCTCTGGATGGCCGACAAACTCCAAAGCGACCAAGGCGAACATGCGCGAAGCCTGTGGGCCGATAAGGGGAAGCAGGCGTTCGAGGCGGACCCGGTAACAAACAAGGGGACAGATCGAACTGTTTAAGCAGTTCGTCGTTGATGCCACGACAATGGCATGTCAGCCGCGCGACTGCGTGCGGGGAGCGTCGTTCGAGCATGCGATGGGCGCTGGAAGCGGGGCGACGGAACTCGCGATCCGCCAAGAGGATAACTTACTTCGCGCGCTCGTAAGATAGCCCACCAGCC
>NZ_JBAFWT010000160.1:0-747 GCF_043195195.1 Roseixanthobacter psychrophilus
CCGGAAAGCGGGGTCCTTCGGATGCACCACGAAGAAGCCCATCATGCCCATGGCCATCTGGACCATCTCGTCGGCATGAGGGTGGTACATGAAGGTCCCGCTCTTCTGGAGCTGGAACTCGTAGACGAAAGTCTTGCCGACGGGGATGTGGGGTTGGGTCAACCCGCCGACCCCATCCATGCCGCAGGGCAGCAACTGCCCGTGCCAATGGATGGTGGTGTGTTCCGGCAGTTTGTTGGTGACGAAGATGCGGACCTTGTCGCCCTCGACCGCCTCGATGGTCGGTCCGGGCGACTGGCCATTATAGCCCCACATGTGGCCGACCATGCCGGGCGAGAGCTCGCGCACCACCGGTTCGGCGACGAGATGGAACTCCTTCCAGTCGCCATTCATCCGCCAAGGCAGCGTCCAGCCATTGAGCGTAACGACGGGCTGGTAGTCCGGGCCACTCGTCGGGACGAGAGGCGGCTGCATGACCGCCTCCTTCATGGTTGCGGCTTCGGGGATCGCGGCCGCCTGGGCGCGGCCCGAGACGGTGCTTGCGCTGATCAGTGCCATGCCACCGGAGGCGCCGAGGAAATTTCGACGTGAGATCGTCATGATGGGTCTCCTTGTCTCGTCAGTGTCCGCCGCCTTCGGCGGCCGCGGTCACGACAGGGCCCTCACCGGCCGAGCCGGCTGAGCTGCCTCCGCCGATGATCGCGGTCTCGAAGTCCACGGTGGCGATGAAGAAGTCGCGCTTGGCGA
>NZ_JBAFWT010000161.1:0-746 GCF_043195195.1 Roseixanthobacter psychrophilus
CCGCCAAGCACGACTTCTTCATCGCCACCGTGGACTTCGAGACCGCGATCATCGGCGGAGGCAGCTCAGCCGGTTCGGCCGGTGAGGGCCCTGTCGTGACCGCGGCCGCCGAAGGCGGCGTGAATTGACGAGACAAGGAGACCATCATGACGATCTCACGTCGAAATTTCCTCGGCGCCTCCGGTGGCATGGCACTGATCAGCGCAAGCGCCGTGTCAGGCCGCGCCCAGGCGGCCGCGATCCCCGAAGCCGCAACCATGAAGGAGGCGGTCATGCAGCCGCCGCTCGTCCCGACGAGCGGCCCGGACTACCAGCCCGTCGTCACGCTCAATGGCTGGACCCTGCCTTGGCGCATGAACGGGGACTGGAAGGAGTTCCATCTCGTCGCCGAACCGGTGGTGCGCGAGTTCTCGCCCGGCATGGTCGGCCACCTGTGGGGCTATAACGGCCAATCGCCCGGACCGACCATCGAGGCGGTCGAGGGCGACAAGGTCCGCATCTTCGTCACCAACAAGCTGCCGGAGCACACCACCATCCATTGGCACGGGCAGTTGCTGCCCTGCGGCATGGATGGGGTCGGTGGGCTGACCCAGCCGCACATCCCCGTCGGCAAGACCTTCGTCTACGAGTTCCAGCTCCAGAAGAGCGGCACCTTCATGTACCACCCCCATGCCGACGAGATGGTCCAGATGGCCATGGGCATGATGGGTTTCTTCGTGGTGCATCCGAAGGATCCCGCATTTCGC
>NZ_JBAFWT010000162.1:0-700 GCF_043195195.1 Roseixanthobacter psychrophilus
AAGCCCGCGGCCTTGTCCTGTCCGGCGAGCAGGCTGACGCGCTGGCGCACGTCACGGACGGGCGCGGTCTGGGCGTCGTCGTCGGCTATGCCGGGACGGGGAAGAGCGTGATGCTGGGTGTGGCGCGCGAGGCTTGGGAGGCGGCGGGCTACGAGGTCCGGGGCGTGGCGCTGTCCGGCATCGCCGCCGAGAATCTGGAAGGCGGATCGGGCATTGCGTCCCGCACCATTGCCAGCATGGAGCATGGCTGGGCGCAGGGCCGCGACCTTCTCACATCCCGCGACGTTCTGGTGATCGACGAGGCGGGCATGGTCGGCACGCGGCAGTTGGAGCGCGTGCTATCCCATGCCGCCGACGCTGGCGCGAAAGTCGTCCTGGTCGGCGATCCACAGCAGTTGCAATCCATCGAGGCGGGCGCGGCGTTCCGTTCGATCCACGAGCGCCACGGCGGGGCGGAGATCGGCGAGGTGCGCCGCCAGCGCGAGGACTGGCAGCGCGACGCCACCCGCGACCTGGCGACCAGCCGAACCGGCGATGCGATCCACGCCTACGACAAGCATGGTATGGTCCATGAGGCCCCGTCACGCGAGCAGGCGCGCGGCGACCTGATCGACCGCTGGGGCCGCGACCGGCAGGCGAACCCGGACGCGAGCCGCATTATCCTCACCCACACCAACGACGAGGTGCGCGCGCTCAACGA
>NZ_JBAFWT010000163.1:0-698 GCF_043195195.1 Roseixanthobacter psychrophilus
CGGATCGCGACCTCACCCTTTCTGGTGAGCAGGCCGACGCTTTCCGCCATGTGACCGATGGCGGGGATTTGAGCGTCGTCGTCGGCTATGCCGGAACGGGCAAGAGCGCCATGCTCGGCGTGGCGCGTGAGGCATGGGAGGGAGCCGGATACAGCGTGCGCGGCGTCGCGTTGTCCGGCATCGCCGCCGAGGGATTGGAGAACGGTTCCGGCATTGCGTCCCGCACCATCGCCAGCATGGAGCATGGCTGGGCGCAGGGCCGCGACATGCTCACCAGCCGCGATGTGCTGGTGATCGACGAAGCCGGTATGGTCGGCACGCGGCAGTTGGAGCGCGTGCTATCCCATGCCGCCGAGGCCGGGGCCAAGTTGGTGCTGGTCGGCGATCCGCAGCAGTTGCAGTCCATCGAGGCGGGCGCGGCGTTCCGTTCGATCCACGAGCGCCACGACGGGGCGGAGATCGGCGAGGTGCGCCGCCAGCGCGAGGACTGGCAACGCGACGCCACCCGCGACCTGGCGACCAGCCGAACCGGCGATGCGATCCACGCCTACGACAAGCATGGTATGGTCCATGAGGCCGCGTCACGCGAGCAGGCGCGCGGCGACCTGATCGACCGCTGGGGCCGCGACCGGCAGGCGAACCCGGACGCAAGCCGCATTATCCTCACCCACACCAACGACGAGGTGCGCGCTCAACGA
>NZ_JBAFWT010000164.1:0-693 GCF_043195195.1 Roseixanthobacter psychrophilus
TCACTCGATGATTGAAGCGACGACGCCAGCGCCGACGGTCCGGCCACCTTCACGGATGGCGAAGCGCAGCTTCTCCTCCATGGCGATGGGAACGATCAAAGCCACATCCATCGAAACATTGTCCCCGGGCATCACCATTTCGGTGCCCTCGGGAAGCGTGCAGATGCCCGTCACGTCCGTCGTGCGGAAGTAAAACTGCGGGCGGTAGTTGGTGAAGAACGGCGTATGACGGCCGCCTTCTTCCTTCGTCAGGATGTACGCTTCAGCCTTGAACTTCGTGTGCGGCTTCACCGTGCCCGGCTTGCACACAACCTGTCCACGCTCCACGTCCTCGCGCTTGGTGCCGCGCACCAGGATGCCGACGTTATCGCCAGCCTGGCCCTGGTCCAGCAGCTTGCGGAACATTTCGACGCCGGTCACCGTCGTCTTCTGCGTCGCGCGGATGCCGACGATCTCGACTTCCTCGCCCACCTTGATGATCCCGCGCTCGACGCGGCCCGTCACCACCGTGCCGCGGCCCGAAATCGAGAACACGTCCTCGATCGGCATCAGGAACGGCAGGTCAACCGGACGCTCCGGCTGCGGGATGTACCTGTCCACCTCGGCCATCAGCTTCAGCACGGCCTCATGGCCAAGCTCAGGCGACTTGTTCTCAAGCGCCATCAGCGCAGAGCCGCGGATGATCGGGATGTC
>NZ_JBAFWT010000165.1:0-687 GCF_043195195.1 Roseixanthobacter psychrophilus
CCCAGATCACGTCGGTGACCGGCGCACCCGACGCCCCGACGATGGCGAGAAACTCGGTCATGCGGGGACCGGGCGTGCCGGCGTCGAGATCCCACCAATAATTGACGCCGGACACCGGATCGTCGTCCGCGTGCTTGTCGGCCGCCGACGAGCCCCAGGCCGCCTGCACGGGTATCACCTCGATATCGCGCAGGCCGAGGCGGGCGGCGAGGTCGCGCCGGAAGTAGCCAGCCGAGACCAGATCCCGCCGGCCATCGATGCCGCTCAGCGTGGTGAAATGCGCCAGCGCATTGCTCTGGCCGGCGAAGGCCACGGCGCGCACCACGAACGCGGCATCATCCACCGCCACCGCGCCGGCCATGCCGAGCGCCTCGGCCGCGCCGTCCACGCGGACACGCCAAGCCAAGAACGTCGGGGGGAACGCGAAGTCGGGGACGTCCTGCTCGACCGGATAGGCGCACAGCACCTGCCCGCTCTCGGCCACCGGATGGGCGAGCGTGATGGTGCGCACCACGCTCGCGCCGGAAACGTCGAGGATCTCCACGGCATAGACATGGGCGGCCGGGTCGGCGCCGTCGTGCGACCACGACAGCATGACGTCGCCCCAGGAATTGGCGACCATGGCGAGGTCGGCAACGAAGCTGGGCTCCACCGGATCGGGGCCAGGATCGGGGTCGGCGCCGGGCG
>NZ_JBAFWT010000166.1:0-647 GCF_043195195.1 Roseixanthobacter psychrophilus
GCGGCGATCCGCCCATGGAGGCCGTAGAACGGGTCGCCGTGGGAAGGCAGGACCAGAGTGCCTTCGGGCAGCGCCCCGAACTGAAGGAGCGATCCCAGGAACGCGCCGAGCGGATCGGCGCATGGGTCCGAAGGGTGCGTCCCAATGTGCGGCGAGATTCGTGCGAGAATCTGGTCCGCCGCGATCAGCAGGTCTCTCTCCGCGCAATAGAGGCAGATCATCTCCGGCGCGTGGCCTTCGCCGATCATCACCCGCCACGCGCTGCCGGCGAGCGTCAGTTCGTCCCCCTCCTTCACCCGCATATAGCGCCGGGGCAGCGGCCCGACCCATTTGGGATAAAGCATGCCCCGGCGTTCCACCAGGTCCAGGAACGGCTGGGGCGCGCCGCACAGCCGGTTGTGGGCCACGAGCTGAGGAATCACCTCCACGGGATCCTCGTTGAGGAGCAGGCGCGCCTGCATCCACTCCAGGCGGCTCATGTGGATGTCGGCGCCGGTGCGGGCATGGAGCCAACCCGCCAGCCCCACATGGTCCGGATGGAAATGGGTCCCGAGGAGCCGCGCCACCGGCCGTCCGCCGAGCAGCGGATCAGCCAGCACCCGCGCGAAAAGCGCCCGCGTCGGGGCGTCGTCAATGCCGGAATCGAT
>NZ_JBAFWT010000167.1:0-609 GCF_043195195.1 Roseixanthobacter psychrophilus
GGGCTGCTGGGCGTCGGTGATCTTCAGTTCGGCCTTCAGGAAGGCGATGCGCCCTGTGATCCGGCCGGGATCCATCATCTGGCCCATCCCCATGGCGCCGGCGGCGGCTCCGCCCATCATCCCCATGCCGGCCCCTGTGTTTCCGCCTCCCATCATGCCCATGCCGCCCTGACCCATCATCCCCATCATGCCTTGAGGACCACCGGGCGCCGGGGCGGCTTGAGGCGGCTGCGGCGTGGGCGTGACCGCCAAGGGCGCCGTGGGTTGGGGCGCAGCAGGCTGGGCCTCCGGCGGATGGTGCGCGTCCTCGGCGAAGCCCGGCGTAGCAAGCAGCAGCGCGCTGGCGAGCATCAGATTGTGAAACGTCGTCATGGTCAGTTCCCTCTTGTTGCTGCGGCGCGGCTGATGCCCGCCGCCTGGAAATCCAAACCGCTCCGTGTGTCTTGCGGCCTTGTGTTCTCGCTCCTGTCCTGTGGTTCCATATCGACCGGGCGGGTACTGCCCGCGCCGCTGTAGAGCTCGTCGAAGGCGCGCTCCCACACCGCGTCCCGCAGGCGCCGTCCCTGTGCGATCGCCTCGGTGACACGGGAGAAGATGTGTTCCTCCTGC
>NZ_JBAFWT010000168.1:0-595 GCF_043195195.1 Roseixanthobacter psychrophilus
ATCGGCGTTGACCGCTTCGAGCGCGTGCAGCGTGCTGCGGTCCCGTTTCTGCGCCGGATAGAGGCGCTTAAGAGCCTCTTTGCCCTGGCGATAGAACACCACGATGGCGGGATCGAGCTTGGCGAGACGCCGCTCCAACGTCTTGCAGGAGGGGATGACCCATCCCTGTTCCTTGGCCACCTTTTCGAGCTGGCGAAAACAGTGCGCGGCGGTCGGCTGCGACTGGGTGAGATAGGCGCCCTTCATCCATTCCCAGGCCTCCGGCGAGCAATCCACCGTGGTCTGCCGGCCGGCATAGCGCGGCGCGAGATAGGCGAGCCAGTCGGCGCGGTCGATGCCGTGCACCTCGGATGCCCAGTTGTAGAGGGTGCGCAGGGACACGCCGACCTCCGAGGCGACCACGATCATGGCGAGGTCGCGCTCCTGCCCGGTGCGGGTGAGCGCATCCACGGCTTGCAGGGCGTCCAGCTTGGTCTTGGCCTTGGCCTTGAGGCGGTCCGGCACGCCCTCAAACCAGTCCCACCGATTGCTCCGCTGTTCTTCCCGCGCGGCGGTGACGACGGGCGCAGGCTCGGCCTTCTCTGCCTTCTTTTCG
>NZ_JBAFWT010000169.1:0-586 GCF_043195195.1 Roseixanthobacter psychrophilus
GACTCTTGAAGCTTCCCTCGGCGCGCGACTGGCTGTTCTCCACCAAGGCCTTCACCGCCGCCATGCTGGCGCTCTACGTGGCCCTGGCCATGGACCTGCCGCGCCCCTATTGGGCCATGACCACGGTCTATGTGGTGTCCCACCCGCTCACCGGCGCCACTACCTCCAAGGCGCTCTATCGCATGCTCGGTACCCTCATCGGCGCCACTGGCGCGGTGGTGCTCGTGCCGACGTTCGTGAGCGCCCCCGAGCTTCTGAGCATCGCCGTCGCCGCCTGGATCGGAGGGCTGCTCTACCTCTCTTTGCTCGATCGCACGCCCCGCAGCTACGTGTTCATGCTGGCGGCCTACACTCTGCCCATCATCGCTTTGCCGACGGTCACCGCGCCGGAGACCATCTTCGACGTGGCTCTCGCTCGCAGCGAAGAGATCATCCTCGGGATCCTGTGCGCGAGCCTCGTGGGCGCGGTCGTGTTCCCGGTGAGCGTCGGGCCGGCCCTCGCCGCACGCGTCGGCGGCTGGTTGCGCGATGCCGGCGCCTGGGCCGGCGAGGTGCTGCGTGGCGAGGTGACGGATGAGGCCGTGCC
>NZ_JBAFWT010000170.1:0-584 GCF_043195195.1 Roseixanthobacter psychrophilus
GCCGGCCGTGATGCGTCGAATGACCTTCGCAAATGTCACGCAATCATCGCGTCGGCTCATTACCACACGGCCAACGCAGGTCTGCACGAACTGCAGCCCGGGACATACGGAGCCGGAGCCGATCCTGCGAAGCCAGCTTCTGGGGTGGCGCATTACGTGCCCTTTGTGCGGAGACCAACTCCGGGATCCTGGTAAGCGGGAAGTCCCCTCCCCTTTCCGGCAATATCGGAGTGGCGCTCTTCGCGGCGAAAAGCTGCTCGACGATGAAGCCGAACGTGGTATCGGAACCTGGACATCGCCAGCCGATATTGCCCGGCTTCTCCTGATGCGACGCATTCCAAGACCTTTCCCGCGCGAGCACGACCTTTGGCGCTTCCGGGTGCTCGGCGCAATTATCCCCGATCTCGATGGCATTGTTGCCACGGAACAGGAGAACCTGCCTACACCTGCAAAGCCGATCCTGCCGCTTCACCTGCGGCCGGCTCTGCTGGCCGGGGTGGCCATCGTCGAGCGCGCTGGACCGGAGATGCTCCGAATGCTGCGTGGTCACATGATGGGTGACAACAGGGTCCGATTCACTGACG
>NZ_JBAFWT010000171.1:0-569 GCF_043195195.1 Roseixanthobacter psychrophilus
TGGTATATTGAATGTTATCGAAATCCTGCCTAACCTCTTGAATCGAGTCGTCTTAAGAGACTTGGCGTCTGCTCCGATTCGAACTGTGCCGTCGCCGCCGATCGCGCCAGCAGCCCCGCTGGTTCGAGGCCGGCGCGTTCGGCGATCAGTTCGATGTAATCCAGGCTCGGATTCGCATTCGGCGTCATCAGGTGGAAGTAACTCGAGCTCGCCAGACCGAGCTGCGCGGCAAAGGCCTTGCGGCTGAGTCCGCTCGCGCATCGGATCGCCTCGATCGACGCCTGAAAGGTCCGAAGCAGCGTACGACCCTCGGCCGCATGCGCGGCCTTCCGGCGACAGTCTTTGGTTCTCATCGGCGCGTCCTCGCACATAGAATCCCGGGACGGGCTGCGACCCTCCGCGCAGCCCGACAACGCGCACGCCAGCACGTTGGACTGACGTTCGACATTCAATATAATGTACGGATTCGGTTTCAACGGAAGAGGTGCGCCCGGACAAAGAAAAACCCGGCAGATCCGGGTCTCTCAGACGATGGACGGGCCGACGATTGCCATCGTCAGCGGTGCCCC
>NZ_JBAFWT010000172.1:0-569 GCF_043195195.1 Roseixanthobacter psychrophilus
CGGGCATCGCTGACGATTGCCGTCGTCAGCCCGTCCATCCTCTGAGAGACCCGGCTCTGCCGGGTTTTTCTTTGTCCGAGCGCACCTCTTTCGTTGAAATCGAATCCGTACATTATATTGAATGTCGAACGTCAGTCCAACGTGCTGGCGTGCGTGTGTTCGGGCTCCGCGGACGGTCGCGGCCCGTGCCGGGCTTCTATGTGCGAGGACGCGCCGATGAGAACCAGAGACTGTCGCCGGAAGGCGGCGCACGCGGCCGAAGGTCGTACGCTGCTTCGGACCTTTCAGGCGTCGATAGAAGCGATCCGATGCGCCAACGGCCTCAGCCGCAAGGCCTTTGCCGCGCAGCTCGGCCTGGCGAGCTCGAGCTATTTCCACCTGATGACGCCGAAGGCGAACCCGAGCCTGGATTACATCGAACTGATCGCCGAACGCGCCGGCGTCGAACCAGCGGGGCTGCTGGCGCGACCGGCGGCGACGGCAGAGCTCGAATCGGAGCAGACGCTAGGTCTCTTAAGACGACTCGATTCAAGGGGTTAGGTAGGATTTCGATAACATTCAATATACCG
>NZ_JBAFWT010000173.1:0-564 GCF_043195195.1 Roseixanthobacter psychrophilus
GGATTCACGCTCAAGAAGGTTTTCTACACGGTGCCGTCACGGTTGATCGGCCATCGCCTGCGGGTCCGGCTGTATGATGATCGCCTCGAATTGTTCATCGGCGCCACCTTGCTGATGACGCTGGCGCGCGGTCGCGCCGCCACCACCGGCAAGCACGCCCATGTCGTCGACTATCGCCATGTGATCCATGCCCTGCGGCGCAAGCCGATGGCGCTGCTCAATCTCGTCTACCGTGACCAGTTGTTCCCCCGCGACGCCTATCGCCTGACCTTCGACCGGCTGCTCGAACAACTCTCGGACAGAGCGGCGTGCCGCCTGATGGTGGATCTTCTGGCACTCGCCCATGACCGCGGCTGCGAGGCGGATCTCGCAGCGCAGCTTACCGACGATCTCGCGGCGGTTCGACTGCCCGACATCGCCGCCCTGCGCACCCGCTTCGCGCCAGATCCCGCCTCGCTGCCCGAGGTCGTTGTCCATCTCATGCCGCTGATCGCCTATGAGGCCCTGCTTGGCACCGACATCGGAGAAGCAGCATGACCCACAACATCGACCGGGCCCGACTCA
>NZ_JBAFWT010000174.1:0-559 GCF_043195195.1 Roseixanthobacter psychrophilus
CGTCCGCGTCGACGACAACGCGCTGGATCTCGTCATCCGCTGGCACGGCGGAGACCATTCGGCTCTCAAGGTCAAGAAGAACCGCGCGGGCCAGCACCGCTGGAGCGCCGAAGGCGAGACCATCGATCTCGTACGCGTGCTGGCACGACAGATGCCAGACAAGGCGATCGCCGCAGTGCTCAATCGGGCCGGTAAAACGACGGGACGAGGCAACGGCTGGACGCAATCGCGGGTGTGCAGCCTGCGTAGTCACAATGCGATCCCAACCTATCGGGAAGGCGAGCGCCGGGAGCGCGGCGAGGTCACGCTCGACGAGGCTGCGGAAGCTCTATCCGTTAGTCCGTCGACCGTGCGCCGTCTGATCAAAGATGGGCAACTCTCGGCGAATCAGCTCTGTAAGGGAGCGCCCTGGATCATCCACGCCGCCGACTTGGACCGAAACGACGTGAAGGGCGCGGCGACAGCCCGCCGTCTGAGACGTCCGCCGTCCAGCAATCCTTTGCAAAAAATGCTTGAACTTTAACGACATGGACAGATGAGCATTATGAAGCAGGCTCGG
>NZ_JBAFWT010000175.1:0-554 GCF_043195195.1 Roseixanthobacter psychrophilus
AGCGTAACCGACACGATGTCAACCCCCGGAGCCGAAGCCCGGAGGTGCCGGATTAGCTTCGGCAGCACCACCATCTCTCCCACGCAGTGAAGATTATAGCGAAATTGTCGAATCGCATTTCTATACTCCATAACTGAACAATTTCGGAAAGGTAAGGCTGATTGGCTCGGGGCAATGCAAGGATGGAAGCCAGTCGATAAACAAGGCAATGTCTCGAAAGGTTCCATTCTGCAACGTCGAACTCGCCTGGATAAGCTGGAACTTCCAATCGTGGATATCTACGAGGGAAGGTGTCGTCAGGACAATCGGGATCGCGTGCGCTATGCCATCCGGACCGGTCGGCATTTGCGAGTAAACTATGGCGATTTCCGGCGGGTCCTTTTCAAAACTGGCCTGATTGCGCACCCACGCCGACATGAATGTATTTGTCAGGATGCAAAATCGGGTCGCCACTGGTCTTGCCGTCGTACAGAGCACTCTTGGATCGGCACGCCGTATGATGAAGGAATGCTCGTCGACGACGGCCGCTTCCTTTGCCCAGATCATGCATAAAA
>NZ_JBAFWT010000176.1:0-542 GCF_043195195.1 Roseixanthobacter psychrophilus
TGTCAACGAGGCGCGGGAGGCCATCAGTGGTGACGTCCAGCTTGCGCGCCGGTTCGAGCAGTTCACCTTGAGCCGGTGGGCTGCAAACGAACAGTTCGAGACCCTGGTGGCCTCGATCCTGCGCAACACGCCGCTGCGTCGACCCTCGGTGCTTACGCCGAAATCGCTGCGACGGATCCTGCAGATCACAGAGGGTATCACCGCCAGCATCTTCCACGTGATCAACAGCCTGGCCGTCGAAGCCATCGAGAGCGGCCGCGAGCACATCAACGACGAAGCCGTCGAGAACTGGGAGCCAGAGTTCGATGCCGAGGCGGCATTCGCATGATTGAGAACCCACCGCCACGGCAGTTGCCGGTGTGCTTGCCGCCCCATTCTGATGAACTCCTGTCCTCCTGGATCAGTCGCCATGCCGCCTTCTACGCGGTCCCTCCGCTTGTCATGCTTCGGCATTGCCTGCCGGAGGCCTCCGCGTTGCGCGCGGCCGATCTCCATCTGAGCAGTGATCAGGAAATCCGCCTGGCCAACATATTCGGCACCGA
>NZ_JBAFWT010000177.1:0-530 GCF_043195195.1 Roseixanthobacter psychrophilus
GGTGCCTTATCCCGCGCGCACCATCCTGTTCGTGCAGCAGCTGCCGACCGGCACGGCGACGCCCAAGAGCCTCTACCGCATCACGCGCAAGGATCAGGGCGCGGGCCTGTTCGGCGCCGGCTCCGTGGGCGACGACATGGTGCGGTTTTATAAGGGGTCGAACACGACGGGCGATTTGTACGCGGTCGGTCTCACCGATGCCGCGACCGGCATCGCCGCCACCGGCACCATCACGTTCGCCGGCGCGGCCACGCTCGCCGGGCCTCTCGCGCTCTACATCGGCAGCGTTCGGATCCCGCTCGCCATCAGCAACGGGCAGACCGCCGCGCAGGCGGCGACGGCGGCGGCAGCGGCCATCACTGCGGTCGCCGGCCTGCCCCTCACGGCGGCGGCGGCCGGCGCCGTCGTGACGCTCACCGCCCGGCACAAGGGTGAGGTCGGCAACGGCTATCATGTGGCGGTCGCGCGCCAGATCGACGACACCCAGCCGCCGGGGCTCACCACCACGATCGGCGCCATGTCCGGCGGTT
>NZ_JBAFWT010000178.1:0-530 GCF_043195195.1 Roseixanthobacter psychrophilus
CGTGCCGTATCCCGCGCGCACCATCCTGTTCGTGCAGCAGCTCCCGAGCGGCACGGCGACGCCCAAGAGCCTCTACCGCATCACGCGCAAGGATCAGGGCGCGGGCCTGTTCGGCGCCGGCAGCGTCGGCGACGACATGGTGCGGTTCTACAAGGGCGCCAACAAGACGGGCGATTTGTACGCGGTCGGCCTCACCGATGCCGCGACCGGGATCGCCGCCACCGGCACCATCACGTTCGCCGGCGCCGCCACGCTCGCCGGGCCTCTCGCGCTCTACATCGGCAGCGTGCGCATCCCGCTCGCCATCAGCAACGGGCAGACCGCCGCGCAGGCGGCGACGGCGGCGGCAGCGGCCATCAACGCGGTGCCCGGCCTGCCGCTCACCGCAGCCGCAGCAGCCGCCGTCGTGACACTCACCGCCCGCCACAAAGGCGAGGTCGGCAACGGCTACCATGTGGCCGTCGCGCGCCAGATCGACGATACCCAGCCGCCCGGCCTCACCACCACCATCGGCGCCATGGCCGGCGGCG
>NZ_JBAFWT010000179.1:0-507 GCF_043195195.1 Roseixanthobacter psychrophilus
CCCATTGGTCAACGAGGCGCCCATACTGCCTCGTGGTGACGTGCCTTCCACTATGGCTGCGGCTCGGCCGAAGCCAATCGCTGCCCTTTGCGCCCCGGATCGCGAACCAAGCCGCAAAGTGCGTCCTTGGTCGGCTCGGTGATCTCAAAGGGGACGGGCTGCCCGGTCTTGTGCTGGATGACGACCGACCTGGAGCGAACGCCACTACCGGAGAAGACATCTCCGACTTTCAGCGCAACCAGATCGCAACCGCGTAACTTACTGTCGATTGCCAGATTGAACATCGCGAGATCGCGCACACGATTGCCGATCTGCAACCGGGTGCGAAGCGCCCAAATGTGCTTGGGTTTCAGCGGAGGCTTTGCACCGATGATTCGGCCCGCATTCCATGGCTCGCGCTGAGACAGGTTCTCTTGATTGATTTGCATGGCGCCCTCCTTCTGGGGAGCAACCCCACTGTAAGCTAACGCCATGGTCGGGAAACCGGAACAGATTGAAGCCCGCCCC
>NZ_JBAFWT010000180.1:0-495 GCF_043195195.1 Roseixanthobacter psychrophilus
GATTTTCGCTGTGGCGTGAGTTCCCGAGACGTTCACCATGATTGCGATGGGCATTCCCGAACCGCAATATACGGATAAAGTCTGCCCGAGGGGGACTTTGACACCATCAAAACGAAGAGCGGAACTGACGTGGGCTGTGCGCTCAAAATCTTCAGCTACCGGGGTTGCAGAAACAGTAGAAAACATAGGTAGCTTGGTTGTAACCATTTTATCTGCGCCACGGGTCGGCGGATTGTTGAATAGGAAGTTCAGAATTCGAGCGACTTCTGAAAATGTCTCCGCATTAAGATGCCAAGCGTCATCATAACAGGACTCTACCCCGCTTTCACTCTCATCTCCAATTTCAGTGACTATTTCCATAGTATTAATATATAGATAATCGCCGTTATTGACAACATTCATGAACATATCGAAATAATTCGATCTTTCAGTAGGATTTCGTAAATGGGGGAGGACGCCGATGAGCAAAAAAATAGGCTCGCAATTATATTTTCG
>NZ_JBAFWT010000181.1:0-495 GCF_043195195.1 Roseixanthobacter psychrophilus
TCGCCGTGGATTATGACGCCACGCTCATCATGGCTGTGGAAACCAGCAACAAGAGCTGGGTGGTGGCCGCGCACGTGCCGGGACTTGGGCATGTCAAGGCCAAGCAGACGATCGACCCGATGGCCGAAGCACTGGCGACTTCGATCGAGGGCTACCGTCGCCGCGCCGCAGCGTTCGGAAAAGCTATCGATCGCGTGATCGTGGTTTATGAGGCTGGGTATGGCGGCTTCTGGCTGGCGCGCTGGCTGATGGCGCGGGGCGTCGAGGTCCATGTCATCCAACCGTCGAGCGTTCCCGTTGAACGGCGCAAGCGGAGAGCAAAATCGGACAAGATCGACGCCGATCTTCTGCTTCGGACGCTACTTGCGTGGCTACGAGGCGAGCCGCGCGTTTGCTCGATGGTGGCGATTCCGGAGGAGGCCGAAGAGGACGCGCGTCGACCATCGAGAGAACGCGAGGAGCTCATCCGCGAGCGCATCATGTTGACCAATCGGA
>NZ_JBAFWT010000182.1:0-494 GCF_043195195.1 Roseixanthobacter psychrophilus
CGCCAACTTCAGACATTTGACGCGTGTCGGAAACCCGATATTCGCACCGCCAGGGTCACGCGGCCCCCGTGTCAGGCGCGATCTCCCGCACGAAGTCCAGAAAGGCCCCTACCTTTGCCGGCGGCAGGTGACGCGAGGGATGGTAGGCGTAGAGCGGATAAAGCTCCTCCGACCACTCTGGCAAGACCAGCACGAGGTCGCCCCCTGACAAAAAGGGCGCGAGACCTAGGGCGAGACTCTGGAAAATCCCCTGGCCTGCCACGCAGGCGGAGACCGCGACCGAAGGATCGTCCAGCACAAGGCGGCTCGGGACCTTGACCTCGATCAGCTCGCCGTTGCGGTGAAACTCCCAGGGAAACGGCAGGCCGGTCTGCGGATTGCGGAACAGCAGCGCCTCGTGATGGACAAGGTCGTGCGGCGAGTGCGGTTCCCCATGCCGCTCCAGATAGGCGGGTGCGGCCACCGTCACAACGCGCGTGTCCAGCAGCTTCCGG
>NZ_JBAFWT010000183.1:0-489 GCF_043195195.1 Roseixanthobacter psychrophilus
GCTGTTCAACCCTAGGATTTTTGGTGGTCGGCGGAAGCGCCGACCCCGCTGTTGGGCGACGTCGAGCTTCGGGTGTATCGGGCCGATGCTGGCCAGGGCGGGATGGCCTTGGCGCCAGGCCTGGGTGTTTGCGTAGAGCCTGGACCGTGGCTGGGGATCGACGTGAGGGTTCCTGCCGTTGGTGGCGGTCCGTGGTGTCAGCGGGCGCTGGCGCGGCGCGGCGCGGCCGGCGGGATCGGGCGGAGCGCTGCAATTGTCCATCGCGGTGCGGGGGAGCGAGGGCGTCCTGAGCGGCCATGACGGATACCGGGCGAGGCGGCGCTGCGGTGCGTGTCCTGCCTGGCAAGGGCGTGGCGTGGCCTGGTGGCAGGGGCGCTCCTGTGGTCGGGGGCTTCGAAGCCCATCCCCTCCTCTTTGCCGCCTGTATCCGGGTCTCGGCCGCCTTGTGCCGTCAACCCCGCTGGCCACCCCACGATGCGGGCATCGCGG
>NZ_JBAFWT010000184.1:0-482 GCF_043195195.1 Roseixanthobacter psychrophilus
GAATTCTGGGCCAGGTCGCTGTCGCCGTGCTCATGCGATCCGCTGGAATGGCTGGTCTCGATCGGGGCGTGGTGCCCTTTCCCACCGCTCGATACCATCAAGGTGTTCGCAATACCCCATCCCGTGCTTGTCACCAAAAAGGCGAGCACGGTCAGAAGAACCACGAATGAGCGAAGCGAAAGCATCATATCGCCTCGCAAAATACGGGTGACGCCGTGAATGGCAAGGACCATTTCGGCGTCATGTAAAAAAGCTTCGACGCTGGTCCTCGGCAGTCACACGAAAATCCCTTGCAAGGCTTTCGCTTTATCACCGAGAACATCAACACCACGACATCCGGCGGCCGCCTGGTCTTCCACGTATTCGGGGCTCTAGTCCGGATTATGCACCAGGGTTGGCGGGCATAGCCTAAGCTGATCGGGGTGCAGCGGGAACCAACGCGCCCGCGACCCCGTCAGCGCCCACGTTGATCCTGCTCAAGG
>NZ_JBAFWT010000185.1:0-478 GCF_043195195.1 Roseixanthobacter psychrophilus
CGACAACATAAAAAGGCGGCTCAAAATTCAGTGCGCGGCATTGACCGGATTATGGAGATTAAAATGAAGGTTGCCGTCATCACGATGGTATATAATGAAAAGATAAATCTGCCTATATGGATGTCATATTACGGAAATATGTTCGGGAGTGAGAATTTATATATTATCGACCATGGCTCAAATGATGGTTCTGTAGATAATATAGGAGAGGCAAGTCGGATAAAGCTGCCTCGCGGGGTGTACGAAAATGAATCGCGTGCGCAGATGATCTCGCGCTTTCACTCTTCGTTGCTTTCATATTATGACGTTGTAATTTATACCGATTGTGACGAAATGATTGTCGCAGATCCGGAGTACTTCAAAGATTTGAAGGAGTATCTGGAGAATGAAGAGTTTAAACACCTAACATTGGTCGGGTTAAACATCATACATAATAGCGTTACAGAAGAAGATATTGACTGGACGGCGCCCATTCTTG
>NZ_JBAFWT010000186.1:0-466 GCF_043195195.1 Roseixanthobacter psychrophilus
GAGATCGCGGCGATGCGCCTCGCGCTCGGCCAGCCCCTGCCGCCGTCCGCGCCGGCGCCCACCCAGCCTGTCGCGGCCATGCCGGTCGCCATCCCCGTGCACGACCATTCCACCATGTCCCACGGCAGCATGACCATGCCCGCGGCCATGCCGATGTCGACGAAGTAGGAGCCGAACGATGAACACCCGTTTCCTGACCGGCATGCTCGCGAGCACCATGCTCGCCTGCGCGGCGCCCGCCTTCGCCGGACAAGCGCCCTTCCCCGCCTCCACCCCCGACGTGCCGCTGAGCAGCCGCGACCGCGTCTATGCCGCCGAGCAGTTCTCCAACACGATCTCGGTCACCGATCCGGCGACCAACAAGCTGGTCGGCGTGATCCGCCTGGGCGATCCGCGGCTTATCTCATGAAATGGCGGGCCGCGCGGGATGAGGATGAGAACTACGTCTACGCTATAGCCCTCTAGC
>NZ_JBAFWT010000187.1:0-448 GCF_043195195.1 Roseixanthobacter psychrophilus
TCGCTGAGCGGCACCTCTCGACCCTCGGCCGGCCAGGGCTCACCCGTGGGCAAGGGGACCGGCGGCTCGGTCAGCGGCAAGCAATAAACGCGCTTCATGGGGCGTCCTCGTCGTCGGCCGGGAGCCCCGGCAATGTGATGGTGTCGGTGGCGATCGGCGTCCCCGCGTCCAACTCGAAGCTGGAGACCAACGCCGTGAAGGCCGGCGCCTGCGCCACCGCCTGCACCACGTCGCCCAGGGCCGACTGGCAGGAGAGCGTGACGATGCCGATGGCGATGCCCTGGTCGCCGTAGCCGTCGGCATAGGCTTGCGCGACGCCTGTCACGCTCAGCGTGCCGTGCACCGGCAGCGTCTGCCCGTGCAGGATGACGGCGGCGGTGGAGAGCACGGGATAGAGGCCCGGCCCGGCGTGATCGCCGCGATAGCGCCCGGCCAGCGAGGGGTTCTT
>NZ_JBAFWT010000188.1:0-448 GCF_043195195.1 Roseixanthobacter psychrophilus
GGAGGGAGGTCGTTGTAGGGGCGGTCTGGGCGAAACGACATGTCCATCAATCCTCGTGCGATCGACATGTCGGCCGGATATGTCGCCGGCATCGACAGATCATCAAATCATGTCGATGAAATCCGAATTTATCGACATATCTCGCATGTCGCAAGCGCACTGGCCCTATGGAGGGCAACGCGCCAGCCGCGCCGAACACCCCAAGGCCCCGAGCCCGAACAGGATCAGACCAATCGCCAACCCTCGAAGGTCGTGCCGTCCAATGTCCAGTCGAGGGGGAGGGGGAGGGGGAGGGGGAGGGGGCTGTCCGCCTGTCGGCGGCTTACAACCCGGCCGCCTTGGTGAGGTTGACGCGGAAGCGATCGCGCCGGCGCTGGTAGCGGCGGGTCATCTCGGCTGAGGCATGCCCGAGCTGCTTTTGGACGTGACGCTCGTCGACCTCGGCCGA
>NZ_JBAFWT010000189.1:0-448 GCF_043195195.1 Roseixanthobacter psychrophilus
AGGGCGAGCGAGACCGACTACCTGTTCCCGAACAGCTCGGGTGGCAGGTTGTCGCGCTCCAGCGTGACCCAGCGCCTTGCTCTGGCGGTCGAGGTAGCCACCCGACACCATCCGCAGCTCGCCGGGCGCGCGATCTCACCCCACACTGTCAGGCACACGACGGCCATGCACCTCCTTCAGGCCGGCGTCGACATCACCGTGATCGCGCTCTGGCTCGGACACGAGAGCCCGACCACCACGCACGGATATCTGGAAGCCGACCTCTCGATGAAGGAAGAGGCCCTCAGCCGACTACAGCCGTTGAATGGCGTTCAAACCAGGTATCGACCGCCCGATCGGCTCATGGCATTCCTGCAGAGCATTTGATTATGCGCAGTTCCGGCCGGGTGATCCCGGCCGGAAAACCGGCAGTTCAGCCCCAGCTCTCCATAATCTCGAACGGGTCATA
>NZ_JBAFWT010000190.1:0-447 GCF_043195195.1 Roseixanthobacter psychrophilus
TAGCCGCCCGGCGCGCAGCGAAACGATCATGAGACGGCGGCATTACGACAGGATCGCACTGCGGGCTGCAAAATGGGTCGGGACGGCGGCTGGGGTATGCGGGGCGGTGCTGATCGCCTTGAACCTCGGCGTGGAGACCTGTGGGTTCGGGCTATTTCTGGTGTCCTCGCTGCTGTGGACAATGGTGGCGTGGCTGCAACACGAGATGAGCCTGGCGGTACTCTAGGGAGCCTTCACCATGATCAATGTTGTCGGCATCGTTCGATGGCTCGGCGTTTCATGAGTCGCGCAGCGGCATTCGGGGTTCTGCTTGCGCTCTCAGCGCCCTCATCGCTCATGGCATCTGACATTCTCATGGGCGTCGCGAGCGTCATTGATGGCGATACGATCGAGATCCACGGTACGCCCATCCGGCTCCACGGCGTCGATGCGCCAGAGCGTTCACAG
>NZ_JBAFWT010000191.1:0-447 GCF_043195195.1 Roseixanthobacter psychrophilus
CCGGCGGAGTCACTTTCGGGATGCTTGGGATCCAGGCCGCGCTCCTGTGGGGCGTCTTGATGGCCGTGCTCTCGCTCCTCCCCGCCGTGGGCGCCGGACTGGTCTGGGTACCGGCGGCAGCCTATCTGCTGCTGACCGGCGCCTATCTGAAGGGCGCCATCCTGCTCGCGATCGGCACGCTGGTGATCAGCACGGTGGACAACGTCCTGCGGCCACCTTTGGTGGGGAAGGGCACCATGCTGCCGGACTACGCCGTGCTCATTTCCACTGTGGGCGGGCTCTCGTTGATCGGCATGAACGGATTTGTCCTCGGCCCGCTGATCGTCGCCCTGTTCGTTGCCGCATGGTCGCTCTTCTCGGATGACAAGATGCAACCCTCATGAGCTGTCGCCGCTTGCCGTGCAAACTGCATGTGTCTGCTCCGAAGTGTCTTAGCGCCGGGCAAAC
>NZ_JBAFWT010000192.1:0-443 GCF_043195195.1 Roseixanthobacter psychrophilus
ACGCCCGCCTCGCCCATGATGCGATGGCTGCCGATGACGAGCTTGCGGCCGTCCACGCTCCCGGTCACACCCTTGCCCACGGGACTATCGAAATCCTGGGCCTCGCCGAGAGGCAGGCCGCGCTCCGCCGCCGCGGCCACGATGGCCGCCGCGAGCGGGTGCTCGCTCGCCCGCTCGAGCGTCGCCGCTAGCCGCAGGAGCGCGTCCTCTTCCAGTCCGCCGGCCGTCCTCAGGGCGACCACCTTCGGCTTGCCTTCCGTCAGGGTGCCGGTCTTGTCCACCACCAGCGTGTCCACCTTCTCGAACCGCTCCAGCGCCTCGGCATTCTTGATGAGCACGCCCATGGATGCGCCGCGGCCGACGCCCACCATGATGGACATGGGCGTCGCCAGCCCGAGCGCGCAGGGGCAGGCGATGATGAGCACCGCCACGGCGGCGATCAG
>NZ_JBAFWT010000193.1:0-437 GCF_043195195.1 Roseixanthobacter psychrophilus
GCGGTGGTACCGCATAAAAGGCGGCATGCCGGCCGATCCAGGAGGACAGGAGTTCGTCTGAATGGTGCGACAACACCACCGGCAATGGTCGAGGCGGCGTGTTCTCAATCATGCAAACGCCGCCTCGGCATCGAACTCCGCTTCCCAGCACTCGACCGCTTCGTCAGTGATGTGCTCGCGGCCGTTCTCGATGGCTTCGACGGCCAGGCTGTTGATCATGTGGAAGATGCTGGCGGTGATACCCTCGGTGATCTGCAGAATCCGTCGCAGCGATTTTGGCCGTAAGCACCGAGGGTCGACGCAGTGGCGTGTTGCGCAGGATCGACGCTACCAGGGTTTCGAACTGTTCGTTTGCTGCCCACCGGCTCAAAGTGAACTGTTCAAACCTGCGCGCAAGTTGGACGTCGCCGCTGATCGCCTCCCGCGCCTCGTTGACG
>NZ_JBAFWT010000194.1:0-434 GCF_043195195.1 Roseixanthobacter psychrophilus
CTCGCTCGGCGGAAAGGGCAGCGGCACACGCACGCGCAGCAGGCCGGGCGCAACCTCGCTGAGATCGTCCGAGACGGCTTCATGCAGGCCGGTGGTCATGCTCGCTCCCCATATCGCACGCTTTCCCATTCCCGGACCGAGGCGGCCCATTCACCGGCCACATGTGAGAGGTCCGTGCGGTCCGCATGGACGGTCGCTTTGCGCAGGCTCTTGCGGTCGAGCCGCCCTCGGCTTGATCCGGTCGCCGCCCTCGCTCACGACCCAAATTGATTGCATCAGA
Organism: Roseixanthobacter psychrophilus; assembly: GCF_043195195.1. NCBI lineage: Bacteria > Pseudomonadati > Pseudomonadota > Alphaproteobacteria > Hyphomicrobiales > Xanthobacteraceae > Roseixanthobacter > Roseixanthobacter psychrophilus. Next base: position 281 of record NZ_JBAFWT010000194.1, read on the forward strand.
ATTAATTTCTGACACAGTATGTGCTCATGAACAACCAACAAGCAAGCCGTCGGCGGCTCACCTCCGGCCTGTTGCAGGCGGGCCGGCAATGGCGGCGGCTGGCGGAAGCCGCGCTCGCGGCCGATGACATTTCGGAGGCCTGCGCCTCGCCCCT
>NZ_JBAFWT010000195.1:0-427 GCF_043195195.1 Roseixanthobacter psychrophilus
CAGGATCGCCCGGTGCTCGAGCCGCGCGACCTTGGCGGAAACGAAGATGCCGAGATGCCCGACATGGCGGTTGACGAGATAGACGATGCGCTGGCCCGCCGCCTTCAGGTCGTCGGTGTCCCGGTACACGACCGGTATCCAGCCAAGCGCTTGATGGGGCGGGGTGATGTCGTCGCCATAGGAGGCGAAGATCACGAGCGGGTTGCGGATGCGCCTGAGGTCCGCGTGGCACCCCGCGCAGATGCGCAGGCGCCCCTCCTCGAGCCGGTTGCCGACGAAGAGGTTCTCGACGATGGCGAGGATCTCCTCGCGGCTCAGGAAGTAGTAGCCGCCCCACCAGCGCTCGAAGGCGAGGAACCGCTCCCGCTCCGTGTCCATGTGGGCATAGAGGTTCGCGTACTTCTCCCACACCGCCTCGGGCTTCAGC
>NZ_JBAFWT010000196.1:0-424 GCF_043195195.1 Roseixanthobacter psychrophilus
TAAGCGAGGCGAGCCGCGGGTGTGCGCCATGGTTCGAGCACCGACGCCGCATGAGGAGGATCGCCGCCGGATCTGCCGCGAGCGCAAGACGCTGACAGCGGAGCGGGTGGAGCACGTCAATCGGATCAAGGGGCTGCTCTTCGCCCAGGGCATCTCTGACTATGAGCCCTTATTGCGCAAAAGACGGGAGCGGCTTGAGGAACTCAGGACCGGTGATGGTCGTCCGCTACCTGAGCATTTGAAGGCACAGATTGGACGCGAACTTGATCGGCTCGAACTCACACTTCAACAGATCAAGTCCGTGGAGGCTGAGCGGGATGCTATGCTCAGCCCGTCGGACGGAGGCACGCCAGCGCCAGGAGCAATGTTAAAGAATTTGAAGGGGATTGGCCCGGAATTCGCCGGTGTCCTGTGGTCGGAGGGG
>NZ_JBAFWT010000197.1:0-423 GCF_043195195.1 Roseixanthobacter psychrophilus
CCCCAATGCAAGAGCCGCTGGACGACGGAATAGCCCGGTGCAGGGCGTGCGATCAGAACCGTGCTGGTTAGCCGGCCTGCCTTCCGAAGGCACCCCGCTTGTTCGTCCATGGCTGTGCGCTCAATTCGGAATCGGGCTGGTGCCGTGGAAGCGCATGAACAGGCTCGGCGTTTCGGAACCGAAAGCCATCACGTCGTAGGTCTCCGGTTCCATCCCGGCAACGTCCATGCCCGGCGATCCCACCGGCATGCCGGCAACGGCAATTCCGCGCACGGACGGCCGAGTAGCCAGGAGCCGGATCAAAGCCGTGGCTGGAACATGGCCTTCGAGAAGGTAGTTTTCGACCTCGGCTGTGTGGCAGGACCAGAGCGCCGAGGGAATCCCAAAGCGAACTTTGATTGCGTTCATCCTTGGCTCCTCGAC
>NZ_JBAFWT010000198.1:0-414 GCF_043195195.1 Roseixanthobacter psychrophilus
CGTGCCAACTGGGAGACATAGTTGTTCTCGTAGAAATAGGAGTTGGGCCCGATCCGGGCTTCCAGCCTCAAGTATCCCCTCATTTACGTGATCCAGAAGGCTCAGGTGAATGTCGCGCTTTGGCGGATGAGTTGTGCGTATCGCTCGACGAGCGGACGCAGGCGCTCCTCCGGTATGTTGGGGATGAGGTCGCATGCAGCGTTCCGCACCCTGCTCGGGATCGGCGTCGCTATCAAACCAACCACCCACAAGATGTTGATCAAACCGGAAGCTCAAGGATAAGCCATTGCGGAAGAGGACACGGTTCCTCTCATGAGGCCTGGGGCCGATCCCTCGGACCCCGTTCCAACACCATCATTCTGAGGGACAGCCACCCAAAATGGCTACTCGCGAGACGCCGGCCCATTACGGCAT
>NZ_JBAFWT010000199.1:0-403 GCF_043195195.1 Roseixanthobacter psychrophilus
TCGGCGCGATACTGGCGACGCTGGGAATCGACGACTACAATCCATTGCGTCGTGATCGACGGGTGCGGCTGGAAGCGCTGAGGACGGCGCTGGATCAACCTCTGCCGGAGCACGCCAAAGCGAAGATCGTTCGCATCATCGAGCGGCTCGAATTGGTTCTGTCGCAGATCGCGGCCCTCGAATCTCAGCGTGACGCCGTCCTCGAAGAGGAGGCGCCGGAGGAGGCGCAGCGAATGATCAAAGCGCTTGTTTTGCTCCGCAGCATCGGCGCGCAAAGCGCGACGGTGTTGGTGTATGAGGCGTTCATTCGACGCTTCGCCAACGGAAAGGCGCTGGGTTGTTATGCGGGTCTGACCGGCACGCCATTCAACAGCGGCGGCAGCGAACGTGAGCAAGGAATCAG
>NZ_JBAFWT010000200.1:0-389 GCF_043195195.1 Roseixanthobacter psychrophilus
CCGTTTGCTGGAGCTGGTCGCCGCGCAATTCGACTGGGCGGTGATCGAGCGGCGCTATCTGCCGGCCATCGCCATGGCTGAGCAGCTGGAGGCCCGCGCCAAGCTCGACCGCGACATCGATGCCAGCCGGCGCGCCCTCAAAGAGGGAGGGGTCATCCGGTGAAGGAGTGGTGGACACCGGCCGAGCTTGCGGTCTCGCAGCTGCCCGACATACCGACCACGCGAATCGGTATCAACCTCATGGCGGATCGCGGCAACTGGCGCAATCCAGACCATGAGTATCCTGCGAATCCCAAGGGTCACTGGCGGCGGCGCGAGGGGCGCGGCGGCGGTTATGAATATCATTACAGCTGCCTGCCGCTGCGCGCCCGCACCACGCTGATCATGCG
>NZ_JBAFWT010000201.1:0-376 GCF_043195195.1 Roseixanthobacter psychrophilus
GGCCGGGGCCCGAAGGGGATGTCCGATGACCGAAACGCCGGCCTACGGCCTGTGGGGCCTCGTCATCCTCAACTCGGTGGTCTTCATCCTGTTCGCCGCGAGCTTCACCCGGCTCAGGACGCCGCGGGACTGGCGCACCCTCGGGGCGTTCTCGGCCTTCGTCGTCGCCCTGTTCACCGAGATGTATGGGTTTCCGCTGACCATCTACCTCCTGTCGGGATGGCTCGGCCGGCAGTTCCCCGGCGTCGATTTCTGGTCCCACGACGCCGGTCATCTGCTCGAGACCCTGTTCGGGTGGCGCGTGAATCCCCATTTCGGGCCGTTCCACATCCTCAGCACCATCCTGGTCTTCGGCGGCTTCTGGCTGCTCGCGGTG
>NZ_JBAFWT010000202.1:0-373 GCF_043195195.1 Roseixanthobacter psychrophilus
CCCTAATTCCGCGATGAAGAAAGTTCCGTCCCGCTGAAGCTCCTTTATCCTATGGGTGTTTGAGGAATCGGAATCACGGTTTCCCTTCACCCGGAGGGTGCGATGGGGTTGTTGCAGACGGTGTTGCCGTTCAAGCTCGACGTGACGGATGAATCGCTGAGCGCCCATGGCGGCCAGGCGCTGCATGGCGAATACCTCAAGGCGGTGAACGTCGCCGAGACGATCGACCGGGAACTCCCGCCGCCCGGCAGCGCGAAGGGCTATGCGCCTTCCGTCCACGCCATTCCCCTCATCCTGATGCTCTCGGGCGGCGGACGTTCGCTGGAAGACCTGCGCGTCCTGCGTTCGGACACGGCCCTGCGCAGGCTGCTGC
>NZ_JBAFWT010000203.1:0-372 GCF_043195195.1 Roseixanthobacter psychrophilus
TTTTTTTTTGCGCTGCTGCGATCTGTCTCTCCCGGTCCACACGCGAGGCGTGAATGCAAAACCTCATGCGCGACGAAGCAATTCGCTATCGCATCCCGCGCTGGCAGGACATGTGCTCGTTGCTCCGAATGCATTCCGTCATTCTTGCGCGGAAGTCGTTCCCTTCTCGTCTTCGCCACAAGTCGCGATCTCCACGCGTTCACCGAGGCGGAACTCCTGTCGAGACGGGCGCTCACCCGCCAACCTCACATCCGGGCGGACAGGCGTCCGACACCATTATCCCCAATTCGGGCAGGCGGAGTTCCGAAGAGGGCGGCCCCAATCTGGAGAACGGAGCTTGTCGCCCAAGGGCTGTTACGGCAGCCGCCCCCT
>NZ_JBAFWT010000204.1:0-371 GCF_043195195.1 Roseixanthobacter psychrophilus
CGCCCACGTCACCGTCGCCGACCACATGCCCAGCCATCACCGCCAGTTCCACGACTGGACCCATGGCCGCGTCCTGAAGGAGGCCGCCGGCATCGGCGACAACGCCCGCGCCCTCGTCGAGGTGATCCTGCGCTCGCGCCGACATCCCGAGCAGGGCTTCCGATCCTGCGTCGGCATTCTGCGCCTGGCCAAGACCTTCGGCGCCGATCGGCTCGAAGCGGCCTGCGGTCGGGCCCTCGAGATCGGCGCCCATTCCTGGTCGAGCGTCAAATCCATCCTGCAGAACGGCCTCGACCGAGCGGCACGGCGGGCGACGTCCTCGACCCACGTCAATCCCGACCACGGCAACGTCCGTGGCCCCGGCTACTACC
>NZ_JBAFWT010000205.1:0-368 GCF_043195195.1 Roseixanthobacter psychrophilus
TTTCCGATTTTTAGCCGGCGGATTTTCCACAGGGTGTCATGTTGGGTTCATTTTTGTGTTGTGGGCTGTGTTGACAGTTTTGGAGGCGGGTCCTATAAACCGCTCATCAACGACGCGCTGTCGCCGCCCACTTGGCGGACGAGAGCGTGTCTCCGACGCTCCTCACGACACTTTATGTTGTGACCCGCCGGCCTTCAAGCCGGTCGGATTGGCGTCGGTTCAGTGATGTAAGTAGGGTGGAGGCTTCGGCTTCCTGGGGTTTCGACCCCGTGCTGTTTGACAGGTTGAAGATAGAAGAAAGAGAAACGTGGACGGCGGAGTCCTTGCGGGTTCTTGAGTTTGGAAGGCTTCGGTCTTCTGGGTTTGAG
>NZ_JBAFWT010000206.1:0-367 GCF_043195195.1 Roseixanthobacter psychrophilus
AGCGCCACCGTGTTCGCCGCCATTTATGCGGTCCTGCGTCTGGTCCAGGTGCTGCCATGACCCGGCGCCGCACCGCACCGATAGGCCAAATGGACCTCCTGCGGGACTGGCAGCCGAGCAATCCGGTTGTCGCTTTTCCGGCCGAGCAGGTTCGCGGCGCCTCCATCGCCGTGAGCATCTCAAAGGCGGTGAGTGCCTCACTGCGCTCCTGCGGTCGGCAACGCACGGATGTTGCGCGCCTCATGTCCGAATATCTCGACGAGGCCGTCACTGAGAACATGCTCAACGCCTACGCGGCCGAGGCACGCGGCGAGCACATCATCAATCTGGTGCGCTTCATCGCCCTGATCCACGTCACCCGCGACCG
>NZ_JBAFWT010000207.1:0-364 GCF_043195195.1 Roseixanthobacter psychrophilus
TGTGAAGTACGATCCGCGCGACCTGGCGCGCATCTTCATTCGACGGCCATCTGGAAACTTCGTGGAAGCCCGCTATGCCGACGTGACCCTGCCTTCGATCACACTGCACGAGGCAGTTACCGCCCGACGCACCCTTCTGGCGAAAGGTCGCCGTGAAGTCGACACCGGCGCAATCGTCCGCACCGCCATCGCACAGCGTGAGTTGGTCGAGGCGGCAACGAAGAGGACGGCAGCGGCACGACGCGGGTTGGCTTCTTCGAAATCGAAGGTGGACGATCGCGGATGGGGCTCGCTCCGCGGTGTCGACTCCAGCAAACCTGTACCCTTTGTTGAGGATACAGATTGAGCTGGAGTGAATATGAAC
>NZ_JBAFWT010000208.1:0-361 GCF_043195195.1 Roseixanthobacter psychrophilus
GGGCGTCGTGCAGTTCTTCGGCGCGTTATTTTCGGGCGATTGGACCGGCATGCAGGCCGGGCTGCAGACGCTGCTCTCCGGCGCCCAGACCATCGGCTCGGCCGTGCTCGGCATCCTCTCACTGGCCGGTAGCATCATCATCGACTGGCTCGACGCGCAGCTCGGCACCAATATTCGGGGATGGCCGGCCAAGGTGGGCGCGGCGCTGTCCGAGGGCGCGAGCGCCATCGGCACGGCCCTGCAGAGCGCGTTCGGCGCCGTGGGCACCTTGCTCGCCACCATCTGGCAGACCAATTTCGACCGCGTGCAGGAGCTGTTCGAGCGGTTCCGCGCCTGGATCGACGGATGGACCGGCGGCGCG
>NZ_JBAFWT010000209.1:0-361 GCF_043195195.1 Roseixanthobacter psychrophilus
AGGCGTCGTGCAGTTCTTCAGCGCGCTTTTCTCGGGCGATTGGACCGGCATGCAGGCCGGGCTGCAGACGTTGCTCTCTGGCGCCCAGACCATCGGCTCGGCCGTGCTCGGCATCCTCTCGCATGCCGGTAGCATCATCATCGACTGGCTCGACGCGCAGCTCGGCACCAATATTCGGGGATGGCCGGCCAAGGTGGGCGCGGCCCTGTCCGAGGGCGCGAGCGCCATCGGCGCGGCCCTGCAGAGCGCGTTCGGCGTCGTGGGCGCCTTGCTTGCCACCATCTGGCAGACCAATTTCGACCGCGTGCAGGAGCTGTTCGAGCGGTTCCGCGCCTGGATCGACGGATGGACCGGCGGCGCC
>NZ_JBAFWT010000210.1:0-360 GCF_043195195.1 Roseixanthobacter psychrophilus
CGGTGCCGAGAGAGGGCGACATAGCTGCCGTGGGCGTCCGTGCCCGGTGTCGCCAGGACATGGGTGCGGTCCACGGTCATGCCCTGCGCCTTGTGGATCGTCGCGGCATAGCCGTGATCGATCTTGTTGTAGTCCTTGAGGTCGAACGAGACGGCGCGCCCGTCGTCGGCGCGGACAGTCATGCTCTGCGGGCTGACCTGCTCAATGGTCCCGAGCGTGCCGTTCCTCACGCCAAGCCCGCGCTCGTTTTGCAGGAACATGATCCGGTCGCCGGGCGCGAAGTTCCGCACACCGCGTTCGGCGGCGACATGCACATCCGCGCCAAGTTCGCCTGCGTCACGCATTTTCTGGCGGGCCGCT
>NZ_JBAFWT010000211.1:0-359 GCF_043195195.1 Roseixanthobacter psychrophilus
ATGATCGGCCCAGCGTTCGCGCCAACGCTCGACCATCTCCGTGCGGTTCCAGTCCCGCACCTTCGGGCCAAAACCGTTTTCGTCCACGGATCGCATGGTCAGCATGACATGGGCATGGGGCTTGGGCTGGCCGTCCGCGCCGATGTCCCAATGCACAGTGAGGTCGGCGATCATGCCCTGATCGACGAACTCGGTTTGCACAAAATCGCGCGCCAGTTCGACGCCCTGCGCCTGTGTCATCTCGCGCGGAATGGCGAACTCCACCTCGCGGCAAAGCTGGGCGTCCTTCCGTTTCTCGAACGCCTCGGCATCGTTCCAAAGCCGTTCGCGGTCGTTCCATTGCTCTGGGGCGTTTTCGA
>NZ_JBAFWT010000212.1:0-351 GCF_043195195.1 Roseixanthobacter psychrophilus
CGCCGCGCCTGCTCGAAGACCTCGCCGTCGCCCGGGCCGATGGCCGATACCCCAGACTGCTCGCCTCTCTCGCCAAGGTCCGCCTCCTCATCCTCGACGACTGGGCCATCACGCCGATGACCGCCGACCAGCGACGTGATCTGCTCGAGGTCGTCGAGGATCGATGCGGCCGGGCGTCTACCCTCGTCGCCAGCCAGATCCCGGTCGCCGAATGGCACGCGGCAATCGGCGACGCCACGCTCGCCGACGCCATCCTCGACCGGCTCGTCCATTCCTCCCACCGCGTCGAGATCAGAGGCGAGTCCATGCGAAAGAGGCTCGCCGAAAAGACCCTCGGGGCTTGATCCCGAG
>NZ_JBAFWT010000213.1:0-350 GCF_043195195.1 Roseixanthobacter psychrophilus
CGCAGGCGGAAAACGACGTGTCGGCGTTCGATCCGGCCGCCGCGCCGCGCTTCTCCTCGCCCGCGCGCCTCCGTGCGGCCACCGAGGCGATCTTCGCGCACATGCGGACCGCCCTCGGTCGGCCGACACTCAGGGTCTGGATCCAGACCCTCGGCCGAGCCTACTGGGGCGACCTGCCGGACCCGCCCGAGCCGACCGGGGCCTATTACAAAGCCGCCCGCGACGTCCAGGTCGCGATCGCGGCGGCCGATCCTTATGTGATGATCGGCTCGTGGACGCCCGGCAGCGAGACCATTGCGGGCTATGTGCCTGAGATCGGAAACCCCGGCTTCATCCACTATCAATCCGCC
>NZ_JBAFWT010000214.1:0-350 GCF_043195195.1 Roseixanthobacter psychrophilus
GGCAAGGCGAAAACGATGTGAGCGCCTTCGACCCGGCGGCGACGCCGCGCTTCTCCTCGCCCTCGCGCTACCAGGCGACCACGGAGGCGATCATTGCGTATATGCGATCCGCCCTCGGCAACCCGACCCTCAAGATCTGGTTCCAGACGCTCGGCCGCGCTTACTGGGGCGACCTGCCGGACCCGCCCGAGCCGACCGGCGCCTATTACAAAGCCGCCCGCGACGTCCAGGTCGCGATCGCGGCGGCCGATCCTTATGTGATGATCGGCTCTTGGACGCCGGGTGCCGAGACCATTGCCGGTTACACCCCGGAGGTCGGCAACCCCGGCTTCATCCATTACACGTCGCCG
>NZ_JBAFWT010000215.1:0-334 GCF_043195195.1 Roseixanthobacter psychrophilus
AGATCGCCGCGACGTTGGTGGCGATGCTTTCCCGCGCCGTCGTCAGAAGCTCGAAGACGTCGATCAGCATGCCGTTGTATTCGAGCAGAGCCTGCTCGTTGATCGTCCGGCGCAGCGGCAGAATGCTGTTCTGATACTGGCGGGCGATGTCGTAGCTGCCGCGATAGGTGAGATAGGCCGCGCGCGCTTCCGAGCGCACGTTGATGGCTTTTTCCATCAGGCGGTTGACCGCCTGCATGTAAGTCTCCCGCGATCGGCGCACGTTGACTTCGCCGCCGTCGAAGATCGGGATCTGGATTTCGAGCTCGAAGCCGCGCGGCGACGAGCTCTCCCG
>NZ_JBAFWT010000216.1:0-325 GCF_043195195.1 Roseixanthobacter psychrophilus
ATGACGCATGCCTTCATGCAGCCGGCTCCATTCGACCTCTTCCTGCACCGCGTCCACGCCTGGGCCGGCTGGCTTATTCTGGTCTTCACAGCGGTCCGTATCGGCCTCAGATATCATCATGGTGTCGCGCCGCTCCCTGCGGCCTCCTCGCAGATCACGCGTTGGGGGCAGCGGTTAGTCACGCGCTGCTGTACGGCCTACTCTTCGTGCTGCCCATTACCGGCACCGGCGCCATGTATGTGAACACCGCCGCCTTTGCCCCAATCCACCGGTTGCTGACATGGTCGCTGCTCGCCGTCGCGGTCGTTCACGCCACCGCCGCATT
>NZ_JBAFWT010000217.1:0-315 GCF_043195195.1 Roseixanthobacter psychrophilus
CCTCGCCATCTTCCCGATCCTGGTCTGGGTCTATGTCCGGCTGGCGCGGCAGGAGGAAGCGGCTGCCCGCGCCGAGTTTGGGCCCCTGTGGGACGATTACGCCCGTCGCGTTCCCGCCTTTCTCCCTCATATCGCAATTTCATCCCCATACGCCCCTTCCTCCGGAGACGGTCCTCATGACTGAGCATGACGCGCACGCCGGCCATCATCATCATGACCCTGTGGATCACCCGCACGCCGGGGCGGAGCGTTCGCCCGTGGAAGCGGTCAAGGACCCCGTCTGCGGGATGGAGGTGAACCCGGCCACGGCCGGGT
>NZ_JBAFWT010000218.1:0-315 GCF_043195195.1 Roseixanthobacter psychrophilus
GCCCGGCGGTGGCCGGGTTCACCTCCATCCCGCAAACGGGGTCCTTGACCGTCTCCGCGGGCGAGCTTCCGGTCCCGATGTGCGGGTGATCCACAGGGGCATGATGATGATGGCCGGCGTGCGCGTCATGCTCAGTCATGAGGACCGTCTCCGGAGGAAGGGACGTATGGGGATGAAATTGCGATACGAGGGAGAAAGGCGGGAACGCGCCGGGCGTAATCGTCCCACAGGGGCCCGAACTCGGCGCGGGCAGCCGCTTCTTCCTGCCACGCCAGTCGGACATAGACCCAGACCAGGATCGGGAAGATGGCGAGC
>NZ_JBAFWT010000219.1:0-311 GCF_043195195.1 Roseixanthobacter psychrophilus
CAAGGCCGGCAATCGGCGTCTGCGTGCGGCGATGGGAGAACTCGCATGGCTGTGGCTGCGCTATCAGCCGGAGAGCGCCTTGGCGAAATGGTTCAGGGAACGCCTGGCCGGCGCCAAGGGGCGCCTGAAGAAGGTGCTGCTCGTCGCGCTCGCGCGCAAATTGTTGATCGCCCTATGGCGTTATGCAAGCGATGGTGTCGTTCCCGAAGGAGCGGTGCTGAAGCCTGCCTGATTATCGAGCGTGGCGTGGTTTTTCGACAACGCAGTGAATACACAGACAAGGTAGGCGTGCGATCTACCTGACCGAACCG
>NZ_JBAFWT010000220.1:0-309 GCF_043195195.1 Roseixanthobacter psychrophilus
TCGATCTCGAAGCCGAGCAACTCGAGGACGCTCATATTGAGGCTCGAGGCGATGCGCTCCATTGTCTTCAACGTCGGATTCCCGATCCCCCGAAGGATCGTGTAATAGGTCCCGCGCGCCAATCCTGTCTTCGGCAGGAACGCCTCCATTCCGCCATTCTCGCTCTCGAGCTGCTGGAGCCGGATCGCCAGCATCTCGTTGAGGATGGAGTGATCGACGGGCAGCGGCTTGCGGGCGGGGGGCATGGGAGGGCAGGGGCTCCAAGGCTCAAGATTGAGCCGAGCGGCATGATACAGCAACTCCATCATC
>NZ_JBAFWT010000221.1:0-302 GCF_043195195.1 Roseixanthobacter psychrophilus
CGCCCATGCCCACCGGCCGGATCGAGCAGGCGATCGCCGATGCCGGCCGCACGATCGATTCTTTTTTGCGGCGGCGTTATGCCCTGCCGATTAGCCCGCCGCCGGCCGAGCTGGTGCGCTGCGCCTGCGTGCTGGCGCGATTTGACCTCGCCTGCGGCGGCGACCGCGAACCCTCCGAGCAGATGCGCCTGGCGTGCAAGGAGGTGCGCACCTGGCTCGGCCAGCTCGGCACCGGCGACGTGTCCCTGGAAGGCGTCGTGCCGATCTCGGCCGCCGGCGGCGCCCGCACGCGCGATCGCGAC
>NZ_JBAFWT010000222.1:0-302 GCF_043195195.1 Roseixanthobacter psychrophilus
AGCCCATGCCCACCGGCCGGATCGAGCAGGCGATTTCCGATTCCGGCAGGACCATCGATTCCTTTTTGCGGCGGCGTTATGCCCTGCCGCTCATTCCGCCGCCGGCCGAGCTGGTGCGCTGCGCCTGTGTGCTGGCGCGGTTTGACCTCGCTTGCGGCGGCGATCGCGAGCCCTCCGAGCAGATGCGCCTTGCACGTAAGGAGCAACTCACCTGGCTCGACCAGCTCGGCACCGGCGACGCATCCCTGGAAGGCGTCGTGCCGATCTCGGCCGCCGGCGGCGCCCGCACGCGCGATCGCGAG
>NZ_JBAFWT010000223.1:0-294 GCF_043195195.1 Roseixanthobacter psychrophilus
CGCTCGCACTGCCGTCTTCTTCCGCTGGCACGGCTCGGACGACATGACCGAGGTCGCGGGAGAGGGCTCCGCCGAACTCCAGGACGACGGCACCATCGAGATCGAGTTCACCTACCACGACGGTGACGACGTGATCCTCAAAGCCGTCCGCGAGCCGACTTCTTCAACAGCCTGTTCTAGGACAGCTTGATTGGGAATGAGCTGGCCGGAAACTCGAAGTTCCGCCAGCGCCGCCCGCGCTGCGATACAGGCTTTCAGCACCGCCTGCGACGCGGCAATCAGCGTGGGGGCAGA
>NZ_JBAFWT010000224.1:0-288 GCF_043195195.1 Roseixanthobacter psychrophilus
CGCGCCCGTCACCGCGGGCACGGTCGATTACCGTCCGGTCGATCCGAAACCCTGGATCGAGCGCAATGAGCGCGTCGCTCCCAAGACGAGGGGCGAATGATGGCTCTCCCAATCGATAGCCAGGCGAAGCCTGTTCCTGCGCCACCATGGAGGCGTCTCGTCGCGATCGGCGCCGTCGCCACGACACTGGGTGGCTGCGTAACCTTCACGCCGGACGGCGGCATGAGCCCGGTGTCGGCGGAGGTCTCGGCCGCGATCGGCAAGGACACCGTGAAGATCGTGTCCTCC
>NZ_JBAFWT010000225.1:0-288 GCF_043195195.1 Roseixanthobacter psychrophilus
CGATGACACGATCTTCACGGTGTCCTTGCCGATCGCGGCCGAGACCTCCGCCGACACCGGGCTCATGCCGCCGTCGGGCGTGAAGGTTACGCAGCCACCCAGTGTCGTGGCGACGGCGCCGATCGCGACAAGCCGCTTCCAAGGCGGCGCTGCAAGAGGCTTCGCCTGACTATCGATTGTGAGCGCCATCATTCGCCCCCCGTCTTGGGAGCGACGCGCTCATTGCGCTCGATCCAGGGTTTCGGATCAACCGGACGGTAATCGACCGTTCCCGCGGTGACGGGCGCA
>NZ_JBAFWT010000226.1:0-287 GCF_043195195.1 Roseixanthobacter psychrophilus
CGCGAACAGGCGCATCGCCGAAGTCCACCTCATGGCGGCGTCCGTTCTTGCCTCGAATGATCGCGTGCGGCATTCCGGCTCGCCCTTAGATTGAATTACGGAATTTCAGTTCCAGCGTTCACAGGGAGCCCCAGAATTTTCCCCGCCTTGAACAGCACCTTGTCCAAGCTGTAGATCGCCCCGGCCTGATGGTTCGAAGCGATTGCCAAATGGAGGGCGTCGCCAGCCCGAAGGCCGGTCTCGAAGGTGCCGAGGAACTTTTTGGCCAGATCGTAATCGTCGGCGTT
>NZ_JBAFWT010000227.1:0-285 GCF_043195195.1 Roseixanthobacter psychrophilus
AACAAGCCGCCGATCGCGCTCATGAATGGCTCTCCGGCATCCCCGCCGGAATGAGCTCTAACCCCGGAATTTTCTAGCTCCGGGTGGCCTAGAAACGGGGAGCGCTTCAATCTGGAGCGCCTGCTGGGAGCTTGGCGGCGGGTCGAAAGGGGGCAGGCCGATGATGTACCACCCGCGGCTTTGAAGTTGGAGCCGGTTCGAGACCCGGACACCGGTCATGTGATTTCGCCGGTGGTCGCCGCCGCGCTGTGTATCAAGCCGCGAGGCCTACTGACGGACTGGCAG
>NZ_JBAFWT010000228.1:0-281 GCF_043195195.1 Roseixanthobacter psychrophilus
GTGATCATGTTCTTCACATAGTCGGCGTGGCCGGGGCAATCCACGTGGGCATAGTGGCGGTTCGCCGTCTCGTACTCAACGTGAGCCGTCGAGATCGTGATCCCGCGTGCCTTCTCTTCAGGTGCCTTGTCGATCTGGTCGTACGCCGTGAACGTCGCCCCGCCCGTCTCCGCAAGAACCTTCGTGATCGCAGCCGTCAGCGACGTCTTGCCATGGTCAACGTGACCAATGGTGCCGATGTTGCAGTGCGGCTTGCTCCGGTTAAACTTCTCTTTGGCCAT
>NZ_JBAFWT010000229.1:0-273 GCF_043195195.1 Roseixanthobacter psychrophilus
GCCAACATCCATTTCGCCGCGCGCGAGCTGCGGGTGGTGCGGTTCGACGTGGTGTTTCAGCCCATCGCCACCAGCTTCGCGCCATCCGCCGCCTCGACGCTGGGCGCCGTCCTCACGGGCGTGACGGCGCTGCTCGCCGCCGCGCAGGGGCAGATCGGCGCGGTGCTCGGCCTCGGCACGATCGGCGTCGCCACCTGGGCGGCGGCGGTGGAAACGGCGGGGGCCGTCGGCACGGTGGTGGGCGCGGCCGCGCTGGCGTCACCGGCGGCGGCC
>NZ_JBAFWT010000230.1:0-269 GCF_043195195.1 Roseixanthobacter psychrophilus
GTGATCGGCCCAGCGTTCGCGCCAACGCTCGACCAAATCCGTGCGGTTCCACTCCCGCGCCTTCGGGCCGAAGCCGTCCGCGTCCACCGACCGCATGGTGAGCATGACATGGGCATGGGGCTTGGGCATTCCGTCCGCCCCGGTGTCCCAATGCCCATTGAGATCGGCGATCATGCCCTGATCCACAAACTCGGACTGCACGAAGTCGCGGGCCAGTTCGACGCCCTGCGCCTGTGTCATCTCGCGCGGAATGGCGAACTCCACCTCGC
>NZ_JBAFWT010000231.1:0-266 GCF_043195195.1 Roseixanthobacter psychrophilus
GAGGCCGCGATCGCCCGGCTGCTCAGGCCGTTCTCAAACTTCAGACGTAATAAGTCGCGTATGCGGCGCATCGACAATCTCTCGGTCGGCATCGGGGTCCCTCGATCGAAAACGAGGGTCTCCCTAGCCCGGTCAGACTGTCGGTCGAGGCTCCATCACACACTCAGCAGGGCGCCCACGATGCTGTGGAATCCCTGCCCACCTTCGCCTGAAAATCCTGCCCATGATCACGTGGAATCCATGCCCACGATGCCGTGGAATACGCA
>NZ_JBAFWT010000232.1:0-264 GCF_043195195.1 Roseixanthobacter psychrophilus
ACTTGAGGTCCGGCCGGAGTTCGTGCGGGGCCGGATGGAGAGCGGCGAGCGGTTTGTCGCGGCGCCGGGCTATTCCAAGCTGGCGGCGGCCGGGCACTTCGTCGCGGTGTCCGCAGGGGGCGTGACCTCATCAACGCCGGTCACCATCGGCCCCGAACCGGGTGCCGGAACATGAGAGGCCGCCCCAGCCCTGGGGCATGATCGAGCTTGCGCGCGCGCGACATGCTGCGCGCCATGTCAAACTGGCTCGATATCAAAGTCGTC
>NZ_JBAFWT010000233.1:0-264 GCF_043195195.1 Roseixanthobacter psychrophilus
TTCGAGTGCGATATCGAGCCAGTTTGACATGGCGCGCAGCATGTCGCGCGCGCGCAAGCTCGATCATGCCCCAGGGCTGGGGCGGCCTCTTAAGTTCCGGCGCCAGGTTCGGGGCCGATTGTGACCGGTGCTGAGGCTGTCACACCCCCTGCGGACACCGCGACGAAGTGCCCGGCGGCCGCCAGCTTGGAATAGCCCGGCGCCGCCACGAAGCGCTCGCCACCCTCCATCCGCCCCCGGATGAATTCCGGCCGCACCTCAAGC
>NZ_JBAFWT010000234.1:0-264 GCF_043195195.1 Roseixanthobacter psychrophilus
TGCGCGCCGAGAGGGCTGGCTTTGCGGATACTGGCAGCAAGGGCCACGCCATCGCGGAACAGGAAGAACAGCAGGTAAAGCATCACCCCGAGGCTGATGATGAACTGGGCCGTGTTCTGCCCGATGATGACCGCCCTGTTGGCGAGGGTCTGGCTGAATTCGAGGAGGAACGATGTCAGCCGGGTCTGGAGCTGAGCCATGTCGCCGAGATCGAGCGCGGCAAGGGCCCTCCAGACGAAGGACGGCAGCACCCCCTGGAGCTGC
>NZ_JBAFWT010000235.1:0-262 GCF_043195195.1 Roseixanthobacter psychrophilus
CGGTCCTTTCATGCGCACCTACGATGAGGCATAGTTCGCCGGTGAGGCGATGAGGCACATGCTCAGGCTCAGTTCCGCAGCGGAGTGGGTGAAAGTGCTACCAGCAATTCTGGTGGCAATGGCCATGCTGTTCGCACCCATCGCCAGCGCCTATTCCGCACCGTGCCACGACGAGGATTCGGCATACGCCGCTGCGGCGGATCATCCGCACCAGATCGCCTCGCCTGATCCCGCGGATCATCATTCGGACGAGTCGACCCAA
>NZ_JBAFWT010000236.1:0-261 GCF_043195195.1 Roseixanthobacter psychrophilus
GAAACGTAACACGGTTGGCTCGCCCCAATTTGGTGGATTCCGCCCGCTTCCCTGGAATCCTGTCCTTGATCGCTGGATCGAGGCGAGTGCGGAGGTCGATACGTGCCGCGCAGCCTGGACAAGCTCGACATTGATGATGACCGGTGGCAGGTCGCGGTCGCCCGAGAGACGGTCATCCGGCCACTGATCAACGCTGGGCCACTATCGCCGGTCGATGTGGCGACGGCGTGCCGAATCCTTGGGCTGCGTCGGAGCCGGCCC
>NZ_JBAFWT010000237.1:0-260 GCF_043195195.1 Roseixanthobacter psychrophilus
GGTCGCCTCGGGCAGGATGAGCGGGACGAGAAAGCTGGTATCGAAATAGAGCATGCCCCGCGCTCGCCTCACCGGCCTTCGTCCCGCGCCTCACGCAGCAAATCGGCGCTCCGTCGCCGGAGATGCGGCATGGTGGCGCGGAAGGCGGCAAGTTCATCCAGCCGCAATGGCTGCTTCGGACGAGAGGCGGGGCGGATATGGGCGACGGCACGGCCATGGCGGGTGATGACGACCTCCTCGCCCGCCTCCACTTTATCGAG
>NZ_JBAFWT010000238.1:0-259 GCF_043195195.1 Roseixanthobacter psychrophilus
AGGTTCGCCCAACGAGCGCGTCTACACCGACGAAGATAATGTTGCTGAGCGCGATCCCGAGCCATCCCGCCGCCTTGATCGGCTGCCCGCGCAATACGAGACCAAAGGCGACCATCATCGCGGCCGCAGCGAAGATGACGTCCCCCGTCAAGCCCATCACGCCAATCCACCACAGTTGCATGCCGTCGCTAGCTCTCAGGGCTTCGAGCGCCTCCGGTAGCCGAGCCGTCACCACGGGCATCGCCGCCGCCGTGGGCGC
>NZ_JBAFWT010000239.1:0-255 GCF_043195195.1 Roseixanthobacter psychrophilus
TGGGCCTACAGCGTGGTGGCGACCTTCGCGCCGCAGATCTTCCCCGCCACCTTCCGCGCCACCGACGGATCAGTTGCCATCTATTTCGAGGCCGCCGCCGTCATCACCGTGCTGGTGCTGCTGGGGCAGGTGCTGGAACTGCGCGCCCGCGAGCAGACCGGCGGTGCCATCCGCGCCCTGCTCGACCTCGCGCCCAAGACCGCGCGCCGCGTGCGCGACGACGGAACGGACGAGGACGTGGCCCTCGAAATCGTC
>NZ_JBAFWT010000240.1:0-254 GCF_043195195.1 Roseixanthobacter psychrophilus
GGCGCCGCGAAGAAACTCGACCAGGCGCGAGCGAGTTCCTTCTACGCCGAGGTGTCCAACGAGCTTGCCCAGGCTCGATTGAAGGTCAGCACGGACCGCGAAGGCCTGACCCGCATGCTGGGCTTGTGGGGGGCCGACGTCGACTACAGATTGCCGGGTCAACTCCCAGGCATGCCCCGCATCCAGACGGCACAGCAGGTCGAAGTCGAAGCCATTCGAAAGCGTGTCGATCTTATCGCGGCGCGCCTCGAGCT
>NZ_JBAFWT010000241.1:0-246 GCF_043195195.1 Roseixanthobacter psychrophilus
GAGGTCGGCCTCGCCCTGCATCAGGGGCATCCCGTCTATTTCGTCACCTTCTATCCCGAGCCTGCCGCAGGGCAGACGCTCGCCGACGTGCTTCACGTGCTGCGGCGGTTCGTCGAGGAGGTGTCACGCCGCCATTCCGGCGCCGCGCCCGTGCTCTACGGGAATTGCCAGGCCGGCTGGGCGGTGACGCTGCTCGCCGCGGACTGCGCGGGGCTGACGGGTCCCGTCGTTCTCAACGGGACCCCT
>NZ_JBAFWT010000242.1:0-233 GCF_043195195.1 Roseixanthobacter psychrophilus
CCCGAGCGTAGAGGACGGAGTGATCGTCGCGCGCCGCGCGATGGCCGAAGGCGCAGGAGAGCCAGGTCTTCCCCGATCCGGTCGGGCCCGTGATGAGGCAGTTCTGGTGGCGATCGATCCAGTCGCCAGCGACGAGCCTGGCCAGGAGCGCACGGTCCAGGCCGCGGGGCGTGCGCAGATCAACATCCTCGACGCATGCGTCCTGTCGCAGGGCGGCGAACTTGAGCCGGGCC
>NZ_JBAFWT010000243.1:0-232 GCF_043195195.1 Roseixanthobacter psychrophilus
TCGATGTCCTCGATGGCCGCCTGAACGCGGAGCTTGGCATGACGCAGGCGGGCTTGAAGGCGCTTGGTGTCGCGCCAGGCACTCTCTCGATCGACCAGGAGGGCGAAGCGATCCTCGAAGCCGAGGTCGGCGACGGCGGGATCGGCGATCTGTTCGTCGAAGGCGCCGGCCATGCCGTGGAAGCCGAGGGCTTCGAGGCGGGTGGCGGTGGGATGTCGCAGCATGGGATGGG
>NZ_JBAFWT010000244.1:0-220 GCF_043195195.1 Roseixanthobacter psychrophilus
TACTCCTCGCCGGTGGTCTTCGAGATCCGGTTCCAGCCGGCGCCCAGCTCGAAGCCGTTCTTGCGCGAGATCACGCGGTAGTCCGGCTCATTGTCCTTCGCCTTGCGGGTGTTCGGCACCAGCGCGATCGGCGCGGTGACGTTGAGGGTGGCGAGCGTGCCTTCGAGGTTGCCGTCCGCCTTCTGGGTGAGGGTTGCGATCGTGGCCATGTGAAGTCTCC
>NZ_JBAFWT010000245.1:0-220 GCF_043195195.1 Roseixanthobacter psychrophilus
AGCTCCACCGTCAGCGCTGTTGTTGTCATCTGTCTGCGCCGTCGCGATCGAAGCCGTTCTTCGGCCCGTTCTTGGCAAGGACGCCTTGCTGGTCACCGACGGCTGCACCAGCTATCCGCCTTGCGCCGCCGCGTTGGGCGTCAGCCACGAAGCGCTTAACCAGACCGCCGGCGAGCGGGTGCGTGGCGATCTCCACATTCAGACGGTCAACAGCCGCCAA
>NZ_JBAFWT010000246.1:0-215 GCF_043195195.1 Roseixanthobacter psychrophilus
GGCGCGGCGCAGATGGACGGCGCGATCCTGGTGGTTTCGGCCGCCGACGGTCCGATGCCGCAGACCCGCGAGCACATCCTTCTGGCGCGCCAGGTCGGCGTTCCCGCGCTGGTGGTGTTCCTGAACAAGTGCGACATGGTCGACGATCCGGAACTGCTGGAGCTGGTCGAGCTTGAAGTGCGCGAGCTGCTTTCGAAGTACGACTTCCCGGGCGA
>NZ_JBAFWT010000247.1:0-214 GCF_043195195.1 Roseixanthobacter psychrophilus
TGAAGCGATGACCACGGCGACCCTGGACGCCCTGGTGATCGGTCAGTCGCCCGAGGCGTTCCGTGCGATCGCCGTGGAGCTTTTCGGAGATACCGAGGGGCGGTCTGGTACGGCTCGCGAGGCCCCCAGCGCCGGTAGCGGTCCCGAGGGCACGGCTTCGGCCGAGCCTGAGGGTGGGGCTCTGCCCGCCGCCCCGCAAAATACCGAGGGGGCG
>NZ_JBAFWT010000248.1:0-214 GCF_043195195.1 Roseixanthobacter psychrophilus
TGCCCCCTCGGTATTCTGCGGGGCGGCGGGCAGAGCCCCACCCTCAGGCTCGGCCGAAGCCTCGCCCTCGGGACCGCTATCGGCGCTGGGGGCCTCGCGAGCCGTACCAGACCGCCCCTCGGTATCTCGGAAAAGCTCCCCCGCGATCGCGCGGAACGCCTCGGGCGACTGACCCGTCGTCAGGGCGTCCAGGGTCGCCGTGGTCATCGCTTCG
>NZ_JBAFWT010000249.1:0-213 GCF_043195195.1 Roseixanthobacter psychrophilus
CGCTTGTCTGGAAGCAGACGGCTCGGCCTGCGCGGCCAAACATCAGCACGGCGATGAATCCAACTCCTGCTGCGCCATGGCCTGC
This sequence comes from Roseixanthobacter psychrophilus, assembly GCF_043195195.1. NCBI lineage: Bacteria > Pseudomonadati > Pseudomonadota > Alphaproteobacteria > Hyphomicrobiales > Xanthobacteraceae > Roseixanthobacter > Roseixanthobacter psychrophilus. The sequence goes on from NZ_JBAFWT010000249.1 coordinate 86, forward strand.
CACACGGCAATTCCCGCCAGTGCATGCGCTATGGCGATCATCGCTTTTGTGCGGACCATCGATCATCCGTCGCTCGAGGCGGGTGTAAAGGGATCGTCCGCGACGCGCCTCGAGCGCCCGCCGAGATC
>NZ_JBAFWT010000250.1:0-210 GCF_043195195.1 Roseixanthobacter psychrophilus
CCGGCGCGGCGGCGGTGGTGCGTGGGCGGCTGCGCGTGTCGGTGGACCCGTGGTTCGCGCGAATGGTGCTTGCTTCAAAGCTGCAGCAGTTCCTGCAGCGCCATCCGTTGCTGTCGGTGGATGTCTCCACCAGCAATTACCGCGAGGAGATGATGGCGGGCTTCGACGTGGCGGTGCGCTTCGGTCCGCCGGATACGTCATCCCTCATCG
>NZ_JBAFWT010000251.1:0-207 GCF_043195195.1 Roseixanthobacter psychrophilus
AAGAGCCTGCCGCGGATCGAGGCCCTTCCGCCCGGCCTCTACGAGATGAAGATCGACAATCCCTCGGGCGATCCCGATTGCCGCGACGGTGGCTACGCCGTCCACTTCGAGGCGCGTGAGGTCTGCGACATCCGCTTCCCCCGGCAGTACGATGCCTTCGAGCGCGTGCGCGACCTCTCCGAGCGCAACGAAGCCTTCTACAGCACT
>NZ_JBAFWT010000252.1:0-207 GCF_043195195.1 Roseixanthobacter psychrophilus
CAGAGCCTGCCGCGGATCGAGACCCTTCCGCCCGGCCTCTACGAGATGAAGATCGACAATCCGTCGGGCGATCCCGATTGCCGCGACGGTGGCTACGCTGTCCACTTCGAGGCGCGTGAGGTCTGCGACATCCGCTTCCCCCGGCAGGACGATGCCTTCGAGCGCGTGCGCGACCTCTCCGAGCGCAACGAAGCCTTCTACCGCACG
>NZ_JBAFWT010000253.1:0-205 GCF_043195195.1 Roseixanthobacter psychrophilus
TCGGCCTCGACGTCGCCCGGGATCAGACCGAGGACGGCCGGGGTTGGGTGGAGATCCTCGACAAGGGGATGGTGGTGACCCTCCGTGGCAAGTCTGGCTGGCGGGAGGTCGAGATCGGCCGCGGGTCATCCGACGTCACCTGCCCCGTCGTGGCGCTCGAAACTTGGCTCAAGCTGGCGAAGATCGGCCACGGGCCCCTGTTCCG
>NZ_JBAFWT010000254.1:0-203 GCF_043195195.1 Roseixanthobacter psychrophilus
ACCCACCTTTGCGCGTCCATCCCGTGCCCCAGTTCCCCGCGGCTGACAAGGTGGCGGAGATGCGCCAGCGCCTCGCTGAGGCCGAAGCCGGTCTGATCGAGCGGCAGAGGCCGGAACAGGACCTCCAGCGTCTCCATCACCGTGCGCGGCTCGATGCAAAAGTCCATGAGCCGTTCCAGCCGCTCGTCGTGATGCGCCTTGAG
>NZ_JBAFWT010000255.1:0-202 GCF_043195195.1 Roseixanthobacter psychrophilus
CGACGTGCGCTTGAGGGCAGTATCTGGTTGGTCGCCATGGCGATCTACCATTTCTCCGTTCAGGTCATCGGACGTGCGGCGGGCCGCAGTGCGGTCGCAGCCGCCGCCTATCGCTCGGCCTCCCGGCTGCGCGATGACCGGCTGGGCCGTGGCCACGACTTCTCAAACAAGCCGGGCATCGTCCATTCCGAGGTGATGTTGC
>NZ_JBAFWT010000256.1:0-200 GCF_043195195.1 Roseixanthobacter psychrophilus
GCGAGAAGAAAGCCGATGGCGACGATGCCGCCGGGCGAGCGCCAGAATCCTCGGTGCCGGACTTGCGCGCCGTTGTCGTTGCCGGGTCGCGGCATATGGCTGGTGTCGTCATGCAAGGACATATGATCCTCCCGCCTGCTCGAGGCGGACCGGCCGCGTTCATGCCGATCCGCCCAAGGGCTCGATCCTCACCTGGACTT
>NZ_JBAFWT010000257.1:0-200 GCF_043195195.1 Roseixanthobacter psychrophilus
GAGTCCAGGTGAGGATCGAGCCCTTGGGCGGATCGGCATGAACGCGGCCGGTCCGCCTCGAGCAGGCGGGAGGATCATATGTCTTTGCATGACGACACCAGCCATATGCCGCGACCCGGCAACGACAACGGCGCGCAAGTCCGGCACCGAGGATTCTGGCGCTCGCCTGGCGGCATCGTCGCCATCGGCTTTCTTCTCGT
>NZ_JBAFWT010000258.1:0-200 GCF_043195195.1 Roseixanthobacter psychrophilus
GGAATGGCGATAAATTTGTTGGCTCAATTCGCATTAGCTATGCACGCGGGCCTGAGATTCAGCATTCCTGCGGCTGCGGCGAGGACCGCGCGGGGTGAAGGAGCGCGAGGGAGGACTGCGAGGTGATACCACCGCAGGTAGCTGTCGAGATATTTGGTGGCGATTCCACGGTGGCGACGGAGAAAGTCCTTGAGGCGCTC